>NZ_JAWOUH010001114.1:0-500 GCF_033339295.1 Vibrio sp. 704 | reverse complement strand
GTTAATCTCAATTTAGAGTGACACGAACAAAATTATAAAAGCCACCAATGGCGACATTGGTGGCTTTTTATTTACTTTGTTATTTACCTTGCAACTCAGTCAAACCCTAGGTCGCAAGAGGCTAACAAACAACAACGTTAGCCCAGGGTATTCCATTGCGTTTAGCCATTATTGCTTTCAAAAATTTTGTCTGCTGAAGCGGCAACAAATCCTGGATACAACTCGCCATTCTCCATTGGGTAACGTTTAGCAAACTCGTAAAAGCCACCTGGGATAATTTCCGCACCTTCTTCGAAGGTCACTAGCACTTTGTCTGCCATTGTCGACGATTGCTCAAGCAGCACTTCCGGCGAGCCTTTCACCTCACCGCCCGACTCATTGATCACAAACCCTGCCTGACGAAGATGGTCGTTAACCTGTTTGACTTCATCGTGTTGATTCAGCTGATTCACACTCACCGTAAAGTGATTAGCACCATAACCGTGCGCGGCCAGCCAAGA
>NZ_JAWOUH010001113.1:0-500 GCF_033339295.1 Vibrio sp. 704 | reverse complement strand
CGTCAGAATGGAATACACCAAGGTCGCCAACGCCAGTATCATCATCAACCATTGCCACTCAAAAGTACCAAGCACAGCAATAAACCAGCACAGTTGAAACCAAGTGGACGCAATCAACACTCTCATAATTGTTATGGGCGCTGGAAAGTCATATGAACGGCGCTGATCGTACGAGCAAGAAAACCGCCTTCACAATAACTAAGGTACTACCGCCACATGCGGACACACCGGTCATCGTACCCAAACCCGCGTACAGCATCCTCTGCGCGGTTAAAACGGCGATGCCACTCATTCAGTGTTTTTGCGTAGTCTAGGCCGATGTCAAACAAATCACGAACTACCAAATCACTGTGCTTAGTGGTCGCTTGTGTCAAAGACGTCACCGACGGCAAGAAACCGCCAGGGAAAATGTATTTCTGAATAAAATCGACATTGTTGCTGTAATAGTCGTAGCGCTGGTCCGCAATCGTAATCGCTTGGATAGCCATCAGGCCGCTAGG
>NZ_JAWOUH010001112.1:0-500 GCF_033339295.1 Vibrio sp. 704 | reverse complement strand
CAATCGATGAGGTTGGGAATCCATGAAAAAGGGCTCCAATCGGAGCCCTTTTATAATTGGGTAGTAAGATTATGCGTTAGCTGCATTAAACTCAACTATTTGGCGTCGATAAGCAGCTAAACGGTCAGGAGTCATTAAGTTTCTCTTGTCATCGAGAACATTTCCTCCCATATCATCCGCAATCTGCTGTGCAGTTCTCAACATCAAGTTGAAGTTTTGCTCAGCTTCGCCATAGCAAGGCAACGTCATAAAGAAGGAAATGCCTTTCGTCGAAAACTCTGCGGGATCACCATGCTCAAGTGTGCCCGGATGCATCATGTTAGCCACACTGAACAGCACTTTACCGTTTCCAGATAAATCAACATGACGATGAAAGATATGCATCTCGCCATAGATAAGACCATTTTGCTGCATACTGTCAAAAAGTTCAGTGCCAATAAATGGTTCTTCGCCCGCACAATGAACATGCAACAGGATCACTTGCATTTCCGGCGCGGGCT
>NZ_JAWOUH010001111.1:0-500 GCF_033339295.1 Vibrio sp. 704 | reverse complement strand
AAAATGCAGTACGATGTGCGTCAGTACGTGCCTTTGACTAAGAAGCATGAGTTCACGCTCTTGTTCCGTGGTCGCTTAGGTTATGGTAACGGTTACGGTCAGACGGATGGCAACGATAACTTGTTCCCATTCTACGAAAACTATTACGCAGGTGGCTTTACGACACTACGTGGTTTCGGCTCTAACAGCGTAGGTCCGAAAGCGGTTTATCGTGATTACTCTGGCTCGAACAATGGTGCTGATACTGCTACAGACGATTCTGTTGGTGGTAACGCAGTAGCGCTAGCAAGTATCGAGCTGATTGTTCCTACACCATTTGCGTCGGACGAAGTTCGCAACCAAATTCGAACCAGTATTTTCTTCGATATGGCAAGTATTTGGGATACCGAGTTTGACTATCGCGACTCTGGTGCAGAATATGGTGACCGTTACTACTACGATTACTCAGATCCAACCAACTACCGTTCATCTTATGGTGCGGCGTTGCAGTGGATGTCTCC
>NZ_JAWOUH010001110.1:0-500 GCF_033339295.1 Vibrio sp. 704 | reverse complement strand
CTCCTTATTAGTTGTTTTATTAAGGGGAAATCATGAACGACCTACAATCTTTACTACAAACCATTGATAACTTTGTCTGGGGTCCACCACTGCTTATTTTGCTTGTGGGAACCGGTGTTTACTTCACTTTTAGCCTTGGCTTGATCCAGTTTAAACATCTACCAACCGCGTTAGCGATGGTATTCTGTAAAGATAAGTCATCTGATAAACAGGGTGACGTTTCTAGCTTCGCAGCACTTTGTACTGCACTTTCTGCAACTATCGGTACTGGTAACATTGTCGGCGTTGCAACCGCAATCAAACTTGGTGGCCCTGGCGCCCTATTCTGGATGTGGCTTGCTGCCCTATTCGGAATGGCGACGAAATACGCTGAGTGTCTGCTTGCTGTTAAATACCGACGCGTTGACGACAATGGCCAAATGATTGGTGGCCCAATGTACTACCTACAATATGGTGTTGGCTCTAAAGCGCTAGCCATCATGTTTGCGGTATTCTCACTT
>NZ_JAWOUH010001109.1:0-500 GCF_033339295.1 Vibrio sp. 704 | reverse complement strand
CCCTGCTGCTTGACCATAGTCCAATGGGTACACTTGTTCTTTAATCGCCCAAGGTTGGCTGAGGTTGATGGTATCGCTGTCTTTGTAGCTCTGCTCGATACCCACTTCAGCCAAAGCTTCAACACCAACACTGTACCAATATGCTTGCTGGTAATGGATTTGGTTTGAACCGCGCTGAAACTGCAAAAACAAACGTTCAGACATGGTGGCAGCTATGGTCGCCATAATCGCCAACAACATCAGTACAATAATCAAAGCAACACCACGCTGACGATTAGCCATTGTTGTTGCCCTCCGATGCTTTGTTTCTTTCACTTTCCGCAAGCTTGCCATCTGGCGTTAGATACGTGCGCGCAATTTCACCGTAATCCTTCAACTTCAAGACAACTGAGACAGCTTTCGGCAACTCTTTATTGCTGTCCCACTCTTTCTTCCACTGTTTACCGTCATAAAAACGCATGTCGAAAGATTCCACCTGCGTCAGCAACGGAGTGACAATG
>NZ_JAWOUH010001108.1:0-500 GCF_033339295.1 Vibrio sp. 704 | reverse complement strand
TTATGCTCTAGGAGGGAATTTTGCTCAATTTACTGAAGAAAGTGGTGCTAATCAATCTTGTTGCAGCATTGATTGTTATTCTCTTAGCTCAGTTTGTCCCCTTCTTTGATACTACTCAGCCAGTCGACTTTCTGTTCTTCGTTGTTATCGTGAACTGGGTTTTAGCAAAGCTTATGTGGGAAGGTGGCGTATATAGTAAAACAGCGCATATGGATGATTCTAGAACAGATAAAGTTTACAAAATGGTAGAAGGTCATGATTTCGAAGAAGACCAACGAGAGCAGCATAGAATGAACTTCCAGGCAGGTTTGGTTTTCTTTATTGCAGGGCTTCCAGCGTTTGTCACTTGCTTAATTCTCCAATTTCTTTGAGTACGAGCATAACAAATTGTTCAAGAGTGATTCGGCACGCGTGGCATTTTTACCATGCGTTAGGTTTGGTGATTAAGGTGGTATGCGGAAGCTTAGGCATTGCGTGCCTCACACCTTAACAAGGCGTTA
>NZ_JAWOUH010001107.1:0-501 GCF_033339295.1 Vibrio sp. 704 | reverse complement strand
CGCGAGGAACCATCGTTGTTAAGGTACACTACGCCCGCGCTGACTTCTCCACTCCATGTGCCGTCGCTGCTGCATCCACTGCACTGCCAGCGGCTAGTGTCGGCTGGTTGAGAACGTTGTAACGAATAATCGTTGGCGTGCGCTTGCGCAGCAAAAGCAAGGGAAATAGCGATGCACAGTTGAGATAGTTTCATGCCTCCCTCCTAATAACTTAATGTTTGACCACGTGGGTGGTTAGAGCCATGCACTTGATTGTGGCAGTTCAAACAACTTCCGCCTCGCACTCTCAAGTCGTTTTCAGGAATGGCTACGTTTGCATGTGGCACACGGTGACATTCCTGACATAGCATTGGCAGCCGTTTATTGAGCAAGGCTTTGTTCACTGAACCATGAGGTGTGTGGCAGGATGTGCAATCTTCATTTACAGGCTCATGCTCCCATAAGAATGGGCCGCGTTTTTCTGCATGACACTCGTAACAAGCGTTATTGACGGTTGACCAA
>NZ_JAWOUH010001106.1:0-501 GCF_033339295.1 Vibrio sp. 704 | reverse complement strand
GACGATCTAGACCAATTAAGCTTACTTGTTTGCTCATAATCTTGCTCCTTGGAGAGTAAAGTTTAAAAATTCTTTTGCAGTATTTGCTGCCGATGGAGTCATATTAGATCTGAGCGGTGAGGAAGGAAATTTGGTTTTAGCTATAGATTTAATAACTAAACTCAATGAGCAATTAGGTTATGTGAGTAGTAGAATAGTTGAAACCCTCGACCATTGTATTTCTTCATGGTCGAGGAGCATTCATTGGGGGGTTCTAAGCCGTTTTAAACATGGCCATTTGTTGATTCAACTCAGTGACTTGTTGCTTCACTTGCAACGACGTCTCAGAAGCATGCTGACTGTTACTCGCCACCATTTCGACCGACTGTGTAATGCCTGCCATTAACCCATTTATGGATTGCGTTGCGTGAGATTGCTGCTCGGCAGCAGCGGCCAATTCTGTCATTTGCTCGTTTAGAGAACCGATCTGCTCTGTCGTTGAAACCAATCTCGTTACGGCAT
>NZ_JAWOUH010001105.1:0-501 GCF_033339295.1 Vibrio sp. 704 | reverse complement strand
GTGTGCTACTATTCGGCTCCAACGCATTTGAGGCCCGTATGCTGACCAGTAACATTCAAAAATCGATTCGCAATAGCTATCAAAACCTACAAGCTCAACTCGATAACTTTGTACCAAGACGAGCTCAAAATTATCTTGTCGCTGAAATCGCAAAGACGCTTTGTGGTCAATATCATGAGTCCAATCGAATACTGGTAGCAGAAGCAGGCACAGGGATCGGTAAATCACTTTCTTATTTGATGGCCGCTATACCAGTTGCCGTGCATAACAACCGCAAAGTCGTTATCTCAACGGCAACCGTCGCGCTTCAAGAACAGCTAGTGAATAAAGACCTTCCTCTATTCCGTCGTATTACAGACAGAGAATTCTCTTTCATTCTTGCCAAAGGTAGGCAGCGCTACTGCTGCGCAGAAAAGCTCGCAACAGCCAGTGGTGTGGATGGCGGTCAACTAGCGATGTTTGAGACCAAGCCAAAGAAAAAAGACATTGAATTACTGGAAA
>NZ_JAWOUH010001104.1:0-501 GCF_033339295.1 Vibrio sp. 704 | reverse complement strand
GCACAAGATATGGCTCAAGCAGGCCGCGATGTTGAGAAGAATGTTTTGAGTAAAGCTCTGAATAAGGTAATTAACGACCACGTTTTTGTTTATGGGAATAAGACGGTGATTCTTTAAGTTCATCGCATTTGAATGAAAGAAAGGGTTCCTCATTTGCAACCCTTTCTTCTTTCTAGTCGTTCAAAACTTGCTTATTCAGCCTGCTCAGACTCCACTATACGCTTGAGCGAATGCGGATGCAGCTTGATACAAATACCTTGGTACTTAAACGCCACGGTTGGGTTGTTCAAGCGTTCACCTTCCCCTTTCGGGCTCGATAGTTTGATCTTCACACCCAATTCTTCTAACTCATCAAAACGCGCGCCAAACGCTGGATAAGTGTGTTTCAAGTCCGCCAAAAACTCGTCTGCGGTTTCCGCATGAGATGGAATCACAAACTCCACGTGCTCCCAACTTTCGGTTGGATAGGTTTTCCCTTCGGCTGGGTATGGCAATTCCAGA
>NZ_JAWOUH010001103.1:0-501 GCF_033339295.1 Vibrio sp. 704 | reverse complement strand
CGCACCGCCGTTTCTAATGCAGTGGAATGCATCCATCCAAATGACCCCACGGTTTGCGGCGTTTCCCATGTACTTTGGACAGGGAAACCAACGCAAGACGGCGCAACGGCTCGCAATGCCGTTTTTTATGGCGATAAAGCGCTCGACCGATCGCCATGTGGAACCGGCACGAGCGCACGCATGGCGCAATGGCACGCGAAAGGAAAACTCAAATCAGGCGAAGATTTCGTGCATGAAAGCATCATCGGCAGCCTATTTAACGGCCGTATTGAGGGCATCACCGAAGTAAACGGGCAAACGGCGATTTTGCCGAGCATTGAAGGTTGGGCACAAGTGTATGGCCACAACACCATTTGGGTCGATGACGAAGACCCGTACGCGTACGGATTTGAAGTGAAATAAGGACAGTAAGGAAGAACAATGAATTCGCAAAACTCACAGGTGTTTTACGCCACCAACGCCTTTACCGGTGAACGATTAACGACGGCGTTCCCCGTTCAT
>NZ_JAWOUH010001102.1:0-501 GCF_033339295.1 Vibrio sp. 704 | reverse complement strand
TTGACGATAATGATCCGCCAATAACACCATCAGCTTTTCGTATTGATAACCATCTTGTTCAAACAACGAGATTTTTTGCTCATCAAGTGATTTCAGCCATTGGCGAATGCTGTTGGCAGCGTCGTAAAACTGACTGTCCATGTTCGCTACTTCTGGGCATGATTTATCATCACATTGGGACAAATCAACATTGAAGTTTTGAGTTTCGAAACGGGATAACAACGCTTGTTGCGTGATGACAGAATCTGGCACAAAGTTCATCAGTGATGAAGGTGCCCAATCGACCAAACCTAACTTACGCCAATAGTTGTCCCCCACGTAGTCAACATGGAATTTTGCCAAAATGTCTCGGCCAAGATCGGTCAGCCCACCGTCCCAATGCAGATATAGAACCGGAATTTTAGCTTGCTCGGCATAAGCCAGCGCATCTATTACCTGTTGGTTGGTATCTCCTGACAGCAAATGTTGTGACAGAATCAACAGGTTTGGCTTATCGGCTTT
>NZ_JAWOUH010001101.1:0-502 GCF_033339295.1 Vibrio sp. 704 | reverse complement strand
TTTCCGATGACGAAGGGGTATATAACTCTGTCGGCAGTTATGATCACCGAGACTTAGTCAAACTGATCGTCAATCTCAGCAAAGTTTCTGATATTCCCCCAGAGCAGTTACAAGAAGTGTTTGGTGAAAGCGTATTTTTGAACCTGCTACGCTCCATTCCCAGTCATGCAAGCTTGCAGCAGTGCGACAGTACCTTTCAATTTGTTCGACATGTAGAAAGCTTTATTCATGTAGAAGTTAAAAAACTTTACCCAGACGCCAATCCGCCTAAGTTCGATTTTATCAGCGAAACACAGTCAGAACTGGTGTTCGACTACCACAGTGCACGGTGTATGGCGCATGTTTGTTTGGGGTTGCTCAAAGGCTGTGCTGCACACTTTGGACAGGTCATTCATATTATGCATCAAAACCAAACTGAAGACGGAAGCCAAGTTCGATTTTGGCTGGAGGCACAATAAGAAGAGTATGACGGGTAACTCCTCATTAGAAAGGAAACTCAAAC
>NZ_JAWOUH010001100.1:0-502 GCF_033339295.1 Vibrio sp. 704 | reverse complement strand
AACGTTGGGCTTTTTTCTTATTCTGAGATTCAAAATTAAAACCTCGAACTTCTAGTTGTCAATGTCCATCAAAAACAGCCACTTAAGAATTGGCACGCTCCTTTCATTGCATATAAAACAAATCAATGAGAGGGCGAATCATGAAAAGGACATCACTAATACTCGGATCACTGTTCGTAAGCGCTTATGCGAATGCGGCGCCTTTCGACACTTGTCCGAGCAAAGCGTATTTATTCCAATCGACCCCCGTTCAAGTTTATGGCGTCAATCTGGTTACGGGTTCCACAACTTTATTAGCTGACGATGTGGGTTTGGCATCAGGGATCAATGCCGTCGGGTTCGACTTCACCGACAGATACATTTATGGCTACGATACCACCAACTTGAAAATCGTCCGTTTAGGGAAAGACTTTCAAGCAGAAACACTGAATGTCGCTGGTTTGCCTAGCCATACGCTTTTTGTTGGCGATGTTTATAATCACGTTTACTACTTATATCGCAA
>NZ_JAWOUH010001099.1:0-502 GCF_033339295.1 Vibrio sp. 704 | reverse complement strand
GTGAGCTGCGAATTCAATGAATTAATGCGTACTGTATTTTATCTGTCCGCGAATATAAAGGATAAAGGAGCCCGAGAGCTCCTTAATTCAAGATGATTTCTTTTACAAAACGACTGCCAAAATAGGCTAACGTTAATAACGTCGCACCAGCAACCGCAAACCACGTTACTTTTCGACCGCGCCAACCTTTATGGTAGTGGCCCCAAAGTAAGATGGAATAAACGATCCACGCAATGAAGGAAAGAATACCTTTATGCGCTTTGCCTTGCGCAAACATGTCTTGTACAAACACAAAACCAGTGATGAGTGTGCCTGTCAGCAGTAAGTTACCAATCAGAATGATTTTAAATAGCTGACGTTCAACCATTAAAAGCGGTGGTAAATTAGGGTTAATAGCCAGCGACTTCTTCGCTTTTAATTTGTGATCGAGCCAAGCCAATTGCAGCGCGTACAAAGCGCCGATGGTGAGCGTTGCATAGGAAAATAGTGCAAAAGAGATATG
>NZ_JAWOUH010001098.1:0-502 GCF_033339295.1 Vibrio sp. 704 | reverse complement strand
TTAAAGCCACGCAAGGTGACGATATTCATCTCATCGCGACGTCTGATGTGCTGTATTTCAAAGCGGAAGAAAAATACGTTTCGGTGTATGCACAGCAAGGGAAGGGGGAAGTGCAAGAATATTTGATCCGCACATCGCTCAAAGAGTTGATTGGGCAGCTAAACCCAGAGCAGTTTTGGCAAGTGCATCGCTCAAGCGTGGTGCAAGTGTCTAAAATCATTAAAGTAAACAAAGACTTTGCAGGAAGAATGTTTGTTTATGTTGGTGAAACTAAGTTGCCAGTGAGCCGCGCTTCTCAAAGTTTGTTTAAAGGCATGTAACTTTTCCCTAATCCGTTGCTGCTCACTCTTTACACTGTAAACTCGCCCCACATCATCTAAATTATCAAGGAAGATAAATGAGTTATCGTGTGACTTTATTGAATGCGACGGGAGCGTTGTCTCCTGTTGCTGACTATTTGTATGAACAGCTGAATAGCCTGAGTCTGCAACTCGCCGATCAT
>NZ_JAWOUH010001097.1:0-502 GCF_033339295.1 Vibrio sp. 704 | reverse complement strand
AGAACGCGCATGTATTTCGCTAGCACCAAGTAATCTGCATCGTATTGATCGATCACCTCTAACATCTTTTGCTCGTGTTCTTCACGGCTTAGATCTTCGTGCGTCACATAGTGGTAAGGGATATCAAAACGTTCAGTGAGGCCTTGCAACTTATCGTAGTTACCCACCACGGCGGCGATTTCTACATCTAAACTGCCATCGTAATTTTTCATCAGAATATCACCTAAACAGTGTGCTTCTTTCGTTACGAGAATCACGATGCGTTTACGGCGAGAGCCAATGAGAGTGCGTTTTGCACCTTGCGGTAGAGCTTGGTCTAAATCGGCAAGAAACGTTTGGTCGTTGAAGTACCCCTCCAACTCCGTTCGCATGAAAAAGTGCCCACTGGTGTTATCAACAAATTCGTTATTATGAACGATGTTGAGCTGATGTTTGTAACAGATATTAGTAATTTTAGAGATCAAACCCGGTGCGTCAGAACAATGGGTCAACAGTGTTTTCT
>NZ_JAWOUH010001096.1:0-502 GCF_033339295.1 Vibrio sp. 704 | reverse complement strand
ACCGCAGTTTGCTCTTCGGCTGCGGTCGCAATAGAGTTCACCATGCTTTGCACGTGCCCTGCACCAGCAACGATTTCTTCCAATGATTCCACCGCTCCCGAGCTTTGGCTAACACCAATTGCCACCAAACGGCAACCATCTTCGGTGTAAGTCACGGCTTCTTGCGTGCCAACTTGAATCGCTTGGATAATCTCGCCTACTTCTTGTGTTGCTTTCGTCGTACGCTCAGCAAGTGCACGGACTTCATCAGCCACAACTGCAAACCCGCGACCAAACTCACCCGCACGCGCAGCTTCAATTGCCGCGTTTAACGCAAGCAAGTTAGTTTGCTCTGCGATGTCTTCAATCACTTTAATGACTGCGCCAATTTTCTCGCCATGAGCACCAAGGTGATTCATCTGAACCGACATGTCCGCCATTTGCTTCGATACCTGTTGAATGCTCTCTACCATTTCAACAATGACGGTACGGCCTTGCTCGGCTGTGGCTTCTGATTTACGAG
>NZ_JAWOUH010001095.1:0-502 GCF_033339295.1 Vibrio sp. 704 | reverse complement strand
CGACATAAAGTTTGTCGTTGGCTTGCCATCACGAATGGTTTCGATCATACGGACTTCCGCGATACACGAATAACCAACGCCACCTTCCTCAATCGAAGTGCCATGGTCAGTGCCTTGCTTGTTGGACACCGTGCCAGAACCGAGGATTGCGCCAGCCGATAGTGGGCGCGTTTTTGTGGCATGAACGATTAAGTCTGCAAAGTCAAAAGTCATATCAACGCCAGCGTTAGGGCGACCAAACGGCTTGTGGTTGTAGGTGGAAACCAATGGTAAATGAACTTTGTTTTCATACCATGCATCGCCCAATTCATCAGGGGTAACCGCTACAGGAGAAAACGCCGAAGACGGTTTAGATTGGAAGAAACCAAACCCTTTTGCGAGCTCCGCAGGAATCAAACCACGTAGCGAGACATCGTTCACTAACATAATGAGACGAATAGACTCTTGCGCCTCAGCAATACTTGCGCCCATCGGAACATCGCCAGTTACAACGGCAACTTCG
>NZ_JAWOUH010001094.1:0-502 GCF_033339295.1 Vibrio sp. 704 | reverse complement strand
AATTCGTTAACGCTTTTCGGTCAAAGCGACAATGGCTTGTGCGACAACTTTGTCAGCATCTAATTTTGCGGCACTGCGTGCCTTTTGAGCCATTGAAAGTAAAGCTTGGCGATCCAATTGTTGGATCTGTTGAGTCAAAGACTCCACGGTTAAATCAGGTTGTTCAATCATCTTCGCAGCACCGCATTCCACTAAGTGGTCGGCATTCAGTGCCTGTTGACGGTCTTTATGCATGAACGGGATAAAAATCGCGCCTACACCTGCTGCTGAGACTTCAGATACCGTCAATGCGCCAGAACGGCACACTAACAGATCTGCCCACGCATACGCTTGTGCAACATCATCGATAAACTCGGTCACTTCTGCATTAGCAACATTGTTCGCTTGATAAGCAGCTTGCACTTCTTGCGCTGCGCCTTTACCTGCTTGATGACGAATACAGTAGTCTTGTCCCAAGTTTGCCATCACCGCTGGCGATGTTTGATTAAGAATAAGATCGGAA
>NZ_JAWOUH010001093.1:0-502 GCF_033339295.1 Vibrio sp. 704 | reverse complement strand
ATTTGAAACCCTCTCCGAGTTTCGAGGTGTATCTATTGCTGCCATTAATGGTTATGCCATGGGTGGTGGGCTAGAAGTGGCGTTGGCGTGTGATATTCGAGTGGTCGAAGAGCAAGCCATACTCGCGCTGCCAGAAGCGAAAGTTGGGCTGCTTCCTTGCGCTGGTGGCACACAAAATCTCACCGCGCTTGTTGGCGAAGGATGGGCGAAACGCATGATTCTTTGCGGCGAACAAATCTGCGCCTCTCTGGCAAAAGAACTAGGCCTAGCGGAGGAGTTAGTGCCAAAAGGGGGAGCCTTAAGTAAAGCGATTGCGATGGCTGAGTCGGTTGCAAATCAATCGCCTTCGTCGGTCGCCGCGTGCAAAATTTTGATTCAAAACATGCGCTCTGCGCCACTCAAACACGGCTTAATGAAAGAGCGTGAATTATTCCTCGATTTATTTGATACCGAAGATCAAACAGAAGGCGTACGCGCCTTTCTTGAAAAGCGTCCACCTAAC
>NZ_JAWOUH010001092.1:0-502 GCF_033339295.1 Vibrio sp. 704 | reverse complement strand
CATCTCCCTCAAGAGGAATCACGAAGCCAGGGATTTTGACCTGACGGCCATTGAGCTCTGGTCTGACGTTACCGATTTTTGATTGCTGCGCCGCGCCACCACTGTGATCAGATGCGGGCATCCCCACGCTGTCGAACAGCTTACGTTCCGCTTCAGGAACCAGATCGATCCAGTCGAGCGTTAATGGCTCATCACTCGCCATGACCGGCGTCGTAAATGCAATCGCGAGTAAGCAACTGGCTAAAACTTTTTTCCACATCGTTAGATCCTTATGGTCATTCCGTCACTGAGTGACTGTCTGTAGGCGCGGAATGCTGGAATAAAACCAATCACAATACCGGCGCATTGTACAAAGCTAAGCAGCATCCATTCGTACGCAGAAAGCGTGCTTAACGTGAGATTTATACCGTAGTGTTGTTGAATTAGGGGCTGAAGTAGGGCGAGTATCGCATACAGCCCCAAAACGCCGGTGACGATACCTGCTGCTGTGAGTAAACTCGCT
>NZ_JAWOUH010001091.1:0-503 GCF_033339295.1 Vibrio sp. 704 | reverse complement strand
AGGGAGTTCTTGTGGGCATCTGGAGAAAAAGTACTTCAAAAAGCATTTGACCAAAAGCTGAACTCTTCAGCGGCTCATACAAAATTAATCGAACTACTGACCGATTATTATTTTGTTGGCGGCATGCCTGAAGCCGTAAACTCATGGTTCGAAAACTCAGAACTCAGTATTATTGAACGCATTGAAGCCGTATCTGAAGTCCATAGGAACTTAATTGAGGGCTACATGCGTGATTTCGGAAAGTACTCTGGAAAAGTGGACGCACAGCTAATCGAATCTGTATTTCGAAGCATCCCCGCTCAACTATCTTCGGTATTCGACGACTCCGTTAAACGGTTTAAATTCAAGGGAGTTCACGAACGCAAGTCTCGCTATGCTGAATATGAAAGTGCGATCACATGGCTTCACAAGTGTCGGCTTGCTTTAAAAAACCATCCTATTGAAGGACAGCCTCGTTCTCCTTTAGCTGCTTCTCAGAAGGAAAATACAGTTAAACGATTTTT
>NZ_JAWOUH010001090.1:0-503 GCF_033339295.1 Vibrio sp. 704 | reverse complement strand
TTGAATTTTTACCAATACATCACCGAGCTCTAGTGCTGCTCGTTCGACTAAGCCCTGCGCACCCGATGACTCCGCCGCTTCCATCGAAGACATCAACGCCGCGTACGATTTCTTATAGTCCCCTTGCTCATCGTAGTAACGACCTTTGAGCAACAGAATTTCCGATTCCAATTTCTTGTCACCTTTTTCTCGTGATGTTTCAAGCAAAGCATCCAACGACGAGAGCGCGGTATCGATATCTCGATTGCCCATCATGGCTCGAATTTGGATCAGCTTGAACAGCAAGTGCTCTTGGCTTTGTTCTGGTGTCAAACTCAGCCCTTTATCTACCACTGCTAAGCTCTCTTTATCGCGCCCTAACAACTCAAGAACGGTCGACTTCGCCAGCCAATAACGAATCAACAGATCCTTGGGCTGGTTTTGCAGTAGAGAGTCTTCTTCTAATGATTCGATTTGTGCTAATGAACTTTGTGGCAGCGCGTAAATTTGGCTCTCAATCCCTT
>NZ_JAWOUH010001089.1:0-503 GCF_033339295.1 Vibrio sp. 704 | reverse complement strand
AAAACATGGTGTTGGACAACGTACACCAAGACAAAGAGGCGATTGCTTCGTCTTTTGGCAGAGCGGCTGACACCTATGACAAACATGCGGCATTTCAACGAGATGTTGGCCATCGTTTGTTGGAAAAGCTCCCAAGCGATCTTACCAACAAGCGCGTTTTGGACTTGGGGTGTGGAACCGGATATTTTTCTCAGCTATTGCTAGAGCGAGGCGCAAGCGTTGTTTGTGCCGATCTTTCGCAAGGAATGTTGGACAAAGCGCGCGAGCGTTGTGGTGACCATAATGTTCGTTATGTGGTAGCAGACGCGGAAAGCTTGCCATTCGAGGACGCTAGTTTTGACTATGTGTTTTCAAGTCTCGCGCTACAGTGGTGTGTCGATTTAAGTTATCCGTTGAGAGAAATTCGCCGAATATTAGCTGCTAATGGGAAAGGGTGTTTCTCAACACTAGTTGATGGCTCGCTATGCGAACTGCGCTATTCGTGGGCAAAAATTGACACATAT
>NZ_JAWOUH010001088.1:0-503 GCF_033339295.1 Vibrio sp. 704 | reverse complement strand
GCGCTGGCCCTGCTGGTCTGGCAGCAGCAGACATCTTAGTTCGCAACGGTGTAAAACCGGTGGTGTTTGACCGTTACCCTGAGATTGGTGGCCTACTTACCTTTGGTATTCCTTCTTTCAAATTGGAAAAAGGGGTCATGGAAAATCGTCGTCGGGTATTTACCGAAATGGGCGTTGAGTTCCGCATGAATGTGGAAGTCGGCCAAGATGTGCAGATGCAAGAACTGCTTGATGAATACGATGCGGTTTTCTTAGGTGTGGGCACATACAAATACATGCGCGCCGGTTTGGAAAATGAAGACGCGCCGGGCGTTTATGACGCCCTACCATTTTTGATTTCCAATACCTATAAGGTTATGGAGCTAGAACATAACCAACCGTTTATCGATATGGCTGGCAAAAAAGTCGTAGTGCTTGGTGGTGGTGATACCGCGATGGACTGCGTGCGAACTTCGATCCGTCAAGGCGCATCTAACGTGATTTGTGCCTACCGTCGTGATGAA
>NZ_JAWOUH010001087.1:0-503 GCF_033339295.1 Vibrio sp. 704 | reverse complement strand
CTGGATGGCTATCAAGCGGGGGCCGATCAATACATTGGTAAGCCATTCAATGTTGCTGAGTTGCTAATGCGCATCAAAGCGATCCTGCGTCGAGTGGGCTTGGAGCGTCAACGCCAAACCATTTGTAATACCGCCCAGAGTATCAGTGATCAGCTAACCAGCTTACCGTTGACTAGCACTGAAGCGGATCTTTTGAGCCATTTGGTTAAGAATCAAGGCGTGGTGATCTCCAAAGCAGAGCTACAGACAGAAGTGTTGAAAAAAGAACTCAGCCCGTTTGATCGCAACCTAGATATGCACATCAGTAACATTCGCCGAAAATTGGTTGAAGCGGGCTTATCTAATCAGCACATCAAAACGTTTCGAGGCAAAGGCTACAGTTATTTAGAATCTGTGGGCGCGTGATGAAGCTGGTGTGTCCATCCTACATAGCAAAACGCAAAGACAGCCTTGCGTTTAAGCTTTTCAGTTACATGACCGCGATAGTCCTCAGCATTTTGCTG
>NZ_JAWOUH010001086.1:0-504 GCF_033339295.1 Vibrio sp. 704 | reverse complement strand
CGTTGGGTCAAATTCAGGCAATTCAATCGTAATGTTAGCCGGTGTAACAGGATAAGCGTTGACGAGATACGGTTCAGCATCGAGACGGTTTGACATCTCTTTGAGGCGTTCAACCATCGCGTCGTTCAAATCAATGTGAGTTGGGTTTTCTGGCCCCACGTGTACAGAAGCGAGAATATTAGCTTGCTGCGGCCAATCCGAGTTCTTGATCAAAAGTACAGGAATAGGGCATTTACGTAATAAATGCCAGTCTGTCGGCGTGAAAATCACAGACTCTAAAACATCGTGTTTACGTGTCCCTTTGATTAGAAGATCGTGCCCACCAGCATATACTTCAGCAATGATTGCTTCGTAAGGACGGTTGTGCCACACAACGCAAACATCAAAATCGAAGCTATCGTTTAAGTACGGTTGAGCAATCTTACGCATCCACTGCTCACGTTGATGGATAACGCCGCGACGCATCGCATCTCTTTCATCGACTGACAGCATTGAGGTCATGTC
>NZ_JAWOUH010001085.1:0-504 GCF_033339295.1 Vibrio sp. 704 | reverse complement strand
TGTTTAAAAAGGAAGTCGTAAGATTACTTCACGTACACGCGAGGGTTTGATGTGCCCCAAATGGTGTAAAGTTCTGGGAAGATCACGTCGGCGTTCTTCTCGATTTCTGCGGCATTGATGGTTTGAGATTTTTGGTTGCCGAACAGAACGACCTCAAAACCCGGCTTCACGCCTTTGATATCGGAAACGTCGATCATTGTTGTATTCATTGACGTTACGCCAACCACTTTTGCACGTTGACCATTGATCAGCACGTCTGCCGTATTGCCCATTTTTCTTGGGTAACCGTCAGAGTAACCGACAGGAAGGTTCGCCATTACGCTTTCTTTAGTGGTTGTAAAGCTGCTGTCGTAACCCACAGTGCTGTTTTTCGGTAGGTGGTGCAGTGATGCTACGCGTGTTTTGAAAGACACGATAGAAGGGTATTCAAGGTTAGTTGGTAGATCACCGTAAAGCACACCACCAGGACGAACCATATCAAGTTGAGCTTCTGGTACGTTGAGC
>NZ_JAWOUH010001084.1:0-504 GCF_033339295.1 Vibrio sp. 704 | reverse complement strand
GTGCGTTTCTGAAATCACTAGCGAAATCGCGCGTGTAACGCCGCAATATGCAGGGTTGCGTTGGGACGCGATCACGCCGAACGGTGTTCAATGGCCAAGTAACAAGAACAATCCAAACGGTACTCGTATTATGCACCAAACCCAATTTACCCGAGGGAAAGGGCAAATGGTGGGCGTGCCGTTCCGTTATGCAGCCGAGTTGCCTGATGAAGAGTATCCTTTGGTGCTTACAACAGGGCGTGTGCTAGAACAATTCCACACCGGTACGATGACACGCAAAACGAAAGGGTTGGATAACCTTGCTGGGCCAAGAGCGATGATCAGTGTTGAAGATGCCGAAGCAATTGGTATCCACAATGGTCAGCGCCTAAAAGTGTCGACTCGTCGTGGCAGCATCGAAATTGATGCGTTTGTGACTAAGCGAATGCAAAAAGGCGTCGTGTTTATTCCGTTCCATTTCGTTGAGTCGCCAGTCAACCGCTTGACGACTACGGCAACGGACCC
>NZ_JAWOUH010001083.1:0-505 GCF_033339295.1 Vibrio sp. 704 | reverse complement strand
CTCATATGTCGTTGTGGGAAGGAGCACGCACCGCTGGAGCGCAGATTCATCCTTTCATGCACAACAACATGAATCATCTGCGCAAGCAGATCCAACGCCACGGTGCGGGAATCATCGTTGTCGATTCGGTGTATAGCACGATTGGCACAATCGCCCCGTTACGTGCCATCTACGAAATGGCGAAGGAGTTTGATTGTGGCTTAGTCGTAGATGAATCCCATTCATTAGGCACACACGGACCAAAGGGTTCTGGATTATTACAAGAACTGGGACTAACACAGATGGTGGATTTCGTTACCGTAAGTTTGGCTAAAACGTTCGCCTACCGCGCTGGTGCGATTTTAGGCCCGAACAAGCTAGCACAATCGCTGCCCTTCGTGGCCTATCCTGCATTTTTTAGCTCAACGGTTTTGCCGCAAAAAGTCGTGCGTCTAGAAAAAACACGGGAGGTAATAAAAGCGGCTGACGACAAACGTGAATGTTTGTTCAAGCGAGCAAAAGAACT
>NZ_JAWOUH010001082.1:0-505 GCF_033339295.1 Vibrio sp. 704 | reverse complement strand
TGTACTTAAAAACTGGTTACCAAGGTTTCGAGTGTGCTTTCCAAAATACTCTTCTACTATTTCCAGCATCACACTTGAGTGAGAGTAAGGTCCAGACGAAAGATAGACGTTTCCGTCAATGAGTGCTTTCTGCTCAGTCATGAGCATTATCTCAGGGAACAGTTCGCCAAAGAGGTGGGCGAAGTAAGAATGCATTACAGCTTTGTTTTGCTGCAAAAGACCGGCTTTCGCGACGACAAAAATACCGGTGTCAATTGCAACTATTTTGCTGCCTTTTAGGTGTAACTCTCTGATCCAATCGAACAATGCAGGATCGATATTATCTAACGATTCTAAAGGATCGCCAATTGAGCCAATGATTAATATGTTTGTAAAATCAAATGATTGCCATTGTGCGGTGGGTTGAACGCTGATCCCCCCTCGACCAATTAACGGCCGATTGTTTGGCGTAACGACGTGTATCATGAAACCTTGGAACTCTGCAAACTCAGCAGCTGTTTCCAAG
>NZ_JAWOUH010001081.1:0-505 GCF_033339295.1 Vibrio sp. 704 | reverse complement strand
CAAAGAAGCGCGTATGCGTTTGTGGCTTGAAATCGAACTGCAAAAAGCCCTGCAACAAAATGGTCTTGAAGTTTGGTATCAACCCAAAGTGAACGCCCGTGATTTCAGTATCAATGGCGCTGAGGCTTTAGTACGTTGGAAACATCCGGTTGAGGGCTACATTAGCCCAGGATCATTTATTCCTGTGGCGGAACGAGCAGGTTTGATTGAGCATCTGGGCCGCGTGGTGATGCGTGATGTATTCAACACCGTAAAACGCTGGAAACAACAAGGCATTTTGCCGGGTCGCGTCGCGATCAACTTGTCTCCAGAACAGTTTGGCAACCCTCAGTTGATCGACTTTATGGAGAAGCTGCTGCGCACAACCGAACTTGATCCAAGTTGCATCACGTTTGAGCTAACGGAAAACGCGGTGATGAGTTACAGCGAACATACGCTGCAAATGCTGAATGCGATTAAAAAGCTGGGCTTTGCTTTATCGATCGACGCCGTTGGAACTGTGTAT
>NZ_JAWOUH010001080.1:0-505 GCF_033339295.1 Vibrio sp. 704 | reverse complement strand
CGTAGCCTTGTTGTACAAAGAAATCAACCACTTGCTTGCTGATTCTTACAAGATCGATATCAACGCAATCGTAAGGACTAGTTGGATCTGAAAAGTCGATGTAACAGATGCTATCGGCTAGGCGTTTAGGTAACTTATTGACCACCTTTTGGTCGACTTTCCCGACTAAAAGGACACCCGTGATCTTTTGCGTTTCAACATCAATTTCGCTGTTGTAGCAATTGGTTAGCGTAATGCCGAGTTTATCGCACTGAGTTTCAATCCCATGACGAATCGACAAGTAGTACGGGTCATTCACTTCTGCTTCTTGTTTGTAATTGTACAAGGCCAAAAAGTGATGTTTTTGCTTGGCTTCTTTGGTGGCTTTCTTCGAGCTGCTGGTGCGGTACTCCAGCTTTTCTGCGATTTCTAAAATGCGGCGTTTGGTTTCTTCTTTAACGCTCAACGTCGGATCGTCATTCAAAACTCGCGATACGGTTGCAAGTGAGACGCCCGCTTCAGTGGC
>NZ_JAWOUH010001079.1:0-505 GCF_033339295.1 Vibrio sp. 704 | reverse complement strand
GATATCAACGCAAACCATGTACGAGCAATGCGCAGTGGTTATGTTATCGGTACCGCAAAACCTATTCACCTTGGTGTTTCGACTCAAGTTTGGCAGATTGAAATTGCAGACGAACGTGATCGTTTGGTGTGTACTAGTCGTCTAACGATTGCTGTGAAACAACAAAAAGCAAAATTGGCTTAATTCGACTTCATCAATCAGCAGAGATACACCCAAAGGCAGAACATGGTTATCGAGTTTTCATTAGGTAAAATTATCGCGACGCAGCGTGAAATCGTCATCAAACTAACGGGTGAGGCAATGGTCACATTGCAAGCACAAACCGATGCACTTCAACTTCTTGGTCGCGGCGCAAATGTTGTGTTAGCCCATGGGGCCGAATGCAAATGGTCAATAAAATTGGATAATGAGGAACAACTTATCCAACTCGCACAAGAAATTGGTATCGATATTCAATAATTTACCCCTTCATATTTGCACTTTTTCATAAAAATGAGGAAACTTG
>NZ_JAWOUH010001078.1:0-505 GCF_033339295.1 Vibrio sp. 704 | reverse complement strand
GAGAGTTGATGTATTCGAGCCTCTGCTCAAAGGTCGCCACTCGTTGACTGTCACTTAACTGAGCGCCAATTTCTAAAAACAGACGCATGGCAAAACGGTCAATCGATGTACCCAATCTCAAATACGTTTTCACCAATTGGCTGGCGCACAAACTGTCCACCACACTTCTGTCCAACAAGCGTTGCAACAACGATAACTGGTCGTCATTCAGCACACCTTCACTCAACAGCTGTCGGTGATTCACGTGGACAACATTGAGATCCTGTGATGGCTGAGACGCACTCTCGTATCGTGCTCCTCTTTGCAAAACAGTGACTTTCCTTTGCGTCACAATGCTGTCAGGAAAAAGCGAACGGCGTCGCCAATGCTGCTTTTTCATTTGTGTTCTTCTCCGCATCCCTTTCGAACACTCCAGAATGAAAGGGATGTAATAAATTTGAATTATTCGTTCTTACGCTGAACATAATAGAATTTTATGTCCGTCGGTGACTTTCAAAATTAGTCA
>NZ_JAWOUH010001077.1:0-505 GCF_033339295.1 Vibrio sp. 704 | reverse complement strand
GGAAGCCATTCATCGCTTTGTATTCGGTTAGCGCGTAAACCAATTCTGGTTTGTGGTTTGGATCTTTGTAGTTACGGTTTGCAGCGGTTAGGGGAATGCCTTGTTTTTCTTCCAGTGCAAAACCCAACTCTGCTTGTTGCTTGTTTGGGTGCACCTGAATCGACAGCGCTTTCTCAGCGGCAAGCACTTTAAACAGGTATGGAAGTTCACCAAAACGGTTTGCGACTTCTTCACTCAGAAAAGCATTCATGTCTTGAGCAATCAGTGAAGAGAGTTTGGTCTCCTCGCCGTTTACCGTCACCATTGAGCAACCGTTTGGATGCGCGCCCATCCATACTTCTGCTTGTGGTTCGCCCGTTGGGTTTTCAATGCCAAACAGTTGGTTAACAGAAGTAGTACTGCCCCAAGCGTAGTTTTGAATCACGTTGTTCATCAGGAAAAACGTCGGATGCGCAGCTTGAGTTTGAATCGTTTGTGTATCGGACATCGTTAAATCAGACATAGA
>NZ_JAWOUH010001076.1:0-505 GCF_033339295.1 Vibrio sp. 704 | reverse complement strand
GTTTAATAACGTGCCGTCCATGTCTAGGGCGATCAGTTTGTACATCTTTACTTACCTTAAAATAATGGGAACCTGAGTATGAAACTACAAAATGGGCTATTTTAACAATTAATTTTTGGTTTGAATTGACCTAGACACGCCTCTCCATTAAGGTCTTCGCCTCGAAGTTTTATGAGTTAAGTGAGTTCTGCGTTGTATAAGCTAAATGAGATGTTTGAAACCATCCAAGGGGAAGGGATCTTTACTGGTGTTCCTGCCGTTTTCGTTCGCTTGCAAGAGTGCCCAGTGGGGTGCAGTTGGTGTGATACAAAACAAACGTGGGATGCCGAAGAAAAGGATCTGCGTCCTATTGGTGATATTTTGGTGAAGACGGAAGATTCTCCGACTTGGTGCACGGCATCGGCTGAAGACATCGTAGAACAATACAAACAGCAAGGCTTTAATGCGAAGCATATTGTTATCACTGGTGGTGAACCGTGTATTTACGATTTGCGTCCGTTGAGCA
>NZ_JAWOUH010001075.1:0-506 GCF_033339295.1 Vibrio sp. 704 | reverse complement strand
TAGCAAAAGACCTCGCACAACAAGGTATCTCAGCGGATGAACTGCTGGCTTATCTAAACAAGCAATAAAAGAAATCCCCGCAATCGCGGGGATTTTTCTATCTGACGAATTTGTCTTTTAGTAATCGGTCGAGCGAAAACGGACCGGCTCCCCACAGCGTCACAATCAAAATCATTAACCCCCAGAGTTGGTGGTCATGGAAACCTTTCTCCCACAGTAGTGGGTAGGACAGGACAGCGATAATGTTGAACACAAACAACATGGCAGCCATAGGGCGAGTAAACAATCCAAGCGCTAAAAAGACCGGAAGAACTAACTCTGCGAATGTGCCTGAATAGGCGGCAAATTCCCAAGGTAGCAACGGAACTTGATACTCAAATTCGAACAAGTACAAGGTGCTATCCCATGAGGCAATTTTGATAAGGCCAGAATTAAAAAACACCCAAGCGACCCATAAACGGCAAAACAGCAGCAACAACGGCATTGCGTGAGTTTGTAAGCTGTTG
>NZ_JAWOUH010001074.1:0-506 GCF_033339295.1 Vibrio sp. 704 | reverse complement strand
CACAATAGCAAGCATCAAACCCGAGAAACCACCGATAGTGAACAGAACAATAAACGCAATCGCAAACAACATTGGCGTTTCAAAGGTCAATGCGCCACGCCACATGGTTGCGACCCAGTTAAACACTTTTACTCCGGTCGGTACCGCAATCAACATGGTGCAGTACATAAAGAACAGTTCTGCAAACACGGGCATGCCTGTCGTGAACATGTGGTGTGCCCACACAAGGAAAGAAAGAAGCGCGATACTGCATGTTGCGTACACCATAGAGTGATAGCCAAACAGCTTTTTGCCACTAAATGCAGGAAGAATGGCAGAGATGATCCCGAACGACGGCAAAATCATGATGTACACTTCTGGGTGACCAAAGAACCAGAAAATGTGTTGGAACATCACAGGATCGCCACCGCCCGCAACATCAAAGAAGCTGGTACCAAAGTACTTATCGGTCAGTACCATCGTCACCGCACCCGCCAACACTGGCATGACGGCAATAAGTAAGAACG
>NZ_JAWOUH010001073.1:0-506 GCF_033339295.1 Vibrio sp. 704 | reverse complement strand
GACGATTCAATGTTGTTCGCAAGGTGTTTGAATGCTCGTTTGTAGTAAAGCGCACGCATGATGAACTTCATTCTATACACCCAAATAGGGTTATAGGTGTTGGCGTACTCATCAGCATAGATCACTTTGGTATGATCAAAAATGGATTTATTTGCAGTCATTTTCACTCCCGACTCACTTAAGAGCTTGTCTTAACTGGGGTTCTGTTTTAACAGCACGAGAAATAACAGCGAGGAACACGAAAATGGAGAGATGCACAAGGCATAAATAGGAGGTGTGTTCTTGCTGATTCCAACGTACTCAAAATTAATTTTGAACAGTGTTCGTTTGTTCGGGATTCTAAGAGAAAAACCACGGCAGGTATTGTATGAGTGAGTAAGGAAGTGTCAGGGATAGGTCTTTGCTAGAGCATATTTCAAGTTTGAAAAAGATCGAATTGGGTCATAAACAAAAGCATGCACAGAACCAAATTGAACAAAAAATGAACATAATTTGAAATTAATTTG
>NZ_JAWOUH010001072.1:0-506 GCF_033339295.1 Vibrio sp. 704 | reverse complement strand
CCACTGGATATCACAACCGCAGTAAAAACTGCTTGGGTGGTCTTGATAGATTTTCACCGCTTCACGTTTGGCGGCAGAAAATGAGCTAGGAGGGGCAGAAAAAGCGGAACTAGAAAGAACAAAGAGAAACAGAGTAAACAAGTATTTCATGATTAAAGTCTTTAAAAAGTATGACTTTAATCATTCTACCACTCAGAGATTGGCTTTAGTAATGAGTCTGTTAATAATAAAAACAAACAAGTGATCGCCGCTGTTTCTCACCGGCGAAATTAAGAAAGTTGAACACCTGTAAAATTCAAAGGCTGGTGGCATTTTTTACAGGAGTAGGTTGCCTCTTTGCGCAGAACTTTATTATGTCGGCGAATCGAGAGCGGGTAGGTCATGCAGCCGCAACGATACTCAAACGTCTTACCCTGGACTGAGGTAACTTCAAAGCGGTGTGTGGTGTTGGCAGGAATACCAAATACGGATTCCATGACGCCCCGCCACTCTTTTCCGTGTGGTCG
>NZ_JAWOUH010001071.1:0-507 GCF_033339295.1 Vibrio sp. 704 | reverse complement strand
TCGGTTCAATTAGCGATTTGGACCTATGTAAAATCTTCGGAGAAACAATTTGGAGTGATGGAAGGGAATACCATTCAGCCGCGTTCTCATTTAAGGTTGATAGACAAACTGGTGACTGTAAGATCTCACAGTACAAACACCAATAAGGCTTAAAAGTTTATGAAGCGGAGTTAGGAAACTGGCTCCGCTTTTTTGATCATGACAATCGTGAAGTCGTGGTCGGAGTAACCCTCGATTAATTGTGCATCTGGGCATAGCCATCGACAATAGCGCAACACCCCCACTTTGTTATGCGATTCTAGCATTCTCATACTCGGCAGCTTTTCTTCATCGAGTAAGTTAAACACACAGCCTATTCGAGCCGTTCGATACATCTTCTCAATCATTTCAATCGTATGATTTGCATTGCTCGATTTGTAGTTTAATGAACCTGACGCAAACACATAATCACTTTGAGGAAGAACAAGCTTAGAAAAGTCGCCACAAATGAAATTAACAGGCGTTTTA
>NZ_JAWOUH010001070.1:0-507 GCF_033339295.1 Vibrio sp. 704 | reverse complement strand
TTAATTAGAGATAGTTTTTATAAAAACTCTACGGGAATAATCCAAAACATTTAAACAATCAATATTTACAATAAATTAACTACAAAAACATAAACAGTACCAATAAAAATAATATTGATTAATTAGAATGATATACGCTGCGCTGTCACCATTTTTGTTTTAGAGCCATAAAGTCACCCTATCGAATAAGACCACACCCGATTTATACAGCTGCGACAAACAGAAAAGTAAATTTCCGAGAAAATTACGTCGGCTTATGCCAGAATGTGTTCCCTCACTCAACAAGCCTGTACTGTAATGAAATACCAAGCTGCTATTTTTGATATGGATGGTTTACTTCTTGATACTGAACGTGTCTGTATGCGTATTTTCCAAGAAGCATGTGAAGTACAAAACCTTCCGTTTTATGAAGATGTTTACCTATCGATCATTGGCCGCAATGCGGCATGAATTGAGACGATTTTCCGCAAAGCCTACGTCGAGAATTTAGCCCGCCTACATCTTGAC
>NZ_JAWOUH010001069.1:0-507 GCF_033339295.1 Vibrio sp. 704 | reverse complement strand
CTGTTGGTGGTAGACCGTGTTCTAGTGCAGTGATGTAGTCTGCATCGTAGAACATCGCTTCGTCATCACCAGATTCTTTTGCTTCAACCTGTGCTTTAAAGCGCGCGTCTTGGTCTTCTGCATCGTTAAGCTCTGAGAAGCCGTTTGCTACTTCACGGCCACCGATGAAGAACTCAAAGCGGTCTGTGAAGAATGGGTTGTCATCGCTACGACGTGCCAGTGGAGAAATATCCGCTGGGTAGCCAGTGATGAACGTAGGCTGCATTAGTTTAGGTTCTGCAGTTTCACCGAAGATCTCTTCAAGAAGCTGACCACAAGTCCAGAAAGGTTCTACTTCAACGTGAACAGATTTAGCGATAGAAACCATTAGTTCGCGGTTTTGTAGATCTTCTTCCGTTAGCGCTTGGATTTGAGCGTGGTCTGGGTTGTAGTGTTTGATTGCTTCAAACATGCTCATGCGAGCGTACTTACCGCCAAACTCAACAGTATCTTCACCGTAAGGCATTG
>NZ_JAWOUH010001068.1:0-507 GCF_033339295.1 Vibrio sp. 704 | reverse complement strand
GATAAAGAATACCAATACCAGAACTACAGCAATGATTGACAATATGTTGCCAAATGGCAGCACATCAAACATTTGGAACATTGCCAGTGATACGTCGGTCAGACCGTTTGCGCCTAACTCGCCTACTTTGTTGACGACTTGATCAATCGCCAGACCGCCAAACACCGACATCCAAACCACGGTGACTACCGTCGGAACAATCAGTACCGCGGTGATGAACTCACGTACTGTACGGCCACGTGAAACGCGAGCGATGAACATACCAACGAATGGTGACCAAGAGATCCACCAAGCCCAGTAGAATACCGTCCAGCCTTGGAACCAAGCTTCGTCGGTACGACCAAACGGGTTACTCAATGGAATGATGTTTTCTACGTACGCCATTAATGTTGTTGGGATCGAGCCTAAACTCGCCGCCCAGCCAATCAAACCAACAAGGATAAGCAGCAAAAACGCTACAACCATGTTGATGTTACTGATCACTTTTACGCCGCCGTCGATACCGCG
>NZ_JAWOUH010001067.1:0-507 GCF_033339295.1 Vibrio sp. 704 | reverse complement strand
TGACATTCTTCAGATTGCTATTCCAGAAATGCTGTCTCAAACCGGGATCACAGGTCGTCAATTTGCTCACTTGCTGATCCGCGCGCACCAAGAGAACCATCAAAACCATTTTCCTGATTTAGAACGTGCCGCCGAAGAAGTGGGATTGAAGCGCCTTAATTTGTCGGTTGAGGATTTGATCGACATTGCCAAAAGTATGGGCTTGGATATCCGCTGGGTTGACCGAGCACCTCAAGATGTCATCGATGAATTGGGCGTAAACGCCAAGCAATTGATTACGTCATTCATGGAACCACCGGGCACCATTTATCTCAACAAACGGATGCGCGACTACCCTACCCGTTTAAAATACGACTTATCGGTATACATTGGCCACCGCGTATTGCACAGCAGCGACGCGATGAATAACGTGCTCTCCATCGGACATCAGAATAACTGGGAACAAATGGACAGCCCCGTGTCGAACTCTGAGCTCAATTCGCAAGACATTCTGCAAGCTTGGCGAGA
>NZ_JAWOUH010001066.1:0-507 GCF_033339295.1 Vibrio sp. 704 | reverse complement strand
GTTAAACCTAAACGAGCAACCGTTAGCAAATCACCCTCTTTGAAGATGAAGTTTAGTGCTAAGTCGCGCTTGATTGCTTCACGATAACGCCAAGTCGCTAGCGGCTTTAACACAGCTAACTCTGACGGTTTAAGTTGCCACGCTCCTTTAATATCAAGGTACGCATTTTCTTCGTTGGTTTCGCGAATGCGTTTGGAAACCAACAAGTCGCTCTCTTGCTGCACCGCTTCCCACCAACCAGCTTCAGTGACTTTATCGAGCAATTTTTCGTAAAGTGGCAACAAGTAGTGAACGTCTGCCGCTGCATAATCAAGTTGCTTTTGCGTGAGAGGACGAGCCATCCAGTCGGTGCGAGATTCACTCTTGTCCAACGCAACACCTAAGTATTCTTCCACCAGCGTTGCAAAACCTGTTGACAGCCCGTGGCCAAGAAACGCCGCCATTAACTGTGTATCGACCATTGGAAATGGCGTACAACCAAATGCATTTTGGAATACTTCTAAATCT
>NZ_JAWOUH010001065.1:0-507 GCF_033339295.1 Vibrio sp. 704 | reverse complement strand
CACAAGCGCCATCAGCGCAGCTTTACTTGCGTTTTTCGAATCTTTCGCGTTAAGGAAACGGTAAGACTCCTGCATGTTGTTGATACTTTGCAGCTGTTTCACTACGAAGAAGATGAACGTACAAACTAACAGTAGTGGGTAGTTCATATCTGGGCCCATGATGAAGCCACCAGGGAAGTTCTCAACGATCTCGCCAGGGCCACCAACGACGTATAATGCAACTGCCGCACAAGCAATGGAGATAACCGCAACAACCAGCGTTTGAATAAAGTCCGACGCCACTACGCCCCACGCACCACTCAGCAATGAGATAGCCAATACCGCAAGGCCAGTCACCCAAATAGTAGTCACGATGTCGGCATTAAATACCGCAGAAGCAAACACACCCAAACCGTTTAGCCAAACACCCGCGTTAATCACACTTAACGGAATGATTACCCAAGTGAAAAACTGCTCGTTAGTGTTACCAAAGCGGCGTTTTACCCCTTCAGTTGGTGTATCGACTCC
>NZ_JAWOUH010001064.1:0-507 GCF_033339295.1 Vibrio sp. 704 | reverse complement strand
CATTAGGCAACGTTCGAACGCATCAGTTTTACCATTTTCTCTCAAACGCTCGTTAATCAACGCGAGGTTCAAAACCGTGTCGTTCAATACCATTTTTTGCATCAATGGGTAGCGGGTAAAAGTGGAGCCCAATACCGCGATGCCGATCAGGCCGGGAATCAAGGCTTCTTTCAAGGCTAACCAGCGAGTATCAAGCTCCAACAAGCCGATGCCACCAGTTAATAATACGCTGATAAAACCAAGTGCTGAGATAAAGTTAAATTTCTTGTTGCGGATGAGATCCATACCGCCGTAAACCACAGGAAAGAGCAAAGCGACAACCAGTGCCATTGCGGTTCCTAGGTGCTCTTCGCCACTGTATTTCATCAAGATGAACGAAGGGATGAATACGTTAAAAAGGATCTCGAATAGGGGATTCGACTTTTTCGCCGTCGTGTTACTCATAATTTCCTACTGACTCTATTATGTCGGCTGCCATTGTACTTTGGGTGGAAGTGTTCATCCAGT
>NZ_JAWOUH010001063.1:0-507 GCF_033339295.1 Vibrio sp. 704 | reverse complement strand
GCCCTATCTCAGTGGCAACACCTACCAGTATTGGTATTCAAAGGCGACATGCCGGGCAAGAAGATTATGATCACTGCCGGTGTTCATGGCGATGAATACAACGGCGTTCTTGCCGCGCAAAAAACAGCTCGAGAGCTAATCGGCAAAGAACTGGCGGGCACTGTCACTGTTGTTCCAACCATCAACTTAACGGGTATGTTGAACCACAGCCGCGATTTTTACTCCGCTGATCCTGATGCATCACCAGCAAACCTAAACCGCTTTTTCCCAGGCGACGCAAACGGCAATGAGGCCAATCGCTACCTGTTTGCATTATGGAACAATCTGCTTAAGCCAAATGCAGAGCTTGCGATTGATCTGCACACCCAAACCAGTGGTGCCGCTTACCCATTGTATGTGTTTGCCGATTTCCGTATCGAACAATCGTTGGAAATGGCTCGCTCAATTAACCCAGACGCTATCTTAAACGATCGTGGTGACGCTGGTTTTTTATAAACCGTGTGTGGC
>NZ_JAWOUH010001062.1:0-507 GCF_033339295.1 Vibrio sp. 704 | reverse complement strand
CACTTTTTGAACCTAAGGAACCTGCTCATGTTGAATGAACAAAAATGCGAAGCTTGTAGCTTTGATGCCATTGCCCTGACGAAAGAAGAACAGCAATCTCTATTGCTGCAGCTGTCCGATTGGCATCTCATTGAAAGGGACGACATTCCGCAACTTGAGAAGGTCTATAAGTTTAAGAACTTTAAACAAGCATGGGCGTTCAGCAACAAGATTGCGGAATTGGCAGAAGAAGAATTTCATCACCCATCAATTTTGCTTGAGTGGGGCAAAGTCACCGTGACTTGGTGGAGCCATTCCATTAAAGGTTTGCATAAGAACGATTTCATCTGTGCGTCTAAGTGTGATGCGTTGGTGTTGAGCGAATAAACACGAATGGGCAGCCGTTGCTTGCTATTAATGCTCTGAAAAGCATTAACACACTTAACCGTGAATAAAAAACGCCCGAACTGATATTCGGGCGTTTCCTAATTTAGCACTTCTGTTTTATGGCCACGGTTTTAGCGCCAC
>NZ_JAWOUH010001061.1:0-508 GCF_033339295.1 Vibrio sp. 704 | reverse complement strand
AGGCGACGAAGCATGTCACGCTGATCGATCACGTCACCACGGCGTAAGTGCAGCATCATCTGTAAATACGACTCGGGATCACCCAAACCATAGATGGCCGAGACCGAAGCGACGATGATGGCATCTTTTCGTTCTAGTAAAGCTTTGGTGGCAGACAAACGCATTTGCTCAATGTGAGCGTTCACTGACGCATCTTTTTCAATAAAGGTGTCAGTTGTAGGCACGTACGCTTCTGGTTGGTAGTAGTCGTAGTAAGACACAAAATACTCGACCGCATTGTTAGGAAAGAACGATTTCATTTCCCCATACAACTGAGCCGCGAGGGTTTTATTTGGCGCCAGTAAAATTGCAGGGCGCTGTGCTTGAGCAATCACATTCGCTAGCGTGAACGTTTTACCAGAACCCGTTACACCTAAAAGCGTCTGATGCGCCAACCCCGCATCTAAGCCTTCTAATAATTGCTTAATCGCGGTTGGCTGGTCACCTGATGGCTGATACTCAGAGACCA
>NZ_JAWOUH010001060.1:0-508 GCF_033339295.1 Vibrio sp. 704 | reverse complement strand
GCCTCACTACTGGTTTTTCTCCAACCAAAAAATTCTGCCTCGTTTTCTTGAAGATGTTGCCATCGTTCGCGGAGTGGAATCCAACATACTTAACATTGAAGGTGAAATTGATATTCCGCCAAGCGTCGATCGCAATTTGGATTGGGTTATTGCCAGTTTCCACGAGCCCGTTTTTCCACCTGCCAATAAAGAAGCACATACTGAAGCGCTGATAAATGTCATCAAAAGCGGTCGCGTTGATGCGTTAGGGCATTTGGGTAACCCGAACTTCGACTTCGATTTTGAACAAGTGCTGAAGTGCGCTAAAGAGCACAATGTAGCGATAGAAATCAATAACACCACGCTCAAAGGCAACAGCCGTGTTGGCAGTGTGGAGCGTTGCCATGAAATTGCGCAAATCGGCAAAGCGTTAGATGTGTATTTCACCACGGGAAGCGATGCGCACTTTTGTCATGATGTGGGCAATCTGGAGCTTGTCAGTGAGCTGATGGACAACCTTGATATTGAT
>NZ_JAWOUH010001059.1:0-508 GCF_033339295.1 Vibrio sp. 704 | reverse complement strand
AAGGGTTACGGTCAACACGAGCACCAACACAGGAATTACCTACATCGGTATGTACCGCGTAAGCAAAATCTACAGCTGTCGCGCCAAGTGGCAGTTCAACAATACGACCTTTTGGTGTGAAGACGTAAATCTCATCTGGGAATAGATCCGATTTTACGTTTTCAATGAATTCGAATGAGTTACCGGCACTTTGTTGTAGCTCAAGCAAGCTTTGCATCCAACGTTGCGCTTTCACTTGTGCGGTCGTGCCCGACTTATCGCCCTTGTCTTTATAAGACCAGTGCGCTGCGACACCTTTGTCCGCCATTTGATCCATATCTTCAGTACGGATCTGCACTTCAACAGGCACACCGTGTGGGCCAACCATGGAAGTGTGAAGCGATTGGTAGCCGTTTGCTTTTGGTACCGCGATGTAGTCTTTCATGCGACCTGGACGCGGCTTATACAAGCTGTGCACTTGGCCTAGAACGCGATAACAAGTATCGGCAGTATCAACAACCACTCGGAA
>NZ_JAWOUH010001058.1:0-508 GCF_033339295.1 Vibrio sp. 704 | reverse complement strand
ACTTCTTCACGAAAGCGCTGTGCAAATAGCGTGTCTAAATTTGAACCTTCTTCAAAAATAAAGCGGCCTGTATCTTTAAATTGATAGTGTTTATCCCCTTTCAGTTCAATGTAATCCATCATTTCTAGTGCACGTAAATAGAGCGCAATGGAGGTATCACTCAGCTGGTATCTCCGTGCGATCTCTTCTAAAGACCACTCAGGTCGACGCAAAAGATAAAGAAAATCAAATAAGTGAGGATATTGATGGAAAATCTCACTGTTGGTGTCGGTGATAAACTGTTCACTCTCTTGCTGCAGCTGCTTACCTCGCATGGATAACTCAACCAAATCCGTATCAAGGTGCGTGGCGTACAACAAGATTTTATCTAAACCAAGAGACGTATTGTGAAGCTGCCTTTTTATAGTAGAAAGCGGGATTCCAAGTCCAATAGAAAGCTCAGAATATCCAATGCCTTTTTCTTTTATTTTTTCTCGTAAAGCAGCAAGTAAATACGTTGCAGAATTAT
>NZ_JAWOUH010001057.1:0-508 GCF_033339295.1 Vibrio sp. 704 | reverse complement strand
CTGGTATTGTTGGGGCAGTAAAGTATCCCGACAACCTGAATGTGATTGCGACGCTTGAGCCACATTCCTACATTGAATACACCATCGTGGCAGACACTCATCCTCTGGCGAATGGGCACATTCAAAACCAAGTGACGGTCGACGGCACTGTGTACGCCGACCGAGGTTCTGATCCGCGTGATTTCGCGATCGAGGTTAACAAGCGTGTTAAAACGAACACCGATACCAGTTTTGATACAAAGCAAACCTCGTATTCCAAGCTGGACAACGAAGTGACGTTTGAAATCAGTGTGAAAAATGCGAAAGAAAACGGCTATGCAACCAATGTGCAAGTCAAAGATGCGATATCAACCATCACGGCTGAAATTTTGGAGCCAGATGGCGTCACTAAGCCAGTTTTCAATGCTTGGACTATTAGTGCTGAAATCAAGTCTGACGATCCTTTGTTGAACGGCAATCCTGCTTACACCGATGTCGGCAGCTTCTCAGACAACCTTGATTTAGATAC
>NZ_JAWOUH010001056.1:0-509 GCF_033339295.1 Vibrio sp. 704 | reverse complement strand
CTGGTACGGATACTGATGTAGGCAAAACGGTGGCGTCGAAAGCCGTCGTGCAAGCACTCGCAGCAAAAGGACTAAATACCATTGGCTACAAACCAGTGGCTGCAGGAAGCGAAAAAACAGAGCAAGGTTGGCGCAATTCAGATGCACTGCACTTGCAAAAAGCCGCAACCTTAGAAGTGGCTTATGAAGATGTGAACCCATACGCTTTGGAATTACCAGCTTCTCCTCACATCGCAGCCAAGCACGAGCAGGTTGAAATCGAATACGATTTGCTGAGTGAAAAGCTCGCTCAACATAAAGAGCAAGCCGATGTTGTATTGGTAGAAGGTGCTGGTGGTTGGCGTGTTCCTGTGTCAGACACAGACAGCTTGTCTACTTGGGTACAGCAAGAGCAGCTACCAGTGGTACTTGTCGTGGGTATTAAACTGGGTTGTTTGAGCCACGCTTTATTAACGGCGGAAATCATCAAAGCAGATGGTCTAAACCTAGTGGGTTGGATTGCGAACCGA
>NZ_JAWOUH010001055.1:0-509 GCF_033339295.1 Vibrio sp. 704 | reverse complement strand
GTTTGTTCAGATTTAGACAGTCGCATCCATTGACCTTGAAACTCGTGAATACGAATTTGGCAACCAGACAAACATTCCAAAATGCTCTTCAATGCACCTTTACTTCGTGTTGGAGATGCATACATGCCGCCATAATGCAGTGCTAGATCATTCCCATTGCCAGTCAATGACGACATGCAATCAGTTAATGGGGAGCGCTGATTTTTTGCATGCGCACGCGCTTGTATGGTTAACTGACTCAATTGCCAACTTCGATAATAGAGGGATAAAAGCCGATGGTTAAAAATGTCATAGAAGTCCACCATCGCATGATCGCCTTCTTTCAGTCGATGCAATGCAAGCTCACTGTAATGCTGAGGCAGTACACCCTGCTCCCCCGTCAAGCCAATCAAATTTGTCTCAAGCGCTAATTTATCTTTACCTAATGGTTTAGTAGAAACGAGTTGCGCATTCTCAAAGCCTAAAGACGCATTGACCTTTAAGTTGAGTTTCTCGTTTTTTGGTAATGC
>NZ_JAWOUH010001054.1:0-509 GCF_033339295.1 Vibrio sp. 704 | reverse complement strand
CTCGTTCGGCTATTGTCGAAACTGGTGCCAGAAGAAGTACCAGAGCCGATCGCAGCACCAAAAACAAATACCACAGTTCAATCAACCTCTTCAGCTGTTAGTCCACAAGTAGTGGCAGCGATTTCAGCGGCGATTCATCAACATCGCGCTTCAATCGCGAAGTAGCCGAATATAGGATTAAAAAGGAGTTTAAGAGCATGTCTAAACCACTAGCTATTACCGATGTGGTCCTTCGAGACGCCCATCAATCACTGTTTGCTACGCGTATGCGTATCGAAGATATGCTGCCTATCGCAGCTGAGTTAGATAAGATTGGATACTGGTCCCTCGAAACCTGGGGTGGTGCAACGTTTGATTCGTGTATTCGATTCCTTGGGGAAGACCCTTGGGAGCGTCTACGTGAGTTGAAAAAGGCGATGCCAAATACACCAATGCAAATGCTACTGCGTGGTCAAAACCTTTTAGGATATCGCCATTATGCTGATGACGTAGTAGAGAAGTTCGTTGAG
>NZ_JAWOUH010001053.1:0-509 GCF_033339295.1 Vibrio sp. 704 | reverse complement strand
CTGTTATCCCGTTTAGTTTAACAGGGGCGATTTGGGGGCATTTCTGGTTGGGGCTAGACATTAGCATGATGTCGACATTTGGTTTGATCGCAGCTGCAGGTGTGGTGATCAACGACTCGCTGGTGATGACAGATTATGTGAACCAAGTGCGAGAGAAAGGGATGACCATCAAGCAGGCGGTGGTTGAGGCTGGTTGTGCGCGTTTCCGAGCGATTACGCTGACATCCATCACGACCTTTGCGGGTGTATTGCCTATTATGTTCGAAACCAGTCTACAAGCACGTTTCGTAATACCAATGGCCGTCGCTTTGGGCTTTGCTGTGTTGTATGCCACAGTCCTGACGTTGGTGTTAGTGCCTTGTCTGTATCTAATGCTTGAAGATATTAAAAACATCTTTCGAGCGATTAAGCTCTTCTTCCAGCGTGCCATTGGTCGTTTTAGAAAAGCGTCAGTATCTTCAGATATTTCTGCGAATACATCGAACTAGCATCTCTTGTCTTAATAAAAA
>NZ_JAWOUH010001052.1:0-509 GCF_033339295.1 Vibrio sp. 704 | reverse complement strand
CCTTAGCATTGATGAATGTATAAATTTCAACTGTTTATGCGCAAATTTATATTTAAATATTGTGATAGGTTTAACGGAAGGTAGGTTAGTGTTTTAGCAGTATATTTATATGTGGATATTTAAATGACGTGTTTTAACAGAATTTAATGTCAATTAAATGGGTTGGTTTGAACAAGTATACTGACTTGTTCAATTTATTTTAAATCTGGAATTAATACTGGTATGTGCGATTTAATTTAAACACGTTGATTGAGCTGAGAAACATACTTTAATAAATCCCCATCAATATTAGGTAATCCGTCAGAGAAAAATATTTGTGTCCCTGGAGTGCAACGCATTAAAACGTTAGTTAACTCGCCATCTTGGTTGGAGGTATTGAGCGCATTGAACTTGACCAGTTTATTGTAAACATCATCTTCTAACTGCAATCGCTGCGCTTCGGTCAGACGAATACGACCAATACAAATACCGGGGCTGACTTCATGCGAAAGTGATTCTTTCTGAAAACG
>NZ_JAWOUH010001051.1:0-509 GCF_033339295.1 Vibrio sp. 704 | reverse complement strand
CTACTCTTTCAGCGCAGCAGTTTGAGCAATTGCTTTCAGCTACCAGCCTATCAGATAAAGAGCTGCGTGTTGCTCTACTTCCTTTTGCCGCTGCATATTCTTACGCTCCCATTTCTGAGTTCTATGTTGGTGCAATTGTTCGCGGCTTGTCTGGCCGTCTGTACTTTGGTGCAAACATGGAGTTCTTTGGTGTTCAGTTAGGCCAAACTGTTCACGCAGAACAATCTGCAATTAGCCACGCTTGGATGAAAGGCGAACACGGTGTCAAAGACATCACCATCAACTTTAGCCCTTGTGGTCACTGCCGCCAGTTTATGAACGAACTGTCGACTGCTAAAGAGTTGAAAGTTCAGCTACCTGAGCGCGACGAAAAGTCATTACATGAATACTTACCAGAAGCTTTTGGTCCAGCAGACCTTGGTATTGAATCTGGTTTGATGGCAGAAGTGAAACACCAATTTGTGTGTGATGATGAAGACGCATTGATTCAACAAGCCGTCGAAGCGATG
>NZ_JAWOUH010001050.1:0-510 GCF_033339295.1 Vibrio sp. 704 | reverse complement strand
CAACCACAACGTTTGTAGCGCTGGGGATTGATATTGCGGCATGGTGATTACGGCGTCTTGACCATTGATGGCGCGGAACACAATGTTCGCCATAATGGCAGAAATGATCACGGCACGAATCGAGATGAGCGAGTAGCGAAACTGAGGTCGCATTTCCTCAACTACGAACATGATCCCCGCAAGCGGTGCATTAAAGGCCGCAGCCAATCCGCCAGCAGCACCAGAAGCGAGCAGGGAATGGCGAGTATCGTCATCTTTAACGCGGAAAATATCGGTCACCATTCGACCTACAGCACCGCCCATTTGCACCGTTGGGCCTTCACGACCAAGCACCATACCAGAGCCGAGTGCGCCCATGCCGCCGAAGAATTTTACTGGCAGGACTCGCCACCAACGCACAGGACGAATGTTGTCCATCGCGCCTTCAATTTCAGGGATACCTGAGCCCGCCGCTTCTGGGGCAAAGCGATGAACAAGAAAGTAGCCAACAAAAGCAAGCAACGCGCTGAT
>NZ_JAWOUH010001049.1:0-510 GCF_033339295.1 Vibrio sp. 704 | reverse complement strand
AATGCCGTATGTAGAGATCTTATCGTGGCCATGTTCACGCACGCGGATATTTTGCATACCACGCAGCACCTCAACCACATACGTCATACCAAAGCTTTGGTTAACGCGGTAAACACACGACAACGCTTTTCGCGCTTCTTCTGTCGCATCAAAATGTTTGGGTGGATCGAGGCAGATATCACAGTTACCACAAGGCTTCTCGCGGTACTCACCAAAGTAGTTGAGCAGAACCTGACGACGACAGGTTTGCGCTTCCGCAAAGGCACTCATCGCATTAAGTTTATGGCTTTCTACTTGCTTTTGCGGTCCATCGTCTTTTTCATCCAGCATGCGGCGTAGCCAACTGATGTCTGCGGGGTCGTACAACATCATCGCTTCAGCAGGTAAACCATCTCGCCCTGCTCGTCCCGTTTCTTGGTAGTAGGATTCAATATTGCGCGGAATATCAAAGTGCACCACAAAACGGACGTTCGGCTTGTTAATACCCATACCAAAGGCAACCGTCGCGAC
>NZ_JAWOUH010001048.1:0-510 GCF_033339295.1 Vibrio sp. 704 | reverse complement strand
AAAGTGATTTGTGAAACTGGCTACTCTGATGGCTCAACCGCGATCGATTACGATGTCGAAATGTACGACTACGAAGATAACCTCATCGCCAAAGTCAGAACAGACAAGCGTTCTATGGCCGAGTTTTCTCATCCAGAGACTGATTTCTACTTGGTTTTCGATGCCGGTCATGAAAGCCCAGTTGAAGTGGATGTGGTTGAGCTGAAAGAGAAATGATCACACAAAAAGTTCGTCCCGATAACGGTAGCCGAGAAGGGAAATGGGTGGCACTTACCATCGCTGGTATTCTTGCTTGCGCCAGTGTTTTGATGCCTCTGCACCAAGTTGATTCTCCCCATTCTGAAGTGCTTTCTCATCAAATTCGAATCGCGGACTTGCACCAACAAGAGCTCGGTTTGATTGCCGAGCTAAAACTGGCGCATGAAGAACTGCGCGATTTACACGCAGAGTCTGGCACCTGGCCAGATACGGAAGAGATGGCGTCACTGTGGATTGCCCCCTTTGTTCAAG
>NZ_JAWOUH010001047.1:0-510 GCF_033339295.1 Vibrio sp. 704 | reverse complement strand
TGAGAAGTTTGAAGAGAACAAAAACATTGATGCCATTGTTGTGGTTTGCGTTGAACCGTGGATCGATTATTTACGTAAACTGTTGTTCAAATTTGATATTCAGAAAGTGAAGTTTGTTATTCCCGGTGGTGAAACTGGCCAGGAATCTATATTTAACGGCTTATGTAAGATAGAAGAAGAATTTAATCATAACTCTGTTGTTTTGATTCATGATGGCGTTCGACCTTTAATCAATGACGAAATTATCAACCGAAATATCGAAGCGGTCAAAAGTCACGGTAGTGCGATCACTACTTGTCCTCCAGTAGAGACCTTTGTCCTTGTCGACAATGAAGACGTCGTGAAAGACGTTCACGATCGTTCGTTATCTCGATTAGCGAAAGCGCCACAAAGCTTTTATTTGCGCGATATTCTTAAAGTACATCGTCAAGCGCGTGAGGACTGTTACACCGAAGCGATCGATTCATGTTCGTTGATGACAAAGTACGGATACGATGTTCGCCTAGTCTC
>NZ_JAWOUH010001046.1:0-510 GCF_033339295.1 Vibrio sp. 704 | reverse complement strand
AGACAACGGCGTAAAAATTGTTGGTTACACCGACATGGTCGGCCGTTTGCCAACGCAATCTTCGCAGCTTTACGCAACCAACCTTGTAAACCTTCTTAAACTGCTTTGTAAAGAAAAAGACGGCAACATCAATATTGATTTCGAAGATGTGGTTCTTCGTGGTGTTACTGTTATTAAAGAAGGCGAAATCACTTGGCCTGCGCCACCAATTCAAGTATCGGCTCAGCCTCAAGCTAAGCAAGCTCAACCTGTTAAGAAAGAGCCAAAAGTTGAAGAACCAACTTCTCCGACTAAAAAGTTGATTGGTCTTGTTGCAGCCGTTGGCGCATTTGCTTGGATTGCATCGGTAGCACCTGCTGCGTTCCTTTCTCACTTTACCGTGTTTGTTCTTGCGTGTGTAGTGGGTTACTACGTGGTTTGGAACGTAACACATGCTCTGCATACGCCACTAATGTCTGTAACGAATGCTATCTCGGGCATTATTGTGGTTGGAGCGTTGTTGCAAATCGG
>NZ_JAWOUH010001045.1:0-511 GCF_033339295.1 Vibrio sp. 704 | reverse complement strand
GAGACATGCGCAGCGCAGTAAGGATGCAAAGTTGTTCACTTCACCATTGTATTCCAGTGCTTCTTGATACACCGTGCTGATAAACTTTGGAACCGTCATGTCTTGCGCACTGGCAATTTCTTCAAGAATCGTCCAAAAACTCGACTCTAATTTTACGCTGGTGGCATGGCCGTCAATGCGGATGGAACGAGTGATAAACTGATAATTATCCTGTGGTTGTTTAGCAAATATTTCGCACATGGTATTCGTAGATATGATTTAAGACGTGCAAATATTGAGTATTGTTGCTCAAAACGTCAACTGTTTTTGCGGATAAAAAAACGCTCTTGTGGGAGAGCGTTGGAACATCACAAGACGTGAAGTAAGTGCAAGATGATTATTTGATTTGTTGCTTTAGGAACTCACCAAGCTCGGAGTGGTGCATGATTTTTGAAACTGGAAGAATGGTTTCTGCAGGCCCCCAAGCGAATACGTTCACTGGTGTATGAGTGTGCGTGCCTGTTCCCCATAC
>NZ_JAWOUH010001044.1:0-511 GCF_033339295.1 Vibrio sp. 704 | reverse complement strand
CAAATACGGCGATGAACTGCGTAAGGAAGAGGCAGAGTTTCAAATCAGCTTGAAAGTACCAATGAACTAAGACGATTTGTTGTTTGACGGAGATGGGCTGTTGTTTGGTGTGACGCTCAAATCGTTCTGGCAGGTATACACGGGGGATGCGTCGCGTCCGTTTCGCGAAACCAATTATCGTCCTGAGCTGTTTTACTTCACCCCTACAAGTTGGCAGCCGCTTGGCGGCTCAACTTGGCTGGGTTTCGGTATTGAGCATGAATCAAATGGCCAAAGACAAGAGCTATCGCGCAGTTGGAACCGCGTTTATACCAACTTAACCTTTGCGAAAGACAATTTTGTCGCCTCTATCCAACCTTGGTGGCGCATACCTGAGGACGAAAAAACCTTTCCGAATGATCCTAAAGGTGATGATAACCCAGATATCGAAGATTACATGGGGCCTTTTGAACTAACAAGCGCCTACAAATGGGACGATTACGCGTTGACGTTCTTGGGGCGCGAGAATTTT
>NZ_JAWOUH010001043.1:0-511 GCF_033339295.1 Vibrio sp. 704 | reverse complement strand
ATATCAATGGTATACAAATTCAAGCATTATCATGTAAGCCACTGATTTAATGGGCTGAGAGTCCCACCGTTTTTGTGGATAACTAAAATAAAAATGTCATGGAGTGAGTCCGCGTTAGTTATATAAATGGGTATTAAGTGTTTACTGGCGTTAACAATCTTTTCAACAAACTCATTACAACAAGTGCCAGTGTAACGAAAGTGGCTAACGGTAAAGCTATCCACAATTCAGGGTGAATTTGAGCATTGAGGTCAAACCCATACTTCATCACTGCTGCTACACACGCTTCGGCTGCCATAACGGCGACAGAACTTGCGACAAGCGCCATAATTCCGTATTCCGCCCACAAGGTTGTATTAATCCGTTTTTTGCTTGAGCCAAGCGTACGATACAGACGGATTTCTTGCTGACGTTGAGACAAGCTCAAGCGCAATAATGTAAAAATGAGCAATAGCCCTGCAATTACGCCTAACAAAGCAAGAATGGTGATCGCAGAAACGATTTGTTGTAT
>NZ_JAWOUH010001042.1:0-511 GCF_033339295.1 Vibrio sp. 704 | reverse complement strand
GGGTTGGGTAAGTTTTTCAAACCAATTAAACATAACAACTACTTTGGTTACCGCGAATAAATTTGCGGACGTTTTACTATCTTTTGATACAAAAGTCAGTAAAATACCGAAACAAAAGTTCAAATGATAATAATTACAATTAAGTTTCTTGTTAAATATAATTGTCGGGAATGTATTTATGACGAAAAATAACTTACTGACCGTTGCGATCCGTAAAGCAATGGTTTGTGCGATTGCGCCTACAGTAGCAGTGGTTGCGCTTTCAGCGAACGCACAAGATGACGTTACCGCGATGGAAACCATCACCGTCACAGCACAAGCGTTAAAAGTAGAAACACCAGCGGCAGAAACACCACGCAGCGTTTCTATTATCTCTGAAGACGAACTTCGCGTTCGCGCACCGCAAAAATTGGACGAAGCATTACGCTACACATCTGGCGTAACCGCTCAGCCTTATGGCGCCGACAACGACACCGATTGGTTCAAAGTTCGCGGTTTTGATGCTGCGACT
>NZ_JAWOUH010001041.1:0-511 GCF_033339295.1 Vibrio sp. 704 | reverse complement strand
GAGATGTCCGAATCTTATGACTCAGTACGAAAAAGCGTGATCCAATAAGATTCTGTCTTAAAACTGCGTTAAGATTACTTTATTATTTGCGAAACAAAAGGCACCCGAATGGATGCAGAACTTCTCGAGATATATAACTTTCTCGCCAAGTACCCCCCTTTCAACGAACTTCCAGAAGAAACTCTGACCAAAGTGACAGAAAGCGTTGAAATCTCTTACTACCGACAAGATACCCCAATCATTCACTTCGGTGACCATATTCAAGATCTCTTCGTGGTAAGAAGTGGCGTGGTGGAAGTTTATCGCCGCAAGGGTGAGCTTTATAACCGTCTCGATGAAGGCGACTTATTCGGTCAAATGGGGCTGCTTACCAACAACAAAGTTCGTTTCCCGGTAAAAGCTATTGAAGACACCCTACTCTACTGCATTCCGGTCGAGGTGTTTCAAGAGATCTACGACAACTTCGACTCTTTCGCCGATTTTGTTGAAGTAGAAAACAGCGCCCGCTTGC
>NZ_JAWOUH010001040.1:0-511 GCF_033339295.1 Vibrio sp. 704 | reverse complement strand
CGTTTGTCATTTCTTAAGCAACATATTGAGTTAGGGATCACTACGGTCGATCACGCAGACATTTACGGTAACTACGAATGTGAAGCGTTGTTTGGTGAAGCGTTAGCTTTGGATAAAAGCGTACGTGACCAAATCCAGATCGTGACCAAATGTGACATTAATTTGTGTGGTGACAAAACACCTGAACGCAAAATTAATCACTACGACACAAGTTCGGCACACATTTACCAATCAGTGAACAACTCACTTGAGCGCTTAAATGTGGATGAAATCGATGTGCTATTGATCCATCGTCCAGATGTATTGATGGATGCTGATGAAGTTGCGGAAGCATTCACGGAGCTGCACAAAGTAGGTAAAGTGAAGCACTTTGGTGTGTCTAACTTTACGCCGCGTCAGTTCGAATTGCTGCAATCGCGCCTTGGTAAACCTCTTGTGACTAACCAAGTGGAAATCAACCCGCTTAATTTTGAGGTTGCGCACGATGGAACGCTGGACCAAATGCAAATGT
>NZ_JAWOUH010001039.1:0-511 GCF_033339295.1 Vibrio sp. 704 | reverse complement strand
CTGCCGGAAACGCCGAAAACTCCAGTGGCGTGGTGATGTAAATCGCCAACATCAGCAGCACGACAGCAATACTCATGTTTGCGCCGATCAGCACATCCACTAGTGCAGTTGGCAAAGGCAAAATCATCATAAAGACGATCGCCAGCAACATCACTGCGAGCATGATGTCTTTGCGTTGCCCTACTTTGTTTAGAATATCGATCAACTTATTCATGAGATTCACTATGTAAAGATTGCAGATAGCGTCGATGCGCTTGGCGTGCGCCCTCGACGTCATTTTGTTTCCAGCGCGCTTGGCTCAAGCAAAACCAAACTCCCGCCGCTTGTACAGACTGCGATTGCGACTTCAGTAAGCCTTCACATACCGCAACAGCACGGGTGTAACGGCCAGTTTGCAAACACGCGACCGCGAGCGTGTGTAACGCATCTTCGCGTTCTGGTTCGAGTTCTAAAACGGCATCCAGTATCGCGATGGCTTGATCGGGTTGTTGGTATTGAACTTGAAGCGCAG
>NZ_JAWOUH010001038.1:0-512 GCF_033339295.1 Vibrio sp. 704 | reverse complement strand
AATTGATCAATGCCATGTTGGGTGAAGCAATCAAAGAAGGTGCGTCCGATATCCATATCGAAACGTTTGAAAAGACGCTTTCTATCCGCTTCCGTGTCGACGGCGTTCTGCGCGAAGTCTTGACGCCAAGTCGTAAGCTTGCGCCGTTATTGGTGTCTAGTGTGAAAGTTATGGCGAAGCTCGATATTGCTGAAAAGCGTGTGCCTCAAGATGGTCGTATCTCGCTACGTATTGGTGGCCGAGCGGTCGACGTGCGTGTTTCTACCATGCCATCCTCTCACGGTGAACGCGTGGTAATGCGTCTGTTAGATAAAAACGCAACGCGCCTTGACCTGCACAGTTTGGGCATGACTCCTTCGGTACACGACAACTTCCGTCACCTCATTGGTCGCCCACACGGTATCATTTTGGTGACCGGCCCTACGGGCTCTGGTAAATCGACCACTTTGTACGCCGGCTTGCAAGAAATCAACAGCAACGAGCGCAATATTCTGACGGTGGAAGACCCAATC
>NZ_JAWOUH010001037.1:0-513 GCF_033339295.1 Vibrio sp. 704 | reverse complement strand
CATGCATTGATGGCTGAATCCGTTGCTTGAAATTAAGCGTTTTGGTTGCGACTGATGGAGTAAAGGTAAGCCCAGTAAATTAGCGCGATACCAAAGGCTAAAATTGCAGGAAATACCAGAGCATACAAGCCATAAGCCATAAATAATGCAGCGCCGACGCTCCCGCCTAGTAAAAAACCAAAGAAGATGAATAGAAACAACTTAGCTTTACGGCGGTCAAATTGACGTCCTCGTAAGCTCTCACCAATCATAATGCCAAGGTCGGTAATGATCCCCGTCATGTGTGTCGTTCGGACAACTGCGCCACTAAAAGTGGTGATCATCGCATTCTGCAAACCACATGCTGCTGACGCTAAGTATTGGCCGTAGGAGTCGCCCTCGACCAAGAAGCCTAAACTTAACAGTAACAAACTCCCTTCAATACAAAGTGCCACACCATAGCGTCGGCCAAGCTTTAAAGCGCTACTCTCAATAAAGAAGCCGCTAAACGCAGAGCCAATCAAAAAGCTGAAT
>NZ_JAWOUH010001036.1:0-514 GCF_033339295.1 Vibrio sp. 704 | reverse complement strand
TTTGCCATTGAAGTTGCGCGTGTAGAAATGCTAATCCCTGCACTACTTTTCTGTGTGCTTGCTTCTGGCTTTATCAACCCGAAAGCCAACTTAGCAGGTAACCACGGTCCAATGATCCCTCTTATTGGTACCATCGCTCTCGCTGGTGCTCACCCTCTTGCATTGGCAATTCTTATTGGTGTATTCGGTCTTCTACTTAGCTTCTTGAAAGGCGGTTCCAAACTAGTGAACCTCACCTCAGAGGGTACAGCTGGTGGCTTGCTCATTTTCTTGGGCTTGACGGGTACCATGAGCCAAATCAACTCGATTCAAGAATGGGCGGTTGGTCTACAATCTTCTACTGTTGAAGCTGGTAGCATGGGTTACGTGGGTCTGATCGTGCTTGCAGTGACTATCGCACTATACGCTTTCCTTGCAAAAGTGAACAAACGTTGGCTTGCGATTCCAGTGTGTGCTTTCACAGGCCTTATTATCGCTCTAGTGCTAGGTGCTGGTTTTGACATCAAATTCGTCA
>NZ_JAWOUH010001035.1:0-458 GCF_033339295.1 Vibrio sp. 704 | reverse complement strand
ACTGGTTACCAACGAACCGGCACCCAAGCATGAAGATTTTCCTGTTTATACTATTGGCGACCAAGGTCTGATTTGGGAATTGTTTGACTGCATAAAATGGCTTAGCCGCGATAATAATGAATTAGCCAAAAGCTATTTAAAGAAACTCGCAGACAAACTATAGACTCGGTATTTCAAATCAAAAGAAGCGAGGTGCTTAAGAGGCCTCTATGACGTACAAAAAACGTCGGAAGTACAAGTGTCATCTTCATTCAGAAGAGCAGGTTGAAAGCGGTATTTATCTTGGTGTGCCTTTTGAAAGTCCCTATCTTAGCTTAAGTGAACAAGGCTTATTGACGATTAAGAAAGGTTATTCGTGGGATGGTGTAAGTGGTCCTGCAACTGATACCAGAAATCTCATTCTGGCGTCTTTAGTGCATGACGAACTTTATCAACTTATGAGAGAAGAATTGCCGCCT
>NZ_JAWOUH010001034.1:0-514 GCF_033339295.1 Vibrio sp. 704 | reverse complement strand
CGGTTGGATGTCGTTTTAAGCTTGAGCAACGTTGCTTAGTGGAAACCGCCGAAGGCGATATGATCGAAGCACAAGTGGTCGGCTTTGATCATACCGTTGCGTACTTAATGCCAATCCGCCGTTTAGGCGGTTTGTTTGCCGGTGCGAAGGTGATCCCATTAGACGGCGACAGTACCGTGCAACTCAGCTCTCAGTGGATGGGGCGCGTGGTGAACGGCTTAGGCGAGCCATTGGATGACGGCATGCCGCTTAAAGGGGGCGATCGTGTTTCACTTGAACCTAAACCGATCAACCCCCTTAAGCGTCGTCCTGTCGATACGCCGCTTAATGTAGGCGTTCGTGCGATCAACGGTTTGCTGACGGTCGGTAAAGGTCAGCGTATTGGTCTAATGGCGGGCAGTGGTGTTGGTAAAAGTGTGTTAATGGGGATGATCACCAAAAACACGGAAGCGGACGTCATTGTGGTGGGTTTGATTGGTGAGCGTGGTCGAGAAGTTCGTGAGTTTATTGAACG
>NZ_JAWOUH010001033.1:0-515 GCF_033339295.1 Vibrio sp. 704 | reverse complement strand
CCTATCGCCAATGTCGAATACCATTGAGGATTGCGCCAATCCACGCCCAAAACATGAGCGAGAATTATTCGAATTACGCCACCATGCGTGACAATTAACAAGTTGTCATTGATATCGTTAATGATTTGAGACCAAGCGCGACTAACGCGCTGAGAAAATGTGCTTAAGCTCTCGGCATTAGGCAACGAATGGTGAGCGGGTGATTGCCAAAAGGCATCGAGTTTTTTCCAATGTTCAGTAAGCAAATCAAATGGCATGCCATCGAAGTCACCAAAGTCCATTTCTTGCAGATCGTCTTCGGTGGTCATTGGCAACAATTGTTGCTCAGCTAATATTTGCGCCAAATCGTGACAACGAGAAAGCGGCGACGATATTATCCCCGCTACGTCGTATCCTTTGGTTTTCCAAGCCATGGCGATTTGCTGCTGCTCGGCCTCTTTCACTTTGAGATCAGTCTGACCATGTAAGCCAGGCGCGGCGTCTACTTTGCAGGCAAAAGCTTAGGCAAACGTAAG
>NZ_JAWOUH010001032.1:0-515 GCF_033339295.1 Vibrio sp. 704 | reverse complement strand
CTATCTGAAAACCAAAGCACCGTTTTGGAAAAAAGAGCGCACAACTAACGAAGATCGTTGGATTGAATCGCGCGACACCGATCATCAAGCAGCGCAGCGCTGGGAAAAATAGAACCAGCCACTCGTTTTGACAAAAAATAAAAAGCTAAGTGTTAATCGCACTTAGCTTTTTTTGTATTTCGCGATTTGTTCAACCATATTGAAACGGTTCAATACTGCGATTCTTATCTTCGAAAACACCCGTGTTTTATCTCGGTGACATTGTTCACAATAAAAAATATCGAGCAATATATAAACGATTATTTGTTAGACTTCGTTTGTCACAAATGTTAAATAATATGCAAATATCTAGCATAAGATGCTATCAAATAGTTTAAATTCAGAGTAATCGAAAGTTTTGGCTGATAAATGTCAGTTACAGTCTTCATTTTACTAGTGATTGCTTTTGTATTGGAGTTTATTGCTAGATATGTGCGGTTATTACAGAATTATTAGTTTTTTTGCTACATTTTTAT
>NZ_JAWOUH010001031.1:0-515 GCF_033339295.1 Vibrio sp. 704 | reverse complement strand
TGAGTTTCTTGAGCCAAAAATCGTCGCGGATGAGCGTACGAACTCGATTCTGATTTCTGGCGATCCGAAAGTACGTGCACGCCTGAAACGTTTGATTCGTCAACTTGACGTAGAAATGGCAACGAAAGGTAACAACCGAGTGGTTTACCTTAAGTATGCAAAAGCAGAAGACCTAGTTGATGTACTGAAAGGTGTCTCTGACAACCTGCAAGCCGAAAAACAAGCGGGTCAAAAAGGTGCATCCAGTGCACAACGCGGTGAAGTCGTGATTGCGGCTCATGAAGCAACCAACTCACTTGTTCTGACTGCGCCGCCAGATATCATGATGGCTTTGCAAGACGTAATTTCTCAATTAGATATTCGCCGTGCTCAGGTTCTGATTGAAGCCTTGATTGTTGAAATGGCCGAAGGTGATGGTATTAACCTAGGCGTTCAGTGGGGGTCACTAGAAACGGGTGCGGTGATCCAGTACGGCAACACAGGTGCGCCAATCGGCCAAGTCATGGTTGGTTTGG
>NZ_JAWOUH010001030.1:0-516 GCF_033339295.1 Vibrio sp. 704 | reverse complement strand
ATTAACTCTACTTTGATTTACAAACAAAAGCCAAAACGTAGAAAACCGAAATGAATCATAGTTTTGATAATCAGGCTCAGAATTTTGGCAAATCCAGTTTGAAGTTTGAAAACCTAGAAATGGATTTCTGATTGAGCCAACCGCCCTAACCTCGCGCTTACCTGAAAATTGATTGAGGCAACGCTATGAATTTTCAGCGCCAAAGAATAAGTGTCCAGAAAATAGCGCCCACTGAAGCCAACTTGCCGACAAACTCGAAACTAACAAGCCGAGGGAACAAAGAAAAATGATAAGCCACTGATTTTTCGTGATTAAGCATAACGCCCTGTTAAGTAGTGAGGCATGCACTACGAAAGCTTCCGCAACACTACGTAATCACTAAAACCAACGCAAATCAAAAATGCCACGCATGCCGAATCTGCTTGAACAGTTTGTTAGCTTAAATTTCAGCACCTTAGATTTACCAAGCCTGAGATTAACCTGATTTGGGTTCCTAACAAACAGCCAGAGTTTTAA
>NZ_JAWOUH010001029.1:0-516 GCF_033339295.1 Vibrio sp. 704 | reverse complement strand
CCTGAAAAAATGCGGCTCTTGAAAGATACGTCGCTCTTTAAAAATGAGCGGCAAGAGCATAAAAGTCCAACGTCATTTTGTAGCTCAGAATCTGTTACCAATCTAGTCTTTCATTTCCACACCATGCTTGTCTGGTGAAAATTACACCGTTGAATCGTGACGTTACCGCCCTGAAGAAGCCTTTCACCTCTATATCAACGGCCAAAAGCGAGTACAATCTGGACATCTCATTCAAGAAGGCAAACAAAATGGAAACTCTGTTAATTGGTCACCGCGGCGTTGCCGGCTCGTTCCCAGAAAATACAAAAGTCAGCGTTCAAGCTGCAATTGATCTCGGCCTAAAATGGGTAGAAGTGGATGTTCAGCCAACAAAAGATAACGTACTTGTGGTTTGCCACGATCATACGTTAAATCGATGCAGCAATGGCAAAGGACGAGTTGATGCGCATACGTTGAAAGAACTAAGACAATTAGATTTCGGTGGCTGGTTCAGCGAAGATTTTGCTGGCGAAACTA
>NZ_JAWOUH010001028.1:0-516 GCF_033339295.1 Vibrio sp. 704 | reverse complement strand
AAAGAAACGCCAGACACTAAAAACAGTAACAGAAAAAGCCATTTTTTCATGTCCACCACTCCTTGTGTCTAACTTTTTTATTAGTATCTGCTAAAAGCTTCTCACTATTAAAGCATAGAATATGAAAGCCAACACATCTATTTTCTAAATAATTCGATCCTAGGAACATTGATCACAGTTAAGTTGTTGTTAACTAGAAACAACACCGTCCAAATGTTTGATCTTGCGCTTTATGAGAAAGATCCGCTTACCTATGGCTCCTAATCACCCTTCGTTTAATGGCATTAACTCCTGAAGTTAGAAAACAAGGATGTTTTTCTTAAAATCAAGCGTAAGTAATTACACTTATATATCAATGACATTACGCAGAATAAACCTCTGGAAGACTGGAAAATAAACAATTTTTTGTTGACTCTGAATAGGAAACTCGGTAAACGTAGATATAAGCAAACACGATTAACGTTGAATACTTATTCATGGCATCTAACAGCCTCGTAGTAATGACCTCTTCCGATC
>NZ_JAWOUH010001027.1:0-516 GCF_033339295.1 Vibrio sp. 704 | reverse complement strand
ACTCAAGCAAAACGTATTTCTTTCTTTGGTCTTGGTGCGTCTTCATCTGTTGCTCGCGATGCTCAAAACAAGTTCATCCGTTTTAATATCCCAATTACTTGTTTTGAAGATATTGTCATGCAACGCATGAGCTGTATTAACTGCAGCGACAACGACGTGATTGTTCTCATTTCTCATACTGGTCGTACGAAAAGCCAAGTTGAAATTGCGAATCTGGCTCGTGAGAACGGTGCAACTGTCATCGCTATCACTGCGAAAGATTCTCCATTAGAGAAAGCAAGTTCACTGGCTATCACTTTAGATATTCCTGAAGATACGGACGTATACATGCCAATGGCAAGCCGTGTCGTTCAAATGACCGTTATCGACGTATTAGCCACAGGCTTTACACTTCGCCGTGGTACAGGTTTCCGCGAAAATCTAAAACGCGTGAAAGATGCCTTAAAAGACAGTCGTTATGACAAGCTAAGTCAGTACTAAGCATTGATTAAGGGGAGCCAATTCGCTCCCCTTTTT
>NZ_JAWOUH010001026.1:0-516 GCF_033339295.1 Vibrio sp. 704 | reverse complement strand
GGTCGCGTTGATCCCATAGTCCTTTCTCATATTGGTCTAGATATTTATCAATTTTCTGTTCAGATTTTTCTAATCCGGCTACCCATTCCATGAATTGAGGGTGATTGACATTGGTTAATAAAGAGAATTCATCCTTTCTTAAAATTCCGAGTTCAATTTCGGTATTTTTCACGAGCAATACGCTAGGTACGGTGGTTTCAGAAAATACGGTAAGTTTTCCTTCTATCATCTTGATTTCAGATGTAAAGAAAACGGAGAGAGCGATAACAGATAACGAAATGATCAAAATCAGCGCACTGATTTTATACTTGATACTTAAATTAGAAAGTTTCATAGACTCACTGATAATGGGGTTTGAAAGGCTCGGAGTCTATTACTGAGATTTGAAATATAGTGTGATTAATGTCTCAAATAAATTTATCGTGAATAAAATTAAGTCGTAATCTAAATGTTCATAATTAAAATAAATCCTTGTTATTTATAGAATTAATTATAATTTATAAATAAATGGAAATT
>NZ_JAWOUH010001025.1:0-517 GCF_033339295.1 Vibrio sp. 704 | reverse complement strand
GACGAAATTGCCGAGCAAACCAACCTACTCGCTCTCAATGCAGCAATTGAAGCGGCACGTGCCGGTGAGCAAGGCCGTGGGTTTGCTGTGGTCGCGGATGAAGTTCGCACATTAGCGCACCGTACGCAAAGCTCAGTGCAAGACGTAGTTGGGATTATCGAGAAGCTAAAAGGCTCAACACAAAATGCCGTAACCATGATGACTGACAGCCAACGCAGTGCGAGTCAGGTGCTAGATAAAGCGCAAGACGCAGGCACCGCACTCGAAGCGATTGCCGTTCAGGTACAATCTATCGCCTCTCAAGCTGATGCCATTGCCGCGACCTCGGAAGAACAAGCTCAAGTTTCACAAGAAATTGCAGCCAACGCGCATTCAATCAGTGAGCTAAACCGAGAGAGCCGTAACACCAGCGCGAAAACATCACAAAGTGCGATCGAGTTACAGCAACAAGCGAGAAATTTAAAAGAGCAAGTGGACTTCTTCCATTAATCCCTTGCCCTTCTCCTCTTATCATTGT
>NZ_JAWOUH010001024.1:0-517 GCF_033339295.1 Vibrio sp. 704 | reverse complement strand
GCTTTTACTGAGTCTTCATTATTAATCATCCCCCAAAATATCTTTGAGAATGAATCAAAATGAGATTTTTCCACTTCCAAAATAGACACAACCATTAACTCTCTAGATACATCAATAGGAGGAACTATTCTATCAACATCAATCATTCTCCTAGCAAAGATATTGAAGCTTTCCTCATTAATCAAAAGAGGCTCTAATTCTTCCTTTAAGTTATTATCGATTCTAAAGCCAATAACTTTACTTAATGCCTCCTTCTTTTTCTTTTGTTTATTTTGACTCTCTTTATTTGTCATAATCGTTATTTATATTTTATTGGCGGAGACAATAAATGGGATTTTTAAGGGCATCCCTTAAAGCACGAGATTGTTGTTTGCGGATGCAAAAATGTAAACAATCTGGACGTGCCTCCACGGTTTAGCTCTCCACCTAACTTAATAGTACAATATTTTTTGGCTATACAAATTCACATATTTGAATCAAAGTAATGTGGTTACTATAATTAATGAGAAACGAATAA
>NZ_JAWOUH010001023.1:0-517 GCF_033339295.1 Vibrio sp. 704 | reverse complement strand
AAAGTGCGGCGACGCTCAGGCGAAAGGCCACGACCTAGAGCAAGGTTGTCATACACACCTGCACGACACATTTCGAGCATGCTTGCAGAAATGTCCGTCGCCGTGATGGAAACACTTGGCAGCAAACCTGGCTTACGCTGTTGCGTTTCCAGAATTGTCATCGCGATTGAATAAGGTTCTTGACCAGATGAACTGGCCGCAGACCAAATTTTAATTGGACGTTTATTTGCCGCAACTTCTGGCAATAGTTTGTCAGCTAAAACCGTGAACGGATAAGTATCTCGAAACCACAAGGTTTCGTTAGTCGTCATCGCATCCACAGCAGCAATACGCAGTTCACGATTGCGGCCAGCAACAACATCGCGTAGCAAATCAGACAACGACGCAAGCTTGAACTTAGTCACTAGAGGACTCAGTCGGCTGCGCACGAGGTATTGTTTGCTATCGCCTAATACGATGCCACATTGCGATTCTAGAAAACGGCTAAAGTCACGATACTCTTGATCACTGATTGTAA
>NZ_JAWOUH010001022.1:0-518 GCF_033339295.1 Vibrio sp. 704 | reverse complement strand
CCCTCTCTTCCGTAATGCATTGTTCCAATCGGTACACATGGCTGTCAGTGGTGCCAATCTGCTTGAAGCAGACTCTCTTGATGCCCTGCTTGCATTACTCGCCAAAGAGGAAGAGCCGGATTTGGTGCTGTTGGATCTCAAAATGCCTGGGGCTAATGGAATGTCGGGGCTTATCCACTTAAGAGCGGAATACCCAGATTTGCCTATCGTCGTGGTATCCGCCAGCGAAGAGCCAACGGTGGTGAGTCAAGTGAAGAGCCATGGTGCGTTTGGCTTTATTCCGAAATCGAGTGATATGCGTGAACTGGTCAATGCACTCAACCAAGTGCTCAATGGCGACCCATACTTCCCTGAAGGGCTGATCACCAATAACGCAGCGTGTAATGATTTAGCAGAGAAGATTGCCGCGCTAACGCCACAGCAATACAAAGTGTTGGGGATGTTGTCTGATCGCTTGCTGAACAAACAAATCGCTTACGAGTTGAATGTATCAGAAGACACCATCAAAGCACACATGA
>NZ_JAWOUH010001021.1:0-518 GCF_033339295.1 Vibrio sp. 704 | reverse complement strand
ATCTTCGCTTTGGCTACGAGCACTTGCGCTTTCGCTTCTTTGTAAGCCGCTTCTGCTTCATCCAGATCTTGTTGACTGATCGATTTCTTGGTAATCAATGCGCGGTAACGTTTAACGGTTGCAAACGTCGATTCTTCAGAAGCTTGCGCACGAATCAGCTCCGCTTCTGCACTAAGCAAATCCGCTTGAAATGAAGAGTCATCAATTTGATACAACGACTGACCTTTTTCCACAACGCCACCTTCAACAAAGTTACGTTCTGAAATAATACCCGTTACCTGTGGGCGGACTTCCGCCTCTTTAAATGCACGGCTGCGGCCCGGTAACTCAACCGTCAAAGCTTGTCGAACAGGTTCAACCGTCAACACATTCACTTCGGTTGCGGGAGCTGCGCCACCACCTTGCTCAGTTCCTTCTTGGCTTGGTTGACATCCCGCCATAAACAGGCTCGATGCAATCAGCAGCGATAGCGTGGTTCTACGTCTCATGAAACATCTCTCTTATTTTGCAAGCCCTAC
>NZ_JAWOUH010001020.1:0-518 GCF_033339295.1 Vibrio sp. 704 | reverse complement strand
ATCGTATTATTGTGTTTGAAGACGGACGCCTCGCGAGAGATTTCGCCAACATCGGTAGCACGGCAGAGAAGTTTCATGCGTAGCGGCTTACACATTCGTTTTTCTCCGCCATGGATGGTGGTGGTTAGTCAGGCATTAAGCCTTTCCTTGCTTGGCTTTTTCAGCTTTTGTGCTGTTGCCAATATCCCTGGTTTACAACCTCAAAAATCTTGGGGTTTTGATGGTTATATTAAGTATATGGCGACATACAGCATGCCAGATGATCAAAGTAACTCGTTCGATCATCTGCTGCACAATCGTCTGAATTTTGAATACCGTTTTTCTCCAAACTGGCGTGTTAATGTTGGCTTGCGAAACCGAGCTTTGTGGGGCGATGCGTTAGACATTCCTCAATATCCCGAACTTGTCGCGCTAGATAATGGCTACTTTGATTTGAGCAAAAACTGGCGCGAAGACGACGTTATTCTGAATTCTCAATTTGACCGATTGTATGTGAGCTGGAAGAGCGACGATTGGAG
>NZ_JAWOUH010001019.1:0-518 GCF_033339295.1 Vibrio sp. 704 | reverse complement strand
GCCTATTTGACTGGTTAAATAAAAGCGCGCAATGCTCATAGGTGTTAATCCCATCAGTAGGTTGATGAGGAAAAATGGGAACACTGGAATCAAGCGCAAAGAAAACAGATAAAACGCGCCATCCTTTTTTACTCCTTGGTTAATCGCAACAAGCTTTTCCCCAAATCTCGATTGAACCCAATCCCTAAGCAAATATCGGCTACTCAAAAAAGCTAAGGTCGCACCGATCGTACTGGCAAAAGAAACTAAAAGTAAGCTAAACCAAAACCCAAACAAAGCTGCGCCTAGCAAAGTAACCACTGCTGCTCCGGGAATAGAAAATGCGGTAATCGCAACATACGCTAAAAAATACACCGTGGCGGCATAGACGATGTTGGCTTCGATGAATGAATTGAGTGCTTCTTGCTGCGCTTTTGCGTTTTCAAGCGTTAGATATTGACCAAAATTAGCGCCTAACAAAAGAATGGTGGCAACAAGTATCAGTCCAAAGATAAGTTTTTTATTCATGTGTGCTCCGT
>NZ_JAWOUH010001018.1:0-518 GCF_033339295.1 Vibrio sp. 704 | reverse complement strand
TTTCGATTCAGCTAACTTCTCTGTAACTCGTTTGGTGAACAACCTACGAGCGAAAGCGGTACTTTGCCCAGGTCTAGAAATTACGTTTACCGATAAAGTAAACAACAAAGACTACCAGTGGTACTACGAAGATGGTTTGAAAGACTATCTAGCCGAAGGCGTAAAAGGTTACCCAGTACTACCAGAAGAACCGTTTACTGGGGAGTTTTCTGCAGACACAGAAGCAGCAAACTGGGCAGTAATCTGGCAGCCAGAAGGCGGCGAGATGATCACCGAAAGTTACGTGAACCTTATCCCAACAGCTCAGGGTGGTACACACGTAAATGGTCTTCGCCAAGGTCTGTTGGATGCGATGCGCGAGTTTTGTGAATTCCGCAACTTGCTACCACGTGGTGTGAAGCTAACGGGCGATGATGTTTTCGACCGTTGTTCGTACGTGTTGTCGGTTAAGATCCAAGATCCACAGTTTGCTGGTCAGACTAAAGAGCGTCTTTCTTCTCGTCAAACCGCTGCGTTTG
>NZ_JAWOUH010001017.1:0-519 GCF_033339295.1 Vibrio sp. 704 | reverse complement strand
TGTTATTTCCGCTTACTTCGATTGAAGTTCCAACCCTCGATTGCAGCGGTGACTTTTCCTTCAGTCATCAGCGCCATTGCGATGCACCGATTAACCTCTTTTTTCGCACAATCTCATCCTCAATGGCATTGGTTACACGATTTCGGTTTTTTAGAACTCAGTATCGCGACTGTATTGGTCGTTTGGGTATCGGCAGGTTATGTGAAAATGTACTGGCCAGAAATTGTAAGAACCCCGACCAAACAAGCATAAAAAAGGCCTCATTAAGAGGCCGTTTTTTATCACTATCAACAAAGTATTAACCCGTAAACTTCGCCATGAAGTTACCGACGTTAGTCAAACTCGATGCAGCCATCACGATAACAATCGCTGCTCCAGTTAGCGTTAAGTACATTGGGTGTTGGTAATCACCGACGATATCTTTGCGCTTTGTCGCAACCAAGACGGTACCCAAAACGATAGGAAGGATAATGCTGTTCACTAAACCCGCTAACATAAGCAGAAGAATTGGCATATCCA
>NZ_JAWOUH010001016.1:0-519 GCF_033339295.1 Vibrio sp. 704 | reverse complement strand
AAATTGGTCACCAGAAGCAATGATGCCTCGGAACACACTCTCTTTGCCTAACGTCTCCACCGCTGCTTCATACGCGTAGTTTTGTAGCGCTTTGTCAGCATAAAAGTAACGCTCTTGATAGTCCGGTAATAACCCTTTCGGTTTGTTGAATGCGGTTAAATCAACGTCATGATGTACAGTACGAGTAGAAATAACCACGTCCAATGGATCAAGTTTCGGGTCACTTGCTCCTGCTATACCAGTAAAAATCAGTTGGTTCACACCAAAAGATTCAATCAGCAAAGTGGTCGTCATCGCAGCATTGACTTTGCCAACACCAGATTGCGTTACCACGACGGATTTGCCCTCAAGCTCACCGATATAAAAAGTGTGGTTCGCAACTTTTTTGATTTGTTGATTCTGAATTTTTGGCAGCAGAGCTTCAACCTCTACATCCATCGCGCCAACAATACCTATCGTTGATGCAGCAAAAGTAGGAAGTGAAAACGCGGCAAGAATGAAAACAAGAGATTTCTTAAA
>NZ_JAWOUH010001015.1:0-519 GCF_033339295.1 Vibrio sp. 704 | reverse complement strand
TACTCGGTTACGCAGCATCTGCCTATACCAAGGCTCAATTGTCTCACGACGTTTACTTTCAAAACGCCAGTTATTGCCATCAAGTAAGATTGTTATTTGGCCATCACTTCCAGTGTCTAACCAACGAACACCACTATCGGTATAGGCCTGAACGACTTCAGGTGCGGGCATTCCCCACTGGTTTAGTTTTGCCGTTGAAGCAATAGCCAAGCTAGGCTCAACAACATTGATAAACTTAGGGTTAGAAGAGGTTTTGCTTCCATGATGCGGCACTAGCATTACATCACTGCGCAGCTTTTCTGGCTCTCGAAGCAGTATCCATTCGCTGATGGCTTCGATATCACCAGTAAACAACATTTTAAAACCTGTACTAGGGTCTTCCAGACTGATGACACAAGAGTGGGGGTTGTATGCTCGTACTACAGGTTTAGGAGGCCAAAGTACCTCCATGTTCAACCCTTGCCACTTCCATTTCTCAGCAGCAATACAAGGCTGATAATGTAAAAAGCTCTGGCTGCT
>NZ_JAWOUH010001014.1:0-519 GCF_033339295.1 Vibrio sp. 704 | reverse complement strand
CTGCGCGATGCGGGTAATAACACTCCGGTGTTGATGCTGACTGCACTTGATAGCCGAGACGACATGCTCAAAGGCTTCCAACACGGCGCCGACGACTACCTCACCAAACCGTTTGATCTCGATATTCTTGAAGCACGCATGACTGCATTGATTAAACGCTATCGCGGTACGGTTGCATCAACCAAACTCCAGTATGGCGAAGTGTCTATCGATCAAAAAACGCATCAAGCGTACCGTCAAGATAAGCTGTTGGCGTTGAATCCAACCACGTACACTATTCTAGAAATGCTGGTCAAAAATGCCCCCGAAGTTGTGACGCGTGAAGAAATCGCATTCCGCTTATGGCAAGAAAATGAGCCAAACAATGACGTTTTGCGCAGCCACATTTATCAACTGCGCGGTCAACTCGATAAACCCTTTGAAGAACATTTATTGAAAACCATCCCTAAAGTCGGCTTCCGCTTGGAGCCGGGGGCATGATTCGCCGCTTATTTAACAACACACAAAGCTTAACTGGAC
>NZ_JAWOUH010001013.1:0-519 GCF_033339295.1 Vibrio sp. 704 | reverse complement strand
GAAAGCGGGCTGGCAAGAAAGCACCGACCATGAGTTTTTCAGCAACTTAAAAACGGCCCTCACGCAAAGCGAATGGGTTTTGGATGGAAACTATTCTCGAACTGAAAGCATAAAGTGGCAAGACGTCGACACGATCATTTGGTTGGACTATTCAAGAACGGTGACGTTTTACCGAGCGATCAAACGTGCACTCACTCGTATTTACACAGAGCAAGAGCTGTGGGAAGGGACTGGTAACAGAGAAAGTCTGTATCGACTGTTTACAAAAGACTCCATCGTATTATGGTCTATTAAAAACTACGCCAAACGACGACAAAAATATCTTCAACTGAAACGTGAATTGAGCGGCTCACCCATTCAATTTGTTCATTTGACTAACCCGAAAAAAGCACAAGCTTATCTCGAAAAACTATAAAATAAGTAAAAGCTAAGAGAAAACAGATAGATGGACATTATTTTTGTGCGACATGGCGTGCCAGATTTTTCATTAGCTGATGAAAGATGCATGACGCAGTTAGA
>NZ_JAWOUH010001012.1:0-519 GCF_033339295.1 Vibrio sp. 704 | reverse complement strand
CCTTGGGTGCACATAGGTAGTACGCAAATCTAGGTTTTATCGCGATGTCGCCAATACGAACCAGTTTACCCGTCCGAAAATATTGATACGCCAAGCTGTGTTTGACGAGCGCTACACCTTGTAGGGATAACGCAGCTTCCAACACTAAGTGCGAGCCACTGTATTTTAAAGCGGGCTTTGCCGCTGAGTGTCCAAGTCTTGCTAACCACATGTTCCAGTCGAGATCGGGCCAAACGTCTTCGATGAGCTCTGCTTTGCTTAAATCTTCGATGCTATAGATGCCATGTTCTTTCTGATACATCGGATGACATGCTGGGTAAAAGGCTTCGTCCATCAGCCACTGCGATTCTAAATTTGGGTATCTTCCTAATCCGTAGCGAACGCACAAATCTATCTGACTATCTTGAAAAGAGACAAGATCATTTGTTGGCTCTAGTAATAGGGCAATATCAGGATGACGTTGACGAAAGGCGGTGATTTTAGGCACCAACCAATGGTGGGCAAAGGAGGGCAGTGTTG
>NZ_JAWOUH010001011.1:0-520 GCF_033339295.1 Vibrio sp. 704 | reverse complement strand
ATGGAGCAGGCATAGATATAAAAGAGTCTGATATTGGGGTGAAATTCGAAGAGATTACTCGTTCAATTCTAGAGCAGCTTGGAATGAATGTTGACGAAGACTTACGAAAGGACATAAATACCGCCAAGGATAAAGCAGACATCATCATATCTCTAGATAACGATGACGTCATCATTGGCGAGGCTAAGTCATTTAAAAATGGTCAATATGCCAAGTACTCTACAACTTCAAGACAAGTAAAAGCTTACGCAAAGCGCTGCGAACAAAATGGCCACCGAGTTGCTCAGGTACTGATCGTTGCACCAGAGTTCTCTAAAGACTTTATCGATGCGGCAGACATGGATACCGAGGTAAATATATCTCTTCTGGAAGCCAGCGGTCTGCAAAAAATACTCACGGCATACAAACAGCGCAGAAATCCAAACTTCTCACCAAAGTTACTTACCAAGGGTGGTTTACTGAAAGCTGAACTCATATCAAAGTCAATCTAATATGGATGACAGGCTAGCACCTTAGCCTG
>NZ_JAWOUH010001010.1:0-520 GCF_033339295.1 Vibrio sp. 704 | reverse complement strand
AACCCGACTGGTGGCGTTATCATGCCGATTTCCATGTTCACCACCATCATGATACCGAGGTGAATTGGGTCGATGCCCAGCGCAATGGCAATTGGGAACACCAAAGGAGCAACGATGATCAATAAGCCCGAAGGCTCCATAAACTGACCACCGATCAGGAGCAACAAGTTTACAACTATCAAGAACGTAATTGGCCCAAGCCCCGCAGACAGCATCGATTCCGTGATCATCTGAGGGATACGTTCTTCAGTCAGTACGTGTTTTAAGATCAGTGCATTAGCAATGATAAACAGCAGCATGATGGTAAGCTTGCCTGCTTCATACAAGGTATGCTTAGTGTCTTCATGGACAAAGGTCTGAATCACTTTGACGATCGCTGGTTTGGTGTTTTGCTTATCAGCAAATGGTCCCATGTCTTTATATATAAAGTTCGCGATAAAGAATGAGTACACCGCCGCAACTGCCGCAGCCTCTGTTGGTGTGAAAATACCGCCATAGATACCGCCAAGGATGATCACCA
>NZ_JAWOUH010001009.1:0-520 GCF_033339295.1 Vibrio sp. 704 | reverse complement strand
TTCAATGACGCACCGGATACCGATTTTGCCATTGTCATTGAAGACGTAGAAAGCAAAGCAGAAAAGAGAGTGAGAAAAAACAACTGTCTCAGCACAAGATAAACCTTTAATGAAGAGAATAATGACCAATGCATGATGGCAGTATTACCAATATTTTTCGACATAAATTAAGTAACGAGTTATGCATATGATGCACAAGTCAAAAAAGTCATCGGAGAAAATTCTTAATGTAAATCTGACAAAAACCAGACAAAACGTGAAATATTGATCGCAATTCTGCCAGTTATATAAGCAAACTGTCAGGATAAAGTCATAGGTATTTTGTGGGTTCTCATATTTAAAACAACAACAAGGGGCTTATTATTCGAAAACAATAAACCCCATTTATGATTAGTATGGCTTTATAGCTTTATCCACGCATGAGTCCATGCAGAACCTACGCCCGGCTCATAAGCGCTTGGCGTCGAACCACACCAAAGACTATTTGGCCACGGTAAACATTGATAAGACGAGCCCTGAT
>NZ_JAWOUH010001008.1:0-520 GCF_033339295.1 Vibrio sp. 704 | reverse complement strand
AACCTGATTTGTGATAAAGCATTGAATATGAGTTATCACCAGGGCAGTGTCGTTGTCGATAAACAGACGGTGCAACAAGCCTGCGAAGAAGTCATGCAGTTTCAGGCGGACATTTACCAGCAAGATAAACCTCGTCAATCTTTTACATGGCCAGCGTGGGGATCGGCTGCTATTGGTGTAATGGCAGCGGTTGGTGTCGGCTGGGCTGCAATAAATTACATGCCAATGAAGCCAAAGGCTCCGATGTCGGAAGTACCCGTTGCTGCGTCTTCGTCTACTCCTGCTCCTCTTATGGCAAGTGAGCAGCTAACTGGTGCGCAGCGCGATATGCTGTTGGCGCAGAAACAATCCAATCTTGCCGTGAATGATCTTTACCGCCTTTGGGGATATCGAGCATCAGTGCGCGATAATCTTTGCTTGTCTGAGCCTCAATCCACCATGCGTTGTGAAAGAAAAATGGCAACGTGGCCCTTGCTGATGCAGCAAAATCGACCGGTTATTTTAGAGCTGAATTATCAAG
>NZ_JAWOUH010001007.1:0-520 GCF_033339295.1 Vibrio sp. 704 | reverse complement strand
AATCAGCAATAGTAAAGAAACCCGTTTGGCTCTTACTCAGTTTTACAACCGCGCGAGAAGGCGATGGCGGGAAGCCTGTTGTTACCGCTTCGATACCACGAACTGAACGAGTGCCCGTTGCGTACATTTGTGTGAACTGCCAGCCTTCTTGCATTAGTTCATCAAGGTTTGGTGTAAGAGGCAGACCACCCAAAGAGCCCACAAACTGTGCGCCCAAGCTCTCTTGTAACAAGATAACCAAGTTTTTACGCTTGCCTTGGTACGTCGCTGGGTTGCTGTTCATGGTTGGTAGCAATGTAGGATCAAAGTCGACCTTCGTTGATGAAGCGCGAACGAGATCCAACATTTTTTGATTGTCCATCTTGCCGTAGAACTGCTCTGCGCTCTTTTCTGACTTCATATTGTTGACAGCAAATAGCAATGAGTAAGACGAATTCAGTGCTAAGTCGTTAAGCAGTGGATCGTTCGAAAACGCCACCATAGCAGGGTTGAGCGGACGGTGACCCAAAGACGAACGAGC
>NZ_JAWOUH010001006.1:0-521 GCF_033339295.1 Vibrio sp. 704 | reverse complement strand
CTTACCGCGCAAAGTGACGAAAGTGAGTTTGCGGATAACCAATTGTTGCTGTCACCAAACTACCTCGCGTACGCAACACATCTGTTGGATAAAGGCTTTCGCGTTGTAGCGTTAATCAATCACCACACCGTACTGACGGCAGTATTGCAAGCAGATGTAGTCTATTTGATTTTATACGCGCTGATTGCACTGATCGCATTGGCATGGTTTCAGATGTTGGTGAACAAGGCACGCCTTGCCAATCTCAATGTGAGCTTGGAAGAAAAAGTCATGCAACGCACGGTTGTACTAAGTGAAGCAAACCACAAATTGCAGCAAACGGTTCGTCAGTATGAACAAAGCCAGCAAGAGCTAAGACAAACTCAGCAAGAGCTGACTCAAGCCGCCAAACTTGCTTTGCTGGGAGAGTTGTCTGCCAGTATCAACCACGCGATAAACCAACCACTTGCCGCGCTGAGAACTTACACCGAAAACTCCCAGCGCTTGTTGTCGATGGAACGCTACCCGATGGTCGCAGACAA
>NZ_JAWOUH010001005.1:0-521 GCF_033339295.1 Vibrio sp. 704 | reverse complement strand
GGCTCAGCCAGATATATTTAATCTTCTCGGCGTTTACTTTACTCAGGTTGGAGAGTTTGATGCGGCATACGAAGCATTTGATTCAACACTCGAACTTGCACCAGATAACTCTTACGCAGAGCGCAATCGGGCGATAGCGCTATACTACGGCGGTCGTATTGATTTGGCCTTGGAAGATATGACCAAGCATTATCAAGAGATGCCAAGCGATCCATTTCGCGCATTGTGGTTATACATCATTGAAGCGGATCAAAACCCTGAGCAAGCAAAAGCAAACCTTCAGCAGCGTTACCAACAAGATCGCAGTGAAGAATGGGGTTGGGTGTTAGTCGCTCTTATGCTACGCGATGTTTCTGATGAAGCGGCTCTTGATGCGATTATGGATGGGACGCGAGAAAACTATCGCCTTGCTCAGCGATTGACGGAAACCTATTTTTATCTCGGTAAACGTCATCAATTGGAAGGTGACATCGCCAGCGCGATTTCGTTGTATAAGCTCGCCATTTCGTTGAATGTGTACG
>NZ_JAWOUH010001004.1:0-521 GCF_033339295.1 Vibrio sp. 704 | reverse complement strand
TGTTCAAGGTGTTTCGATTGGCGTAGCGGAGGCGGGGGTGTCTCTTGCCAAGTACACCAACTTTATGAATCAGCATCTTTCTTTTGGTATCACCCCAAAACTGCAGCGCATCTATACATATTCGTATGCGACCAGCTTTAAGAACTTTGATACCAAAGATCTCCGTGAACACGAAACTGCTGAAACTATGTTTAACTTAGATGCGGGTGCACTTTGGTTCTTCGGTCCATATCGTTTGGGTATCTCGGCTAAAAACTTGATTGGAAGAGACGTGAAAACCAAATCGTTCCAGTACAACACTGATACGATTCAGTCATACGAATACAGTATGAGACCTGTTTACACAGTAGGTGCGGGTATCGTTGCAGACTACTTTACCATGAGCGTCGACTACGACTTAAATGAAGAGAAACGCTTTTCCTCATTTGATGACAACACCCAAATGATTCGAGCTGGCTTCGAAATAGACATTTTGCGCCAAATGGCACTACGAGGTGGCTATATGAAAAATATTGCGAGAA
>NZ_JAWOUH010001003.1:0-521 GCF_033339295.1 Vibrio sp. 704 | reverse complement strand
TTTAAGATGGCCAATGAGATCATGATGAAGCTGGTTGGTTTGGTCATGAGTCTAGCACCTTACGGTGTGTTTGCTCTGATGATTCAACTAGGTGCAACCTTAAATGCTAATACATTGATGTCTGTTGCAGGTTACGTTGCGCTTGTCGTGGCTATGCTTGTGTTCTGGATTTTGATCTTCTATCCAATGGCAGTTGGCATTACGACTGGAACTTCTCCAAAGGCGTTTCTCCGTGCAACTCGTGAACAAATCCTATTTTCCCTATCTACGGCAAGTTCAAATGCAACCATCCCTGTAACCATGCGTACTCTGACAGAGAAACTGCAAGTTTCTAAATCAGTTGCGGGTTTTGGTGTACCGCTAGGCGCGACGATGAACATGTCAGGTGTATCTATTTACATCGCGCTTGCAACAATCTTCGTTGCTAACGCGTTTGGCCAGCCAATTAACACCGCTGATGTGTTTACACTCGGTCTGACGATTCTTCTTCTTTCTATTGGTGCTGGTGGCGTACCAGGTGG
>NZ_JAWOUH010001002.1:0-521 GCF_033339295.1 Vibrio sp. 704 | reverse complement strand
GACAAAAGAGTTGGGTGATTATCAATCGACGGTGTCAGAAGATGAAAAAATCGTTGATTCACACCCGATTCAAAAAGCAGCTCAAGACACCAACTTTGTCAGCGCGTGGGTTATCGTGGCGTTTCTTGCGTTTGAATTAACGACCTATTTTTCAGGCGTTGATTTGGCTGCTTCCTTCTCAAAGTGGGGCATCTGGATGCCATTGGCTGGCTTAGCCATCGGTATGCTACCAGGCTGCGGCCCACAGATTCTCGTCACCAGTTTGTACATTACTGGTGCCGCACCATTATCCGCGCAGATTGCGAATGCGATTTCTAACGATGGAGATGCACTGTTCCCCGCGATTGCCATGGCTCCCAAAGCGGCATTGATGGCAACGGTCTATTCTTCTATCCCTGCGTTCATTGTGGGCTATGGCTATTACTTTATGTTTGAGTTTTAATTATTACGCTCTCAAAAAAGAACGCGTAAAAACAAGAAAAGAGCCCAAGTGGCTCTTTTCGTTTAATACGTCGTTTTCA
>NZ_JAWOUH010001001.1:0-522 GCF_033339295.1 Vibrio sp. 704 | reverse complement strand
GCGCTAGAGAATGACCTTACCAAGCCTTGCCAATTTGTGTGTCTGGTCAGCGGATTACGCGATGCGAGCGTGGCGCAATCGGAGATCCTCATCCAACTGCGATTACAGCGCGACGCATTTTCAGCCCTCAACCAAACTTATGCGTTGTTCCAATTTTTGCAGCTTGAAAGCCATGAGCTGATTGAGCGTGTTGGCCACATACTCGGCCAACAAAGTGAGGACTTACTTGCACACATGGCCGCATTTTGCTCTGCGCAGCGCAATGCTCAATGGATGATAGAGCTGGACCATGTCACTCGCGCCCATGAGCAGTTTTTGCATTTACAGGCAATGAGCTCAGCAGAAGCGGTTGCTCCCCACCTCTACAACTAATGAGTACCAGAGCAATGGAAAGCAGCAGGATTTCAGCACCATCACCATTGCTCTAGGTTTATTTGCTATATCAAACACAAGGATACGTGATGTCTTCTCAAACCATTCTTTCGGTGAACAACTTGTCTGTCAGCTTTACGACAAACGATG
>NZ_JAWOUH010001000.1:0-522 GCF_033339295.1 Vibrio sp. 704 | reverse complement strand
CTAAAGTTAAATCATTCTCATCAATAAATAGAGGGAGTGTGATATGAAAAAAGGGACACACTATTTCGTGTGTCCCTTTTCAATGTTTTGGTCAGATTGAAATGGCGGTTAAATGACTTGTGGCATTTCGTTTGAGTGATCGTGCGCTCTGTGTACCCACAATAGGCCAAGCATCGCGACAATTGACATTGCCATCATCAAAACACCAAGCGGCATTTGGTTGTGCGCTGGGAATAGCGATGCAAGCAAGGTTGCAATACCTGCGCCCAAGTTCTGCATGCCACCCAGAGTCGCACCAGCTGTCCCCGCGTGGTAAGGGAATGGAGCAATTGCGCCTGTTGTTGCCGCAGGGAACAGAATGCCCGCACCTAGGAAATAAATAGTTGCGCCACCAATTAACGTCAGTGCAGTTGTTACGCCAAACAAGCCTGGGATTAATACGACGGCTGAACCGATAAAGATCGACACCAAGCCAACATTTAACGCACGACGCTCAGAGCGACGCTGCGCGATATAGCTAGA
>NZ_JAWOUH010000999.1:0-522 GCF_033339295.1 Vibrio sp. 704 | reverse complement strand
AGGTCTTGATAACGGTGTTCACATTCTCGCCCCGGCATCGCATCGACAGGAATCCAGTTCGCACCTTTGGCATTAATAGGCGTGCCATTGACGATAAATTCCATCGCAGAGCCATGTTCATCTGCCTGACTATTTAAGCTCAACTGACGAAGTCCAATCTTGCGCGACAGCGTTTGCTCACCACAACCAACAGAAATGGTGTACAGATGCGCGTCGCCGTAACCTGCAGGCCACCAGAGTTGCGGCTTTTGAACATGGAACTGGCAGTGATAGTGACCACTTCCTTCGGTTTGAATGAATTGAACTTCGCCATCAAATTCCACGGTAACATGATGGCCTTGATTGTCGGTTTGCACTTCCACCAGCACGTCTAAAATCACACTGCCATCAGCTTGCCATTGCTGCTCGGTTGAGACATTTTTTAACCAAATGTCGGTCACTACATCGATTTGGATTGGGTCGTAAATTCCCGATACCATCAAACAAATGCCCCAATCCCATCCGGAATGGCATTGTGTTTTG
>NZ_JAWOUH010000998.1:0-522 GCF_033339295.1 Vibrio sp. 704 | reverse complement strand
CGTTACCGCCAAGCTGCTTACCAACCGTGTGGCGAAACCATGATCGTTTTGAAACGGGCTACCTAAGCCAATTCCCGGGTTACTATGTTTCTGGCGATGGCGGCTACCTTGATGAAGATGGTTACTTGTTCATCATGGGACGAATCGATGACGTGATTAACGTGGCTGGCCACCGTCTGTCTACTGGTGAAATGGAAGAAATTGTTGGTGGTCACCCAGCCATCGCAGAATGTGCAGTAGTTGGCATTCACGATGATCTGAAAGGGCAGCTACCACTTGGTTTCGTTGTGCTGAAGGATGGCGTGAAGGTTGATGAGTTAGCGCTAGAAGGCGAACTTGTGGGCAAGGTGAGAAATGAGATTGGCGCGGTTGCATGCTTCAAACACGCACTGGTTGTAGATCGCTTACCGAAAACACGCTCGGGTAAAATTCTGCGTCGAACCATCCGCCAAATTGCTGATGGTGAACAATACACCGTGCCATCGACGATTGATGATCCAACGAGCCTGAATGAAATAGAGC
>NZ_JAWOUH010000997.1:0-522 GCF_033339295.1 Vibrio sp. 704 | reverse complement strand
CCCCTTAATATAATAATGAAACAACTGATCAGTATATGGCAGATAACATCAACGAAACCGAGATCATTGAACGACTCAACAGCGCACCATCGGTACGTGGCTTCTTTATTGCGACCGTCGACGTTTTTAACGAATCCATCGACGGACTCATCCAAAGAATCTTCCGTAAAGATAACTTTGCTGTGCAATCGGTCGTCGGCCCATTACTGCAAGATTCAGGACCGCTTGGCGACTTATCGGTTCGTTTGAAGTTATTGTTTGGTCTAGGTGTATTACCCGACGACATCTACCACGATATCGAAGACATCATTAAGCTGAAAAACCAACTGAACAGCGATGCATCGGACTACGAGTTCACTGACCCGAATATCCTAGAACCGATCAAAAAACTGCATCTGGTGAAGAAAATGGGCATGGTGCAATTGGAAGTCAACGAACCCGATGACGACATCGATCTTGAGTTTTACCAACTCCAGCTTCAGCGCCAACAACAAATCATTAAGTCCGGCCTGTCACTCGCGA
>NZ_JAWOUH010000996.1:0-522 GCF_033339295.1 Vibrio sp. 704 | reverse complement strand
TCAGTGTCGCTTGAGTAATCACGTTTGAATTCGGCAGTTTTGCTAAGGTTAAGTTAGCAATAGCCGCTAAACGGAACACGCTCCAACCATACTCCTGAACGGCAACGACCGGATATTTTAATTGCTCTAAATCAGCGTGCTGAGCAAAAGGAATGCTCCATTCATCAAAGGTGGATGGATGTTCTGGTTGGTTTTGTTTTGCCAGTTCCTGCAATTCTTCTTTCGAATACAGTTTGAAATACTCTTCAGGCTCGCCAAGTACTTTGTTGTGTTCGTCTTTGTCGACCAACGCCTGGTAAGCACTTTTAATCACCTCTAAGCGAGGCAGCAGCGCGAATGGGTCACCCCCATCAGAGTGAGGTACGGCAATAATGGTAGGACGAATATTCAGTGAGTGAGGATACAGTCTGATCGTATCTATAGATTGCGTAAGCAAATCCAAACATTGTTGTTCAGAAATTTCACGATACAAATTACCGCCCGCATGAAGGTGACAAATTGGTGGGCCGTTGACTAACGAGA
>NZ_JAWOUH010000995.1:0-522 GCF_033339295.1 Vibrio sp. 704 | reverse complement strand
GCCCAAGCTTTTTGCTCTTTGTCGTTAACCATTTTGCCTAGGTAGTAGCTGTTACCCAAAGAAACATCACATAGACCTTCTTTGATCGCTTTTACTTGTGCACGGTCGTTACCTTGAGGTTTACGAGCAAGGTTCGCTTTCACGCCTTCCAACCATTCTTTCGTTTCTGCTTCGCCGTAGTGAGCGATCATCGAAGAAACAAGAGATACGTTGTATGGGTGCTTGCCGCTGCGAGTACAAATCTTACCTTTGTATTCTGGTTTGGCTAGATCAGCATAGTTAAAGTCCGCACCTAGTTTGCCAACACGGTCGCGAGAAGAGTAAACACTGCGAGTACGTAGCGTAAGTGCAAACCACTCATTCTCTTTGTCTTGGTACTGATCTGGTACATTTTCTTCAATGATCTTGCTATCAACTTTCTGAACTAGACCTTTGTTTCTCACTTCTGCTAGACGCCTGATATCAGTAGTCAGGACACCGTCCGCTGCGCTGTATTCGCCTTCCTGAGCTAGTTCCTCTGCT
>NZ_JAWOUH010000994.1:0-522 GCF_033339295.1 Vibrio sp. 704 | reverse complement strand
CTTCGCTCTCTTTTGGTCCGGTTAACACAATCGGCATCGGCTGATCAGCATTGTCTGGATGCATCATGATACCAAGAATGTACAGCAACTCTTCAGCAGTACCCGGACCACCCGGGAAGATCACAATACCATGCGCCATACGAACAAACGCTTCTAAACGTTTTTCGATGTCCGGCATGATGATCAGCTCGTTGACGATTGGGTTTGGCGGCTCAGCGGCAATGATTGAAGGCTCCGTCAAGCCAAGGTAGCGTTGCTCGGTGTAACGCTGTTTAGCGTGACCGATTGCCGCTCCTTTCATCGGGCCTTCCATCGCACCAGGTCCACAACCCGTACAGATATTAAGTTCACGTAAGCCAAGCTCGTTACCCACTTCGCGCGTGTATTGGTATTCAACGCCATTGATTGAATGGCCGCCCCAACAGACGACGAGATTTGGTTCAATACCGGGAGTGAGCGCGCCTGCGTTACGCAAAATACCAAACACAAGGTTGGTAATGTGCGTTGGGTTAGTGAGATTGA
>NZ_JAWOUH010000993.1:0-522 GCF_033339295.1 Vibrio sp. 704 | reverse complement strand
GGCATGGGAGACGCCGCTATGTAACATGGCTACCTCGTACTGCTCGGTGACAGCGGCCAGCAGAAAAAGCGTGAAAGCTCGTTTGTGAATCTAGTGTTCACCAAACAAGCCGATGGCATGTTACTGCTTGGCACCGACCTGCCATTTGATGTCAGCAAGCCAGAACAGAAAAACCTGCCACCAATGGTCATGGCTTGTGAGTTTGCGCCAGAGCTAGAATTACCAACCGTGCACATTGACAACCTAACGTCTGCTTTTGAAGCGGTCAATTACCTAACTCAACTTGGCCATAAACGCATAGCACAAATTTCAGGGCCAGACACAGCGGTATTGTGCCAGTTCCGCCAGCAAGGTTATCAACAAGCCTTGCGTCGCGCGGGGATCAGTAAAGACCCACAATACAGCGTTATCACTGAGTTTTCTTTTGACGGCGGCGCGAAAGCTGTACGTAAGTTGCTAGAACTTCCAGAGCCACCAACTGCGATTTTCTGCCACTGCGACACCATGGCAATCGGCGCAATC
>NZ_JAWOUH010000992.1:0-523 GCF_033339295.1 Vibrio sp. 704 | reverse complement strand
CGAGTCCTGACGAGTCGTGCTTGTATGGCGATATTATTCCTGAGCGTTCTCAGTTTAATTTCTCGAACATGTATCCAGATATATGGCCGCGAGTGGTATCTGAGCAAGCGGGGTACTCTTATAACGGTGAACACTTGATTGCGTTTAGCTCGATTAAGTTTGTCTCCAACGAGCCTTTGCATCTCATCATCGACCTCTCGAATGAGCAGTTGTCAAAAAGAGCGACGCGCGACATCAATGACCTTATTCAAGAATCCTTGTTTGTATTAAGTCTTGTGTTGGTTTTCACTTTGCCAATTACCGCGTTGGCGCTGCATTACCGTCGTCATAGTGTGGAATCGAAGTTAGCCCGTGCCGCACTCGATGGTATGACCGCCGTCATGATTTCTGACGCGTCGCTTCGCATCATTATGGTCAACCAAGAGTTTGAAAACATGATGGGTTATTCTACCGAACAAGTGAAAGGCTCGAATGCCCACAGCCTGATTTTGCTTCCTGAAGACCTCGAAGAGACGCTAAACAT
>NZ_JAWOUH010000991.1:0-523 GCF_033339295.1 Vibrio sp. 704 | reverse complement strand
TGCGTGAACTTGCAACGACAAACCATCGGCTTGTTGATTGGCTTTCTTTTGTTGAAGGTCGAGCGTCGAGCCACGTTCGAACTGTTGCATCAAACCGACGGAGATATTGGTCATCGGATCTTCGTCAAATTTGAAGCTATCGACAGGCAAACCACCAAAACCGACTTTCAGTTTCGGGTCCATCAAGGTTGCGCTGGCTACGCCTGTTTCACGCATCGCTTCCGATTGAGCATAGAACTGTTTACGGTTGCCATCGTTGCTCAACGCAACGCTAATGAGGTTTGCTAGCTCATTGGTTGACTGAGCTTGCGCTTCTTGTTGTGCTTTCGTATTGGCTGGCGATTGTGCCACCACATTGAAAGCAGGTAGGGCAACCAGAGCCAGTGAGCATACCGGTGCCACTAAGCGATTTGGGTTGAATTCCATAATTTACATCCAAATTGATACCAAGCTCTTTTGCGTTTCGGGAACGATTGAACCGAGCGGGAGAGCGTTGGTATTTGCCAAACGGATGACGTGCTTT
>NZ_JAWOUH010000990.1:0-524 GCF_033339295.1 Vibrio sp. 704 | reverse complement strand
AGCAGAGCTCCCCCTGAGTCAATCAAAGCTGGTTGTAAAGTGTCTCGATTTGAGCCACTTCAACACTGTCTTCAGCCAGACCTGTGTATTTTGCTAGCGTTTTTGTCACGCCAACCTCTTTTAATGAGGTCTGTAGCTCAACCGCTTGCGGATCGGTGTCGTTGGTGTATTTCAACGCCGCCGCGATCCCTTTCAAAAGTGTTTGATTTTCAGTGCCATACTCAATTGTACCGAGTAATGGCTTCACTAATCTATCATTTGCACCCAATTTACGAATTGGTTGTCGTCCAACGCGATCCACTTCATCCACTAAATATGGGTTGGCGAAGCGACCTAAAATCTTTTCGATGTAGGCATTGTGCATGTCGCGGTCGAAGCCGTAACGACGAATCAACACTTCGCCACTTTCCTGCATCGCTTGTTTTACTTCGGCATGAATATTTGGGTCTTCAATCGCTTCACGAATGGTGCGATGGCCTTTCAAACAGCCTAAATAAGCGGTAATGCAGTGACCTGTGTTTAGG
>NZ_JAWOUH010000989.1:0-524 GCF_033339295.1 Vibrio sp. 704 | reverse complement strand
AAGGATTAGTTGGCTTCAACTTTTTCGGCAAAACCGTTGGCGTTATCGGCACTGGCAAGATTGGTATCGCCACGATGCGAATCTTTAAAGGCTTAGGGATGGAACTGCTTTGCTACGACCCTTACGAAAATCCTCTGGCTTTAGAAATGGGTGCAAGATACTGTTCTCTTGAAGAGATTTACGCCAATGCAGATGTTATCTCTCTTCACTGTCCAATGAGCGAAGAAAACTACCACCTATTGAACGAAAACGCTTTTGCTCAAATGAAAGATGGCGTGATGATCATCAATACAAGCCGCGGTGAGTTACTCGACTCTGTCGCCGCTATCGAAGCACTTAAACAGGGTAAGATTGGCGCTCTCGGTTTAGATGTGTACGACAACGAAAAGGACTTGTTCTTCCAAGATAAATCCAACGACGTTATCGTGGATGATGTTTTCCGCCGCTTATCGGCATGCCACAACGTTCTGTTCACTGGCCATCAAGCTTTCTTAACTCACGAAGCGCTGAATAACATAGCATCT
>NZ_JAWOUH010000988.1:0-524 GCF_033339295.1 Vibrio sp. 704 | reverse complement strand
GCGGCTCAACTTACTTCTGGTAGCAAGGATATCCGCGGTTATTATCACAGTTATTATGATCATATCGGTGTTCACCGTTGTAGCATTCAAGATTGGTTTGACGGAAGGTCTAACAATCACCTTCTTCCCAATGATCATCTTGTCATGGACTATCGAACGTATGTCGATTCTGTGGGAGGAAGAAGGCGCGAAAGAAGTAGCAATGCAAGGTGGTGGTTCACTACTGACTGCGGTACTGGTTTACTTGGCGATGACCAACTCGTATATCCAGCACTTAACGTTTAACTTTATCGGCCTACAGCTAATTGTTTTGGCGGGTATTCTATTGCTAGGTACTTACACTGGTTACCGTCTAACAGAACTAGGTTGTTTCAAGCCGCTAGCGGAGGATTAAACGATGTTTGAACGTTACACTACGCCATCAAAACTTCGCCACAAAGGCATTATGGGCATGAACAAGCGTAACCATAGCTACATTGGTCGCTATAACGATCGCTCTAAATACCCATTGGTGGATGACAAGC
>NZ_JAWOUH010000987.1:0-524 GCF_033339295.1 Vibrio sp. 704 | reverse complement strand
ATGGGGGGCTTTAGTTATGTTGCTCAAGGGCGTGCTGATTCTGATTGGCAGGTAAAAGAGAACGCCAATGATCTGACGATGTCTTTCACCAACCGTTCTGGCGAGACGGAAAAAATCCAAATCAATGCCAAAGCCGGTGATGATATTGAAGAACTCGCGACCTACATTAATGGCCAAACCGACAAAGTGACGGCTTCTGTTAATGAAAAAGGTCAGTTACAGATCTTTATGGCAGGAGAAGAAACCGCCGGAACGATTTCATTCTCAGGAGATCTTGCGAGTGAGCTTGGGATGTCGTTGAAAGGTTATGATGCGGTCAATAACTTGAACATCACAACCGTTGGTGGGGCGCAGCAAGCTGTCGCTGTACTAGACACGGCGATGAAATTTGTCGATAGCCAACGTGCCGAGTTAGGTGCATATCAAAATCGCTTCAATCATGCGATCAATAATCTAGATAACATCCACGAAAACTTAGCAGCATCGAACAGTCGTATTCAAGATACTGATTACGCCAAAGAAAC
>NZ_JAWOUH010000986.1:0-524 GCF_033339295.1 Vibrio sp. 704 | reverse complement strand
CGTGGGCTGATTTGCAATCAAACTACGGTTTGAAACATCAAGACACTGACATGAGCTCTGCACAAGAAATCGCGAAATTCGAAGCAGAGAAGAAAAATGCGACCGCAGATATCGGTGACGTCGGTTTTGCATTTGCGCGAGTTGCCGTGAAAAAAGGCGTAACTCAACCGTATAAACCGACCACTTGGAATGACATTCCCGATTGGGCGAAAGATAAAGATGGCCACTGGGCGCTGGCATACACCGGCACTATCTCTTTTATCTCAAACAACAACCTAGTCAAAGACGCACCAAAAACTTGGGGTGACCTACTCAAAGGTGACTACAAAGTGACGGTTGGAGACGTAGGCGTTGCGGCGCAAGCGAACAACGCGGTTTTGGCAGCAGCTTTTGCCAACGGTGGTGACGAATCGAACCTTAAACCAGCAATCAAGTTCTTTGCTGAACTGGCGAAACAAGGTCGCTTGTCATTTACCGATCCGAATATCGCCAACCTAGAAAAAGGCGAAGTTGAAGTGGCGATC
>NZ_JAWOUH010000985.1:0-524 GCF_033339295.1 Vibrio sp. 704 | reverse complement strand
CAGTCCGATGTACTTGGAGCGTTTTGGTGAGCCACATACGTTGTCGGAATTGGGACGGCATCAGTGCTTGGTTGGCTCGGTCGACTATTGGCACTTTAAGGAAAATAAACGCGATAAATCTTTACGCGTGTCGGGACGGATTAAATGCAACAGCGGTTTTGCTTTGGTGGACGCAGCGAAACGCGGGCTTGGTTTAGTGCAGCTGCCGGATTACTACGTTCAAGAAGCGTTAGACAGTGGTGAGTTAGTCGAAGTTCTGACCGATTACCGCGACGATCGCGAAGGCATTTGGGCGCTGTATCCGCAAAGTCGCAATTTGTCGCCAAAAGTGCGGTTATTGATCGACTTTTTGGCGCAAGAGTTGGCGTGATCAGCGCATCAACTGACGCAACGTGACATCCGGAAGCGCGGTCAGTTTTTTACTTTGCACCAAGAACAACTCCGCGCACGCCAAGGCATCACTGGCGGCTGAGTGCGATAAGTACCCCGGCAGGTGATAGTAGCGGCGCAAATCGTCTAACTGA
>NZ_JAWOUH010000984.1:0-524 GCF_033339295.1 Vibrio sp. 704 | reverse complement strand
ACTACGTATTCGAAGCACAAGTTCTATTTTCTGAACTCGTGGAAGATGCAGACAATGAAGCTTCTTCTCATGATTTTGGTAAAGATATCATCCCGAAAATGTTCCCTCGTGGTGACGTTTTTGTCTATGACTTCAGCACCAACAGAATCAGTGGTGAGAAAGAAGAGGTTTACTGGCGTGATGTGGGTACGATTGATGCGTACTGGCAAGCGCACATGGATCTATTGGAAAAAGACGCGCCATTCTCTTTGTACAACCGTAAGTGGCCTCTTCATACCTATTACCCACCATTGCCACCTGCAACGTTTACCGATTCAGACAATGGTCGAGTGCAGATCATTGATAGCTTGGTATGTAATGGCAGTTATGTTCGTGGTTCTCGTATCGAGAAGTCAGTACTTGGATTTCGCAGCAATATTGCATCCGCGTGTGATATTAGCGAATGTATCCTATTAGGTGACGTAAAAATTGGCGAAGGCTGTGTGTTACGTCGTGTTATTGTCGACAAGGATGCCGATATTGCA
>NZ_JAWOUH010000983.1:0-524 GCF_033339295.1 Vibrio sp. 704 | reverse complement strand
TGATTACCACGAGCCAGTGTTGACCAATCCATCTCATCACTTTCTTCTTTCAAGTGACCAGTAACAAAAATGGCCGATTGAGCATAATCACGGTGCGTCAACGGAATGCCAGCATATGCTGTCGCTCCTGCTGCGGCAGTAATACCAGGCACCACTTGAAAACGAATGCCAGCATCAGCCAACACTTCTAGCTCTTCTCCACCGCGACCAAATACGAAAGGATCACCGCCTTTTACTCGTACTACTCGGTATCCTTGCTTAGCAAAATCAACCAAAAGTTGATTTGTCTTTTCTTGCGGTACACTGTGGTGCCCTGCACGCTTGCCAACACAAACTAAAATCGTATCGCTTGGGATCAGCGCCATGATCTCTTCAGACACCAAATAGTCGTACAAGACCACATCCGCCTGCTGTAAACAGTTCAGTGCTTTAATGGTGAGAAGTTCAGGGTCGCCAGGGCCAGCACCAACCAATGCCACTTCGCCTGGTTTGAGTGACTGCTTTGCAAAACGAGTGACACCAAC
>NZ_JAWOUH010000982.1:0-525 GCF_033339295.1 Vibrio sp. 704 | reverse complement strand
AACGTGTGCGTGTGGCAATGGGCTAGGGTGTGCGCCTGTTGCGATAAGGCCTGCGATGTGCGCCATATCGACCATTAGGGTTGCGTTCACTTCGTCGGCGATTTCACGGAACTTTGCGAAATCGATAGTACGTGGAATCGCGCTACCGCCTGCGATGATCATCTTTGGTTTGTGTTCTAGCGCCAGAGCGCGCACATCATCGTAGTTGATTTCTAGTGTTTCACGATCAACGCCGTATTGAACTGCATTAAACCACTTGCCAGATAGAGCAGGGCGTGCACCGTGTGTTAGGTGGCCACCTGCGTCCAAAGACATGCCAAGAATGGTGTCGCCAGGTTGAAGTAGTGCCAGTTTCACTGCGCCGTTTGCTTGAGCGCCTGAGTGAGGTTGAACGTTTGCGTATTCGCAATTAAAAAGTTTTTTCGCACGTTCGATAGCAATGGCTTCCACTGTATCTACGTGCTCACAACCACCATAGTAACGGCGACCTGCATAACCTTCAGCGTATTTGTTTGTTAGGCATGT
>NZ_JAWOUH010000981.1:0-525 GCF_033339295.1 Vibrio sp. 704 | reverse complement strand
GATGCAGCAGGTCAGAAAAGACCTGGCGCACCAACTTAATCAACTCACCAGTCCTGAACTTCACGTCTTTCTGGACAGCATAACAGCCATTGATGACGGACTAAGCCTGAACCAGCTCAGAGGCGGTGCAAAAAGTCTGACCGTACCTGAACTTAAAAAAGAGCTTGCCCTTTATCATCAGTTAGCGCCATGGCGCACGCAAATCAATGGCGTTATCGATGGGCTTAATCTGTCTCTTAAAAATCGACAACACTTCGGTGAGCTCATCAACTATTACGGTAGTAAACTCAAACGATTCAAACGCGCACAGCAGCATCTATGGTTGCTATGTCACCTGACAGAGCGGATACAACTGGCACTGGAACGGTTAACTGATGGGTTCATTTACCATATCCGCAAGCAACAAGAAGCTGCCAACACCTTTGCACAACAAGCAGTGTTCCTGTCCTGGCAGTCAGCCGCGGACAATGTCACGAAAGCGGCAGAGTTACTGCATCTGTTTGTGGATGAGAACATTGATGATAA
>NZ_JAWOUH010000980.1:0-525 GCF_033339295.1 Vibrio sp. 704 | reverse complement strand
GATGCACTCTGCTCTGGTGCGTGGCGCTAGTGATAACGTGACGTGTGCGCTCATTAAAGTGCGTCAAGAACCTAGTGAGTTTGACTCCGCTAGGCGAGATGATGCGACTATTCCTGTGTTTTTGAGGGGGAGAGTATGAGTAACACGATGTTTGATTGGTATGAGCAAGTCCTTGCACCAATTTCGGAAGACAATCCGACTGGCATTGATCCAAGAGAGGATGTCTCTCCTCAGTCTGCTTATTATCGACTTAAAGATCAGCGAATGGTGGCAAGAAACGCAGAGCGAAACGCCATCATCGAAGAAGAGAGTATTCATACACATAACAACTTATGGCGCGTTTTTGTTGAAGAAGTACCAGAAGTTCTCGCTACACAATCAAAAGATTTTGAGTTTGTTGCCTGGCTAATAGAAGCATTAACTCGGCTTTATGGTTTTAGAGGCATGGGCGTAGGCTACAAAATTGCTAGCGCGTTTGTTGAGTCATATTGGGATGAGCTGCACCCAATGCCTGATGAAGACGGC
>NZ_JAWOUH010000979.1:0-525 GCF_033339295.1 Vibrio sp. 704 | reverse complement strand
CAAGAAGATGCACTGAACATTTGTCTGGCGAAATTAGGATTTAATCCAGTTCAGATTTATCGCCATCTGGGTGTTTCGGATCGTTAGCAATACGAACTTTAAGTGTTCGCTCCATATATTCCCTTTCATTTAACTTCGCGATAGCCGGTTCTGCATCAGCAGCGGCCATAACGACAAAACCAAACCCTCTTCTTTTACCTGTGCGTTTATCTTTCATTAAGCGCACAGCAAATACCTGCCCATACTCTGCAAATAAATCACGAACGTGACTCTCATTTGCTTTGTAAGGAAGGTTACCGACATACAGCGTTTTAGTTGAAGGATCAGATTCCGTTGGTTGAATAGAAGGTGTTTGGCTCGAAAATGAAAATAGAAAAGCAGTAGCGGCAACACCGATAAGAAAGCTCAAAGCTGGTGGAATAGCGAATTGAGAGAATAGCACTCCCCCAATGACGGCCAGCCCGGCAGATAGGATCAGATTTTTTTTAGACGTCATTTTGATTACTACATATAGATAATAAAGAG
>NZ_JAWOUH010000978.1:0-526 GCF_033339295.1 Vibrio sp. 704 | reverse complement strand
GGCTAGATTTTAGCGTTGTGCTTGTTTCGCAAACTCGTGCACGGCTGGGAATGTCATTGGATCTAAGACCTTCGCGAGAGCGCACAACCTACGGTGCAATTCTCCTGGGTAGTCACCGCATACGTTGATGTGACCCATTTTGCGCCCTTCGCGCTTCTCTTTGCCGTACCAATGGATGTGACAACCATCCATGGCGAGCAGCGCTTCTGGCAACGTATCTTCACCAAGAATATTCACCATTGAGGTTTCGCGAATCAGTTTGGTGCTGCCTAACGGCAAGCCGCACACGGCGCGCAGATGGTTTTCAAACTGACAAGTTTCCGCACCTTGCTGTGTCCAGTGACCGGAGTTGTGCACGCGTGGGGCAATCTCATTGACTAACAGTGTGCCATCGACATCAAAGAACTCGAGTGCCAATACGCCAACGTAATCCAGGCTATCTGCGACGGCCGTGAACATCTGCTTGGCTTGGGCTTGCAGCTCTGGCGCATCAATTGCGGTGGATAAGCTCAATACGCCATTGGTA
>NZ_JAWOUH010000977.1:0-526 GCF_033339295.1 Vibrio sp. 704 | reverse complement strand
AAGAAGTATCTTTAACGAGCGGTGCACTGAGTCAAGCGGCAGACAGCGTGTCGAGCAAAGCAACGTCAACGTACGATAATAGCCAAGAGCAACGTGACCAGACGATTCAAGTGGTTGCAGCGATCAACCAAATGGGCGCGACGATCAGTGAAATTGCGTCTAACGCAGCGACGGCAGCCGATACTGCAAACCAAGCGTCTGATAATACTCAGACGGGTCGTGAAGTTGTGATGAAAGCGAAAGAAGTGATCAGCCGTCTTGCTGACGATGTGGAAACGACAAACATTGTTGTGACACAGCTTGCTTCTACAACGAAAGATATCGGCTCTATCCTTGGTGTAATCCGCGATATCTCTGAGCAAACAAACTTGTTGGCACTGAACGCAGCGATTGAAGCGGCACGCGCAGGTGAGCAAGGTCGAGGCTTTGCGGTAGTTGCAGATGAAGTTCGTAACCTAGCGTCGCGCACTGCCGATTCAACGGAAGAGATTCAACGTATGATCAACCAGCTTCAAAGTGATGCTCA
>NZ_JAWOUH010000976.1:0-526 GCF_033339295.1 Vibrio sp. 704 | reverse complement strand
AAATCATCGGTAGAGTCGGGGGGCAAAGCAATGAGCAAATTGGGTTACAGACCCAATGACGCAGCTCGCGCACTGGTGAGTCAAAGCACAAATACCATGGGTGTGTTGGTGAGTGATGTGTCCGATCCTTTCTTCGGCACGCTGGTCAAATCCGTCGATAATGTCGCGCGCGAAAATGGCAAACATATCTTGATTGGCAACGGTTACCATAATCCAGAAGATGAGCGTCAAGCCCTAGAATTGCTGATCAACAGCCGTTGCGATGCAATAGTCATCCACTCGAAAGGCTTATCTGATGAGGAGCTAATTGGCTATGCCCAAGAAGTGAAAGGTATGGTGCTTATCAATCGTCATATCCCAGAGCTTGCTGAGCGCTGTATTTCCCTTGATAACCGCAAAGGAGCATTCCTCGCGACAGAATATTTAATTCGTCACGGGCATCGCAAAATCGCTTGTATTGCCTCATCCCACGATATCGAAGATACCGATGAGCGATTGCAAGGTTACCAAGCAGCATTGAAAGAAC
>NZ_JAWOUH010000975.1:0-526 GCF_033339295.1 Vibrio sp. 704 | reverse complement strand
AGCGCAAACGGTAGAATCTCCAGACCTTAGCTCCAGCTTCTGTTCTTGACGAAGAAACGTGTTAACATCATCGCCATCAATACAGGAATCATCGTACCAACTACGGCATGAATTACGGCAACGTTAGCCGTGATGTGCTGTAGGTATGCTTCCCATGTTGAGCCTTGAGCTGCCAACGCTTCACTGATGTTGTGCGTATCCAAACCTTTGTTTACACCCACGATAATCGGCGTACCCACTGCACCAAACGATACTGGCGTTGATTGAATCATCATGCCCATTAGTACAGCTGCTAGGGCAGGGAAACCGATCGCAACCAATAGTGGTGCGGCGATCGCTGCTGGTGTACCAAAGCCCGATGCACCTTCGATGAATGAACCAAAACACCAAGCAATAATGATGGCTTGAACTCGACGATCGGCAGAGATATCGGTAAATCCGTTACGGATAGTGGTGATCGCTCCAGTGTGTTTTAAAGTGTTGAGCAAGAAGATGGCACCAAACACGATCCATAGAACAGAGACAG
>NZ_JAWOUH010000974.1:0-527 GCF_033339295.1 Vibrio sp. 704 | reverse complement strand
TTGTGCAAAAGCTCTCTGAAAACACGTCTATGACTCAGTTACAACTGAAAGACTCCATGGAGAAATTCGGCGCACTTTACCACAGCTCATCGTTGGGCATGCTGATCGTTATTGAACGTGAAATCGTCGACGCCCACCATCGAGCGCTTGAACTACTGAGTTATAAAAAGTCCGAGCTTCTTGAGCAGACATTAGACACGCTCTGCCCTACGACTGCTGATGAGTGTCGTGTTGATGCAATGTATCGAGAGCTTCAACATGGCCGCAATCAGTTTGAAGCACAGATGCTAGACAGCCATGGCGAAACCATCGATTGTTTAATAGAAGCAACACTGATTCAGCACAACGGGCACACCGCCTTGATGCTGCTGTTGCAAGATTTGAGCGAAAACAAACAACAAGCGGAGATGATTCAAAAGCTGACCGATTTTGATCCTGTGTCTGGCTTTTGTAATCGCCCGGTAATCTTAGGTGCACTTGAAGAGTTGGTGAAACACCAGCCGAATCACTTCTCGTTCATCTATATA
>NZ_JAWOUH010000973.1:0-527 GCF_033339295.1 Vibrio sp. 704 | reverse complement strand
AGGTGTGCGATTAGCATCGAGTGACGAGGCGCTGTCTGTCCGTGAAGTCCTAGGATTAGATACCCCACTGGCCACCGCATCTATTGGTCGCCAGCAATTGGTCGAGCCAGTCCTAGCTGATGGTGCTGTGATTGGTTTTGTACGTGTGACGTTTGAGACAGGCCGAGTGACGGCGATTTCTGATCACCATTATCGTAAGAGTGATCGTTACATGTACATGATGGTCTTGATGAGTTTTGTGTGTGGCATGTTGTTTATTATGATTTTACGTAGACAGCCGATCCGCCGTAAAAAAGCCGAAAACTTGCTGCTGACCAAGTAATTCCAACAGCCAACTTCAAATAAAAAACAGCCCGCTTTGAGCGGGCTGTTTTTTTAGTTCTTGAAAGCGAAGACGAATCTTTGTCGCTTATTCTGCATCGCCTAGCAATACTGAATCTAACGCGATTAGCATCATGTCGTTAAATGTTGTTTGACGCTCGTCTGATGTGGTTTTCTCGCCTGTTTTGATATGGTCTGAAACCGTA
>NZ_JAWOUH010000972.1:0-527 GCF_033339295.1 Vibrio sp. 704 | reverse complement strand
TGTCCATTTATGGGCGTGTCTAAAAAACTGGAAACAGCAATAGGCATGGGGTTAGCAACCACTTTTGTGCTAACCCTCGCATCTGTGTGTGCGTACTTAGTGGAAAGCTATATCTTGCGACCGCTCGGTATCGAGTACTTAAGAACCATGAGCTTTATTTTGGTGATCGCTGTCGTGGTACAGTTCACCGAGATGGTTGTACACAAAACTAGCCCGACCCTTTATCGCTTGCTTGGTATCTTCTTACCACTGATCACGACCAACTGTGCCGTATTGGGTGTTGCACTTCTCAACATCAATGAGAATCATAACTTCATCGAATCTATCATTTATGGTTTTGGTGCAGCCGTCGGTTTCTCACTTGTATTGATCCTTTTTGCTTCTATGCGTGAGCGTATCGCTGCGGCTGACGTGCCTGTTCCATTTAAAGGTGCATCGATTGCAATGATCACTGCGGGTTTAATGTCGCTTGCTTTCATGGGCTTTACAGGTTTGGTGAAGTAAACAATGAGTACGATTTTAATTGC
>NZ_JAWOUH010000971.1:0-528 GCF_033339295.1 Vibrio sp. 704 | reverse complement strand
CGGTAGGCCAAGGTAAGCTTGAACGCCATCATCCTGAAACATCTGGTCTTCAGGAAAGCGTTTATAGACCTGATCTTGGTAAAAGATGTGCTCGCCAATGTCTTTCGCGACTTTTTCACATGGCGTGCCAGACAGGTGGTAACTGAGGTTATCGGAGATCTCTCCGCCACTTGCAAAGGAAATGGTGTGCGCAGCATGTTGAAGATGAGCCACTTCAACAACGCATGTACAATGACTCTTCAACTGTTGATGGATATCTAAAGTCACTCTGTTGAGCAGAGCGCTCCCATTGAGCTTCAATATTTCATCAAGCTTTTGGACACTGATTTGTACATGATCCATTAAACACGTTACCTAGCCGTTATTAATTTCATATCGTGCTTTGATAGTTGTGCGACACGACGACTTATAATTTGATATGCATCAAGTAAACTATCGTTTACTTAAGGAGATTTTTCAAACTTTGAATCCCAACAGACAAGGAATTAACACTAATAGGTGAGTCTAGTAAGACTAGAGTGTTATCAA
>NZ_JAWOUH010000970.1:0-528 GCF_033339295.1 Vibrio sp. 704 | reverse complement strand
TGCGCCAGAGCAACTGGATCGCGATTGGGTTCTCGAGCAGCTGAAACCAATTCTTGAAGACGACGCTCAAGCGAAAGTCGGTCAGAACCTAAAATACGACGCGTCTGTGCTGGCACGTTACGGCATCGAGATGAAAGGCATCAAATACGACACCATGTTGGCGTCTTACGTTTACAACAGCGTAGGCGGCAAACACGACATGGACAGCTTGGCACTTCGTTTCCTACAACACAGCTGCATTTCATTCGAACAAATCGCGGGTAAAGGTAAAAACCAACTGACCTTCAACCAAATCGAGCTTGAGCAAGCATCGCCATACGCAGCTGAAGATGCAGACGTCACGCTTCGCTTGCACAATCGTCTGTTTGCTAACATCGAACAAGATGAAAAGCTAAAATCGGTTTACGAAGAAATCGAAATGCCGCTAGTCCCTGTTTTGTCTCGCATTGAGCGCACTGGTGTTCTGATTGATGACATGAAGCTGAGCGCTCAATCGGTAGAAATCGCAGCCCGTTTAGAAGCGCTTGA
>NZ_JAWOUH010000969.1:0-529 GCF_033339295.1 Vibrio sp. 704 | reverse complement strand
CTTTCTATCTTAGTCAGTAACGATTACAGCTTGTAGCGATCATCAATCACGGTGACTTCTGGGAAGGATTTACCACTCTTCATGGCTTTTTCTGTCTCTTTCTTAACGGATTCATCAATCCAGAAGTTACCGATATCCATTGGGTGCAGAACCCATTCCGTTGCTTTAGTCATGCCATCTTTTGGAATTTTAACCCAACGCCAATGTGCTACACGTGAGTAAGGCACCATGTATCCAGGAACAATAATATTTGCTTCTTTTACGTATTCTTGAATCTGGTGCGACAGCTCATAACGTTTATTCTGATCAAACTCTGCATCATACGCTTCGATCAACTTATCGAGTTCTGGGCTACTGTAGTTGGTGTGAGCATTGGTTTGCGGCTTGTTCGCATTGTCAGAATGCAAGTACTCCCAGTAAGCTGGAATCTCACCAGATCCCATGTTCAGGAATGCCAGCTGGTGCTTCTTCTCTAGAATGTACTTAAACGCAGATGAACCATCGACCAAGTTCAATGTGAACTCTAGAC
>NZ_JAWOUH010000968.1:0-529 GCF_033339295.1 Vibrio sp. 704 | reverse complement strand
TATTAGTGAAGGTGCGATTCCTTTTGCCGCTGGCGACCCTGCAAGAGTGCTACCCGCTATTGTGGCTGGTGGCATTGTCGGTAACGTGATTGGCTTTATGTTCCACGTAATGAACCATGCACCATGGGGCGGTTGGATTGTTCTCCCTGTTGTGGATGGAAAAATTGGTTACATCATCGGCACGATTGCGGGCTCAGTTACCACGGCATTGATCGTGATTGCACTAAAGAAAACCGTCACCGAAGATGAGAGTTATACAGGTCATTCTCAAGTATATGGTTCTGTTCAAGGCGAAGGTGAGGCGGATGTTTTGGCGGTTACATCTTGTCCATCAGGTGTGGCACATACGTTCTTAGCGGCGAAGTCATTGGAAAAAGCAGCTTGTGCACTCGGCATTAAGATTAAAGTCGAAACCCAAGGGGCGAATGGCGTCATCAACCGAATTACCGAGAAAGACATCGAGAAAGCGAAGTTAGTGATTTTTGCTCATGATGTCGCGATCAAAGAACCGGAACCCTTTCGAAAAATA
>NZ_JAWOUH010000967.1:0-530 GCF_033339295.1 Vibrio sp. 704 | reverse complement strand
CCGAAGATGCCGAGGTGCGAATCGTGAGTTCAGGCGACGGTCAGCTCTATATGGACAAAAACATGTTTGAGCGTGCGGTGGGCAATTTGCTCTCCAACGCGATTCGTCATGCGTATGCTGATTCAACCATTGTGATTGACGTTCAAGAGGTTGATGAACAGGTTACGATATCGGTCAGCAACCAAGGTGACACCATTGCCGAGCAAAACTTACCGTACCTTTTCGACCGGTTTTATCGCGCAGATAAATCTCGCCAACATGTAGGTAGCGTAGGTGCAGGGCTAGGTTTGTCGATTACCCAATCTATCGTGCAAGCGTATGAAGGACAGATAAAAGTAACATCAGATGAAGACAAGACGCGGTTTGTTATGATGTTGCCATCGGCAGGTGTCAATGGAAGTGATAAGTCAGTTGAAGCATAAAAGGCAAACCTTGGCTTGCCTTTTGGGACTCAAACTCGTTTGAAGCTATTTGGGTTATTGGCCCAGTTGATGAGCGGTTAGAATAGCAGAGTAGACATTTTCTGCCGT
>NZ_JAWOUH010000966.1:0-530 GCF_033339295.1 Vibrio sp. 704 | reverse complement strand
TGCAGTACGTCCCTCATAACCGCATTCCACTCGATGAAAGTTATGATGAGGTATTGAAACACGTCTATCGCCTATGGGGCTTTGACGTAATCTTAGAAGAAGTTAAAGACACGGGACACAGAGAAACATTAGCCACTTGTCCAAAACGCAATCAGTACGATTCAAACATTTAGTAAAAAATATACTCATCCCCTAAAAGCCAAAGGCTCCATGAAAGGAGCCTTTTTATTAATTGCAAGAAGTAGAATCGTTACGCTTTTTTCGCCACAATAGCTCTAACGGCTTCAAGATCTTCTGGCGTATCAACGCCTGCTGCTGGCGCTTCTTTAGCAACTGCAACGTGGATTTTCTCGCCGTACCAAAGCACTCGTAACTGCTCTAGGCATTCAATTTGCTCTAGGGCACTTGGCGCCCAGTTTACGTAAGTATTAATGAAACCTGCGCGGTATGCATAGATACCGATGTGACGCATCAATGGATTCACGATAGCTTTGTCTTGCTTAGCGAAGTTATCACGATCCCAAGGAATT
>NZ_JAWOUH010000965.1:0-530 GCF_033339295.1 Vibrio sp. 704 | reverse complement strand
TTGGCAGGGTGGGTTAGTAACGTCATCACCGAATCGTTGACGGGCAAATACAGCGCGCAGATCACGCGATCATTTCGTCAGGGGATGAGTTGGTTCATGTTTTCAGAAGTGATGTTCTTTGGCGCGTTTTTCGGAGCGCTGTTTTACGCCAGAATGGTGTCTGTCCCTTGGTTAGGAGGGGCTGATAATAACCTCATGACCAATGAAGTATTGTGGCCAAGCTTTGAAGCAATGTGGCCGCTCACGACAACGCCAAGTGGGGAAAGCACCCAAGCGATGCCTTGGCAAGGTATTCCGCTCACTAACACCATTATTTTGCTTCTCTCTTCTATCACGTTACACATGGCACACATCAGTTTGGAGAAAAACCGACGCACAGCGTTAGTCGTGTGGCTTGAAATCACCATCGTGTTGGCGGGCTTTTTCTTGTTCTATCAAGCCAAAGAGTACATTCACGCTTATCAGGAAATGGGGCTCACGCTTCAATCGGGGGTTTATGGCAATACGTTCTTTATGCTTACTGGTTTTCA
>NZ_JAWOUH010000964.1:0-530 GCF_033339295.1 Vibrio sp. 704 | reverse complement strand
CTTATCATCTAGCTCTGGAGTGCTGTAGTTAGTGAATGAGTTCGTTTGTGGTTTGTTCGCGTTCACGGAATGGAAGTATTCCCAATAAGTTGGGATTTCCGAAGTCCCCATATCAAAGAAAGCAAGTTCGTGTTTTTTCTCACGCACATACTTGAACATCGATGAACCATCAATCAGCTTCAGCTCAATGTCCAACCCTGCCAATTTTGCCTGTTCACGCAAGAAAGCAATACGCGGTGTATGAACTGGAGATGAGTACGTCAATTCAAAGCTCAAACGCTGACCTTTATCATTCACGCGAATACCATCGGAACCAATCTTATCGAAGCCCGCAGCTTCAAACGCTGCCGCCGCTTTTTCTGGTTCAAACTTTGGCGCTGTCACATCTGGTAACGTGTACTTACCATGCCCAAAGCCCGTTGGGTTGGGTTTACGACTGTAGTCTCCACGCATAACATTCTCGATCATGCCGTCGAAATCTGTCGCGTAAGTAATCCCTTTGCGAATGTTTAAGTCATCAAGTAGAGGCA
>NZ_JAWOUH010000963.1:0-531 GCF_033339295.1 Vibrio sp. 704 | reverse complement strand
TGGCAGGTCTTGAGTTCTTGTTCATGCCAGACTTCTCTAAAGTAGACAGTAACGTGGTACTTGCAGCATTAGGTCAGGCGTTCTTCTCATTGAGTCTTGGTATGGGTTGTATGATGACTTATGGCTCTTACTTGAAGAAGAAAGAAAACCTCGTTCAAACAACAGGTATGGTTACGGCAATGGATACCGGCGTAGCGATCCTTGCTGGTGTCGCGATGTTCCCGGCAATGTTTGCTTTCGGCATGGAGCCAGCAGCAGGCCCAGGTCTGGTGTTCGTCGTTGTTCCTCAATTGTTCGCGGAAATGGGCGGTGTGATTGGTTTGCTACTTGCGCTTCTGTTCTTCATCGGACTAACGGTAGCGGCGCTTACCTCTTCGGTTTCATTGTTAGAAGTAGTGGTTTCTTACCTTATCGATGAGAAAGGCATGAAACGTTCTAACGCAGTAGTTTCAGCAAGTGTCGTGATGGCATCACTTTGTGTCTTTGCATCGCTTTCGCTAGGCGGTATGGGACCAACGCTATTTGGTACTG
>NZ_JAWOUH010000962.1:0-531 GCF_033339295.1 Vibrio sp. 704 | reverse complement strand
TCAAACAAAGCTCCGTGCTTATTTTGGGTGCGGGCGGTTTAGGCTGTGCTTCTAGCCAATACCTCGCCACAGCAGGTGTCGGCCGTATTACGCTCATCGATGACGACATTGTAGAGCTCTCTAATTTGCAGCGCCAAGTATTACACCACGACACAGATATCGGCCGCAAAAAGGTGGATTCTGCCGCCGATGCGCTACGAGAACTTAACCCTCACGTCGAGGTAAACACCGTTGCCAAACGTCTCGATGATGCTCAACTTCAAGCTTTGATTGAACAACACACTGTGGTAGTTGATGCGTCTGATAACGTCGACACTCGTAACCAACTGAACCGCCTCTGCTTTGCAACGAAAACCCCACTTATCTCTGGTGCGGCAATTCGTATGGAAGGTCAAGTGAGTGTGTTTACGTACGACGATCCAACTCAACCTTGTTACCAGTGCTTGAGTGCACTATTTGGTAGCGGTGCACTAAGCTGCGTTGAAGCGGGTGTAATGGCACCAGTGGTCGGGATTGTGGGCGCCGTACAAG
>NZ_JAWOUH010000961.1:0-531 GCF_033339295.1 Vibrio sp. 704 | reverse complement strand
CACCTCTCGTCTCTGGCATTGTCGTAACTCTGATTGGCCTGACGCTGATCCAAGTTGGCTTGGTTTCTATGGGTGGTGGCTATGCTGCAATGGGCGACGGTACTTTTGGTAGCTTAGACAAACTGGCGCTCGCTGGTACCGTACTTGGGTTAATTGTGATTTTGAATCGTTCTAAAAACCCATACATTCGCGTGGCTTCGATCGTGATTGCCATGCTAGTTGGCTATGTAATGGCATACTTCATGGGTATGGTCGACACCTCAAAATTGGGGGAAACCAACCTCGTTGCACTACCGATTCCGATGCAGTACGGCTTGTCATTTGACTGGTCACTATTTATCCCTCTCGTGCTGATTTTCTTTATCACGGCGTTGGAAGCGATCGGCGACATTACCGCAACGTCGGAAGTATCTGGCGAGCCTGTTAAAGGCCCTATTTACATGAAGCGCATCAAAGGTGGGGTATTAGCGGACGGTCTGAACTCGGCTATCGCTGCGGTATTCAACAGCTTTCCAAACTCTACCTTCAGTC
>NZ_JAWOUH010000960.1:0-531 GCF_033339295.1 Vibrio sp. 704 | reverse complement strand
ACACAAGCGGTTTCTATCTCTAACTACTACGGCCCTGAGCACTTAATTGTGCAAACGAAGAACCCTCGTGAGCTACTTCCACTACTAGATAATGCGGGCTCAATCTTTCTTGGCGATTGGTCTCCTGAATCTGCAGGTGATTATGCGTCGGGAACTAACCACGTGCTTCCAACTTACGGGTATACTCGTACTTACTCAAGCCTTGGCCTTGCCGACTTTTCTAAACGAATGACCGTGCAAGAGTTATCGGCTGAAGGTTTACAGAATCTCGCTCCGACTGTGGTTACGATGGCGGAGGCGGAAGGTCTCGACGCTCACAAACGTGCAGTCACCATCCGAGTAGAAAAGCTGACCAAAAATAGATAATAAGAGAGTAAAGAGATGGAAAAGCTAGCACGCAAACAAGTTCAAGAATTAACCCCGTATTTATCTGCTAGCCGAATTGGCGGCACGGGTGACGTTTGGCTCAACGCCAAGGAATCTCCATTTAATAATGAGTATAAAACGGATTTTGCTCGCCTAGACCGCTAC
>NZ_JAWOUH010000959.1:0-531 GCF_033339295.1 Vibrio sp. 704 | reverse complement strand
GCTGCACAAAAATGATAGTCGCAAACCGCACCAAAGAGCGTGCTCAAGGGTTAGCTGAGCAGTTTGGTGCAGAAGTAATCAGCCTGAACGAAATCCCAGACCACCTCGCAAGAGCGGACATCGTGATTAGCTCAACAGCGAGTCCGTTACCTATTATTGGTAAAGGCATGGTCGAAACAGCGCTGAAACAACGTCGTCATCAACCTATTCTGTTAGTCGATATTGCTGTACCACGTGATGTGGAAGCGCAAGTTGGCGAATTGAACGATGCTTATCTGTATTCGGTGGACGACTTGCAGTCGATCATCGATAGCAATATTGAGCAACGTAAAGTTGAAGCGATTCAGGCCGAAGCCATTGTTAGTGAAGAAAGTGCGTCGTTTATGACGTGGCTACGCTCACTGCAAGCGGTTGATAGTATTCGCGATTATCGCAAGTCGGCGAACGAAATACGTGAAGAGTTACTGAGTAAAAGCCTGCAATCATTGGCAGCTGGCGCAGATCCGGAGAAAGTACTGCGCGAACTTAGTA
>NZ_JAWOUH010000958.1:0-531 GCF_033339295.1 Vibrio sp. 704 | reverse complement strand
CGCCGCTGGCGGTCTGAATCTCGCATGAATAAACCATCGGGTTTGATGGATTGGGAAGCGATGATTGACTTCCACCAAGAGCTGGTGCATCAAGACAAAGTGATTATTGTTTCTGCCGCTCCCATGTTTGGTGTGAAATTCATTGAAGCCTTGCAGCGTGTGGTAACAATGCTTGGCAAACCGTTGATGGTCGATGCCGAAAACTGGATGGCGCATCCGGGCAGTGCCAATACGCTCATCAGTATTTTTACGCATACCAAAACACCAACCAACTTTGTGATTTTGTCTGGTGACGTTCACTACTCGTTCGCCTATGACATCAAATTGCGTTATCGAAAAAACAGCCCGAATATTTATCAAATCACCTGTAGCGGCATTAAAAACCAGTTCCCTACGCAACTGCTCACGATCTGCGATGGCCTAGACAGAATGCTTTACAGTCCGCGTTCACCTCTCAACTGGTTTACGAAACGTAAACGCTTGAAGATCTACAAACGCGCGCCAAGCACTCACAATTTTTATCGCTTGGTT
>NZ_JAWOUH010000957.1:0-531 GCF_033339295.1 Vibrio sp. 704 | reverse complement strand
GTTCAGCATCGCAGAGGGTTGGCAAAGTGCTGACCCTTTTTGTTTTTGGCTCACCAAATCCCCACTCAAGTTAAGTCAACACTTTTCTTTACTAAGCCTATCGCGCATAATGTGTACGGAAATACAAATGGTGGGAATATGAAGACCGTAGATAGGATATTGCAAATCGTTAAGCGTGACGGGTCTGTCACTGCAAAACAACTCTCTTCTGAGCTTGGGATGACAACCATGGGTGCTCGCCAGCACCTGCAAGGTTTAGAAGATGAAGGCATCCTGTCGATTCACGATGTAAAAGTCAAAGTCGGACGCCCTACTCGCCATTGGTCTTTAACCCAGAAGGGACATGAGCAATTCGCCGATCGTCATGGCGAACTCACCATCCAATTTATCGAAGCCGTGGAACACATCTTCGGTAAAGATGGCCTCGACAAAGTTACCTCCGAGCGCGAAAAACTGACTTTACAAAACTATCGCCAGCACCTCGATCAATGTGAGTCTTTAGAAAGCAAACTGGAAACTTTGGTTTTTCTG
>NZ_JAWOUH010000956.1:0-532 GCF_033339295.1 Vibrio sp. 704 | reverse complement strand
ACGCTCTTCCGATTTCTTGATTACGCTCGTTTGGCAGCTTAAATCGCGCTGTAGCGTTCGTTTGGTTGATGAGGTAAACCAACTCTTGTCCGTCTTTACCAATGCCTAAGTGAAGCGCTACGGAGCTTAATCGGTTCCAGTCGTCGTGTTCCATTAATCGGCCATCGGTTCGACGCCAGAAAATGCGGTTGTTGTTGCGATTTTCGCCGCTGAAAGCACGGATGAAAGGCACCATGTATTGGTGACGGTTTGCGACCATTTGCGCCATCCAAGTTTTGAAGTGCGCTTTGCGCTCCGTCTCGCTCCAGTTGATCCAACTGGTTTTATTGTCTTGGCAGTAGGCGTTATTGTTGCCACCTTGCGAGTGTGACAATACATCGGCGGTCAAAATGTGCGGAATACCAAACGCAAAGAGCAAGCTCGCAATCAGGTTGCGTTTTTGCTTCTCACGCGTGGCGATGATCATGATGTTTTCCGTCTCGCCTTCTACGCCGTAGTTTTCTGAGCGGTTGTCACCGTGGCCATCGCGGTT
>NZ_JAWOUH010000955.1:0-532 GCF_033339295.1 Vibrio sp. 704 | reverse complement strand
ACATCTATCCAACTCAAGACCAAGAAGTTTCGGTTCGTTTGGTGATGCACATTGGTTCGTTCCAAGAAGAAGCCAATCAAAAAGGCTACGCTCACTTCGTTGAGCACATGGCATTTAATGGCAGCACGCATTTTACCGGCAACGACGTTGTTAAGCTTTTTGAGCAATCTGGCGGCAGTTTTGGCGCAGATATCAACGCGTTTACCACCTATCAGCAAACCTCCTATAAGCTTGACTTGGCCAATAACGATAAGCTTGAAGATGCCCTGACTTGGATGCGAGACATTGGCGACGGTTTAGAGTTCGCTCCTGCTCAAGTTGAAAAAGAGAAAGGTGTTGTCTTGGGTGAATGGCGACGCGCCAATCCAGATGATAAGTCGTTTTCGATGCACGCGTATGAGGCTTCGATTGAAGGAACGCCTTACGCCGAGCATGATCCAATCGGTACTCGTGATGCAATTGAGAACGCGACGTCAAATGGGCTGAAAAACTTCTACGAGAAATGGTATCAGCCGCAGTATGCCGAGCTGAT
>NZ_JAWOUH010000954.1:0-532 GCF_033339295.1 Vibrio sp. 704 | reverse complement strand
GGCGAAGGTCTCGCTGAGTCAGAAATTGTAAAATGGCATGTCAATGTGGGTGACATGGTCAAACTAGACCAAGTAATCCTCACTGTTGAGACGGCGAAAGCAACCGTAGACGTTCCTGCTCCGTACGCAGGCAGAATTGTCAGCCGCCATGGTGAAGAAGGCGACGTGATTAATATTGGCGCCCTACTTCTAGAAATCGACGAAAGTGGCGCAGAAAACACTGTCTCTGCGGAAAAACGACAAACCGCCGATGCCGCAACCGTTGTTGGCACCGTATCTCACCAATCTCATAACGTAAATGTTGATGATTTTTGGGTGGGCGGCAGCCACAACAAATCGGCAGACAAACTCATCACCGCTTTACCTTCCGCGCGTTTGCTAGCGAAAAAGCTAGGCGTAGATTTGAAAACGATGGTCGGTCGCGGACCAAGCGGTTTGATCGTCGATGCCGATGTTTACGAAGAAGCAGGCAAACAAGTTCCTGGCACTGAAGTGCTCAAAGGAGCGCGCCGTACGATGGTCTCGACCATGG
>NZ_JAWOUH010000953.1:0-532 GCF_033339295.1 Vibrio sp. 704 | reverse complement strand
TGGAAATCCCACTTGCAACCGAAGCTCTTGACCCAATTAGCCCACAATACTTAGCCGATACTTTTAGTTGGGCAGCGATCGGCGCACGCACAACAGAATCACAAACACACCGTGAGATGGCTAGTGGTCTTTCGATGCCGATTGGCTTTAAGAATGGCACAGATGGTAGTTTGGCAACCGCAATCAATGCGATGCAGGCAGCCTCTTCTAGCCACCGCTTTATGGGTATCAACCGTGAAGGTCAAGTTGCGTTGCTCACAACCCAAGGTAACCCGAATGGCCACGTGATCCTACGTGGTGGTAAACAGACGAACTACGATTCAGTATCCGTTACGGAATGCGAACAAGAAATGGCGAAATCAGGTCTTGAAGCGTCATTGATGGTGGATTGCAGCCATGCAAACTCACGCAAAGATTACCGTCGTCAGCCATTGGTCGCAGAAGATGTGATTCACCAAATCCGTGAAGGGAACAAGTCGATCATCGGTTTGATGATCGAAAGCCACATTAATGAAGGTAATCAATCTTCTGA
>NZ_JAWOUH010000952.1:0-532 GCF_033339295.1 Vibrio sp. 704 | reverse complement strand
TTTCGGAGAGTTAAATTCTTGGCTCATAGTGACATCCTAAATCTTCAAGGGCGCTCAAAAAAAGCGCAAATATGGTGTGCCAATAAGAATACTAATGCAGTAATTATTGGTCCGTTGAACAAAACAGCGACCCGAAGGTCGCTGTGAATAATACATTTGCGCGGATTATAGCAAAATTGAGTTTTTAATCATCAACCGAGACATCGGAGGAGTTATTTTTCTCTTCCTTTGGCATGTGCTTGTAAATGTAGACACCAGTAGCAATCATGTAGGCGAAGGTGGCGATCAGCATTCCAAATACTTTAAAGTTAACCCAAACATCCAGAGGTAGCTCGTAAGCGATGTAAATGTTTAGGCCTGCAAAAAATGAGAAGAAGCCTACCCATGCCCAGTTTATCTTCGCCCAAATCGCGTCAGGTAGCGTGATCTCTTTACCCAACATGCCTTTGACGACCGATTTTCCCATTAAGTGGCTGGCGGTTAAACCAACTGCAAGCACCACGTAAATGATAGTGACTTTCCATTTTATGAA
>NZ_JAWOUH010000951.1:0-532 GCF_033339295.1 Vibrio sp. 704 | reverse complement strand
AAGCCCGCTTCTTTAAATATGACATCCAAGCCTTCGGCTTCTGCTTGTGCTTTCACCTGTTCTGAGCCCGGGACAATCAATGCTTGAACGTGCGATGCGACCTTACGGCCTTTCGCCACGACGGCGGCAGCGCGCATGTCTTCGATGCGAGAGTTCGTACAAGAGCCAACAAACACTTTATCTACTTGGTAGTCAGACAATGATTTACCTGCTTCTAGGCCCATGTAAGCCAATGCTTTTTCAGCAGACGCTTTTTCGATTGGATCTGTGAAGCTTTCTGGTGCTGGAATCGGTTGGTCAACGGCAATGACCTGACCTGGGTTTGTGCCCCAAGTTACTTGTGGTTTGATGTCAGCAGCATTTAGCGTTACTACGGCATCAAATTCGGCATCTGCGTCAGTTTTTAACGTCTTCCAGTACTCTACTGCAGCATCAAAATCTGCGCCTTGCGGTGAGAACTTACGACCTTTGATATATTCAAACGTGGTTTCATCTGGTGCAATTAGGCCTGCTTTTGCGCCCAATTCAATGG
>NZ_JAWOUH010000950.1:0-532 GCF_033339295.1 Vibrio sp. 704 | reverse complement strand
AAGATAACAGGCTAAAAAAGAAAAACAAGCGTACACAATAAAAACATTTACTGTAAACATTAATTTACACACAAAGAAAAAGCCAAAGTCTAATGAGCTTTGGCTTCTAATTGGTGTTTTTAACAGTTTACAAGAGGTTTAGCTGGTCAAGCGTTTCATCGCTTCACTCGCCGCTTTCCACTCATGAGACAATTTGAGATCGCTTAAAGAAAACGACTGTTTTTTGAGTAGCGCATCCGCCAATGGCACGGTTGAAACAGGCAAGTTATCCAACACTTCAACTTGTGCTTCACGCTTATTACACATCAATAGCATATCGCAACCGGCTTTCATGGCTTGAGCCCCACGCTCAGCTGGGCTGCCCATGATCGCTGCGCCTTCCATCGTCAAATCATCAGAGAAAATTAAGCCTTTAAAACCAAGCTGTTGACGTAAAACGTGTTTCAACCAGTATTCAGAACCACTTGCGGGCTGAGAATCGTAGTTCGGGAAAATCACGTGAGCAGGCATCATGGCATCTAAAATACCGGCA
>NZ_JAWOUH010000949.1:0-533 GCF_033339295.1 Vibrio sp. 704 | reverse complement strand
AGTAGTTCGCCAGCATATTGCCACCAAGGGAGATGCCGACGGCGACTTTTGGATTGTTTGGAAAGCGCAGATGGAGGTGTTCCAAAAAGAAGCGAGCGTCCGTTACTTCTCCTGAATGGTATGCGCGAGCTTTTTTGTTCGGTTTGCCGCTACAGCCACGAAAATGCATCATCACCGATAACCAACCAGATTTCGCAAACGCATTCATCAGGCCGTTTGCATACGGACTGTAGAAGCATCCTTCCAAGCCATGAAACAAAACGAAGATGGGTTTGTTCTGCGCAGGTTCTTTGGTGGGATCTTCACTCCAAGCGAGATCGAGGAAGTCGCCATCGTCGGTATCCAGCGTCTGCCAAATAGGCGTAAACAGCGCTTTTTTACGAATAAAGCGCGGTAAAAGGGTCTGAAGGTGCGGGTTCTTGATCCCGGCGGCTGCGAAAAATTGTGTCATACCTAACTGCTCTTATATGGTCCTTCATGTCAGTTGAAGAACTTATTAATATAATCCTTTATAAAGATTATAGGTATTCTAC
>NZ_JAWOUH010000948.1:0-534 GCF_033339295.1 Vibrio sp. 704 | reverse complement strand
AATTCTAGCTGTTATTTTATTACAAAAAGCAGGGTTAAAACAGCCTTGAGGGTGGCTAAGGCAGCGTAATGTGACCAAAGAAAACGGCCAATGACGCGTTCATTGGCCTGAGAGATAAATACTATTTAAAAGAAAGCAAAGACTGAGAAAGAACCAGTACCATAAACGTCAGTTTGTGATTCTTCGTAATCAGGTGTTTTCACCGTAAAGGTTAGGCTTGCGCCGTAATTCTGGTTATACCAAGTTGCACCTGCAACGGCACTTGCTTGCCAGTTTTCTAGAGTCACATCATAGGGTTCTGATGAGCCTGGAATACCTGAGCGATCGCCTTCAATGGTGATGTCGTTGAAACGGTATCGACCTTCAAATCCTGTAAAGACAAACCAACTGGAGGTATTTTTCGCAAGCATACTGGCAGAGAAAGGGCTTTCTACACTGATGTTTGCTGCGCCAATACTGTTGGCTAGATTCGTACCCCAGCGGAACATGACACCTTGTGATACATCGCTGCGGAAGTTACCTGCGTTACTGTCA
>NZ_JAWOUH010000947.1:0-534 GCF_033339295.1 Vibrio sp. 704 | reverse complement strand
TTGGGTATTCCAACATGTCGTTGTTTTCGATTGGTGCAAGCAGTAGGGTATCGAATGGTTTTTCTTCGAAGCGTGTGCATGCAACGAGTTCTTTTACGTCCATATACTTCGGTGTTAAACCGGCACGTAGCACATTGTCTGAGTTCGCCATGATCTCAAGCCCCGTCCCTTTCAAGTACGCGTGTGGCGTTTCTGCATCCAAGAACATCGCTTCGCCTGGTTTCAGCGTGATAACGTTGAGTAGCAAGGGCGCAAACAAACCAATGTCGCCCGGGTATTGCGTTTCTAACTCCAAGATCAGGTTGAACAGAGGTAAGTCGGTGATGCGAGCTTGTGCCAATAGCACCGTCAACGCCATCTCTTTCTGTTCGCCTTCCAGTGACAATAGACCGGAGAAGAAGCTCGCCAAGCCTTTGGAAGTTTGATTGTCGATAAGGTCACCCACCAAGCCTTGCAGCTCAGGAATCGCCAGCTCAGAAAAGAAGCTGATGATTTCACTTGTTGGGCGGAAGCCATTCATCGCTTAGTATTCGG
>NZ_JAWOUH010000946.1:0-534 GCF_033339295.1 Vibrio sp. 704 | reverse complement strand
AACGGAACGTCTCCAGTACTCGTGCGGCACTGATGCGCTCCAGAATGTCTTCTATCACCGTGTCTTTTGCCGTACGGTTGTACTTATCGGTGTTGGTAAAACGCAGCAGGTAAAACGATGAAGGCTCGTGACCATCAGTGACGACCGAGCGCGCTGGCAGCTTATCATTAAATGACACACGATAATCTACAGCTTTACCCGGCTTCATCTTAATTGATGCCACGTATTTGCGTAGAAGTGGCGTAATTTGCTCAGGCTCAACGTCCGCAACAATCACCATTTTGTAACCATGATCGGTTTTAAACAGTTGATCATGCACCGCAAGAATCCGCTCTGGCGTGACGGTATCGGCACCATCACTGCTCAGTAAACGATGACGACTATCCGGCGTGTAAGCGCTGGTGTTCGCTACTTGGATAAGCGTACCCATAGGCGATTCCAAGAAAGCGCTGCGCTCTTGCTTAAACTCTTGTTTCACCGCGGCAAGCTGACGCTCATCAACCTTGATTTCGGTCGAAAGGTTGTACAAGCCAT
>NZ_JAWOUH010000945.1:0-534 GCF_033339295.1 Vibrio sp. 704 | reverse complement strand
CAACACCTGAGTGACCTCTTTTCCAGAGATAACCGATACAGCGCTGAAATTTGGAACCATTAGCGTGCTTTCCTTTGCTTGCTCAACGTGGGGGCGGTCAGATAACGCCGCAACGACCACGACTGAAAAGACGGCAACAGCAATAAATAACCCGAATAGTTTAGGCATAGTTTTCGGTGACATTCACGGCCCTCTTTCTTTTGCGATACACAGCCGTCAGTGCGCCAAACACCGCTATCAAACCGCCTGACCATATCCACCAAATCCCCGCCCGGTACTGAACTTTTATCGCATAAGCGTTTGTGCCAACTTTATCCCCCAACGTCAGATAATAGTCTCCGTGCCATAAACTCAGAATCGCGGGTTCAGTCATGTTCATTACTCGCACGGGATAATGGCGTTTTTCAGGTTGTAATACATAGCGAGTCTGATCATCAAGGCGCAAAATGATCCTTGCTTGTTCTGCTGTGTAATTTGGCCCTATTACCCAATCCATACCTTGATAATCGATACCAATGTTTGCTCTTTGATGTG
>NZ_JAWOUH010000944.1:0-534 GCF_033339295.1 Vibrio sp. 704 | reverse complement strand
AACGACCTAATCGTTCAAGGTGCCGAGCCCCTATTCTTCCTAGACTACTACGCTACAGGCAAACTAGACGTAGACACAGCAGCAGACGTGGTTTCTGGTATTGCTGATGGCTGTGTTCAAGCTGGTTGTGCACTTATCGGTGGCGAAACCGCTGAAATGCCAGGCATGTACGAAGGCGAAGACTACGACGTTGCGGGTTTCTGTGTAGGCGTAGTGGAAAAAGAAGACGTGATTGACGGCACTAAAGTAGCAGCAGGCGACGCACTTATCGCTGTCGGCTCAAGCGGTCCACACTCAAACGGTTACTCACTGATCCGTAAGATTCTAGAAGTTTCTGGCGCAGATAAAAACGAAGAGCTAGCAGGTCGCACTATCGGTGAGCACCTACTAGAACCAACGAAGATTTACATCAAATCCGCACTTAAGATGATCGAGAAACACGATATCCACGCGATTTCTCACATTACGGGTGGTGGTTTCTGGGAAAACATCCCACGCGTACTGCCTGAAGGCACAAAAGCCGTTATCGACGGT
>NZ_JAWOUH010000943.1:0-535 GCF_033339295.1 Vibrio sp. 704 | reverse complement strand
ACAATATCTTGCGGCGTAGCGTCTGTTTCTTTCGGCTCCTCGGCAGCCGCTTCAGGTTCAGCTTCACTTGGTGCGAGCGCAACATTGATGTCTTTCAATGCGGTTGGTGCGATCACCAAACGATCGCCCTGCATCGACAAAGCGGTCGAGAACGTTTGCCAATCAATCTGATTGCCTAACACATTGACGTTGATGTCATTAAAGCTGACTTTATTGACAAAAATTGGCACTGGCGTGCTGATAGAACGCAGCGGTGGTGTTTCTTCTTCAGGCTCTTCACTGGCTGGTGGCAATTCTGGCATTTGGAAGTTAACACCTTGCAGCGCCAGTTCATCAACACACACTTTTGGGTCAAAGAAACAGCGGAAGTTAATCGCCAACGCAAGGCGCTCAACTTTCGCATCAATATGTAAAGACTCATCAACAAAGCTGACATTTTGCAGTACAAAACGAGGGAATAGCGAACCTTGAATGTTCTCGACTTTGAGCTGAGGTAAGGCTTTCTCTGCACCCCAAATCGCCAACTTCAATCCTG
>NZ_JAWOUH010000942.1:0-535 GCF_033339295.1 Vibrio sp. 704 | reverse complement strand
ATAGCCGACATGAATGACATCACCCAAACATTGGACCAATCATTCATGAGCAACATATAAAAAAAGAAGAAAGGTAAACAGGTCGTAATCGTTATTTGATAATAGACGTGCACGTACTTTCGCCATGATGACGACAAACGGTTACGAAAAATGATGCCAAAAAACAGTGCGGAACAAAACAAACGTAGCGGCAAGTTTTCATAGGATTGCGGGAACATGAAGTCCCAAACGAAGTAGTAGAGCGGGAAGCCAATAAATCCCATCCAACCAACTAATGTTAAATTGGGCTCTGCGTACTCATATACCTTACGTATCGAATCCATACTATCTAATTTGTCTACTCCGCCTGACGTTCAAAGTTGTGACTTGCTATCTTTTTTATAATCACGTTGTTTTGTAATTATATATTACTTGCCAAATATAAGCAGCGCGAAATCCGTCAATTTATTCGCGATGCTTGTCTTTAAATTCAGTCTTTTATCTAAGTTCAGCTTGATTTCACGAATTTTTTGGTAACGAGTTCAATTGCATATTA
>NZ_JAWOUH010000941.1:0-535 GCF_033339295.1 Vibrio sp. 704 | reverse complement strand
CTAGGTACTCATCTTTTTCTTCATCGTACAGTACGAAAGCAAAAATACCGTTTAGCTCTTCAAGAAGATCAGCACCCATGTCTTGATACAGTGCTAAAATAACTTCACAGTCAGAGTCTGTTTGGAATTCGTACTTGCCTTCGTAGCGAGCGCGAATCTCTTTGTGGTTGTAGATCTCACCGTTAACGGCAAGGATTAGTTTTTTATCAGGGCTGTATAGTGGTTGAGCACCGCTATTTAGACCAACGATAGCCAAGCGCTCGTGAGCTAGGATTGCTCTTTCTGAAGAGTAGATACCAGACCAGTCAGGGCCACGGTGACGAAGCTTTTTCGACATTTCTAACGCGATAGGACGCAGTGCCGCTGCATCACTTTTAATGTCTAAAATCCCAAATACTGAACACATACAACATCCTTTCTAAACTAAACAATTTCTAATCGGTATGGATTTAATTTGCCATTCTGAGTAAAAAAAGCAACGTTTTGTGATTAAAAAAATGATAAAAAGCCTTGTTGATTAAATAATTTTTAATTT
>NZ_JAWOUH010000940.1:0-536 GCF_033339295.1 Vibrio sp. 704 | reverse complement strand
TATCTCCATTTACCACAAACGGCCCGCTTGTCATGGTATTCAGTTCGAGTCCGAATGTGTCCGTTGTAACATTGAGGTTGCCTGGAAATGGTGTAGAGCCTAATGAGCGCCAAGTCCAGTTATCTATCCATAAACGGAATGGTCGGTTTGTCATGCCAGCTTGACCAATACCACCGCGCGCAACACGCTGTTCTTTCCACACATGCGAACCATGGCTCACGACAACATGTGAAATGTACAGTTGCGGGTTTTGCCAACCGCTGGTTTCTCGTTCATCGGTGGCGACGCGAAAATAGCTCCACTGCACGTTGTAAGTACGACCTTGCTTATCTTGCAGCTTCGCAAAGTAGTTCCACCATTCATGTTGATATTCAGGATGGAAGCGAAAGTCTGAAGGCAATGAGACATGCTCGTCCGGTAAAACCGGCTCAAAAATGGTTTTATTTTCTCGCGTCAGTACCGAATTAATTTCGTTTTCTTGGGTAGCAGTAGGCTCTAGCCAAAACGTTGAATACAACGTCGCTCCAGTCAACATG
>NZ_JAWOUH010000939.1:0-536 GCF_033339295.1 Vibrio sp. 704 | reverse complement strand
GTTTCAACAAACGCAAGAAAGCTGCGCAGCGCGTCAATATCCATATTCTTTTCTATCCATCGTTTTTGTTGAAGTGTTCCATCAAAACTATCCGTTAGTTTGAAATAAAACAATCAGATATTGTGATTTCACGCTTTAATTAATAACAACACCATTTGGCATGGAGGCAACAATGCAACTCTTTATCGGGAATCAAAACTACTCAAGTTGGTCATTGCGAGCGTGGCTCATTTTTTCTCAATACGATTTAAAAGTGGATGTGACTAAGCTAACGCTGTTTACTGAAGACTTCTACGACAAGCTGGCGAGCGTAACACCAACGGCCAAAGTGCCAACATTGGTTGATGGCGAAGTCACGGTTTGGGATTCCTTAGCGATTTTGGAATATGTGAACGAGCAGTATCTACAAGGAAAGGCGTGGCCAAGCCATGTAGCGGACAAAGCGAAAGCGCGCGCGATTTCGGCTGAAATGCATTCGGGCTTTTTTGATTTGAGAAACGAGTTACCGATGAACTGTCGCGCGCGTCGAAAAGTAG
>NZ_JAWOUH010000938.1:0-536 GCF_033339295.1 Vibrio sp. 704 | reverse complement strand
AAAGTTGTGCGTGTAGATATCGATATAGATTTACACGGTTAGCAACCAACCAAAGGACAAGTCGATAAACATGGTGAAGTCATCGAAGACAGGATCTATAACCAGAAAGACTTCGACAGAACTATGGTCATTGATGAGCGAACAGAACTTGTTGCACAGACCATCACCAGCTACCTCAAGCGCACCGACCCGATGGCGAAGACCATTGTGTTCTGTAATGACATTGACCACGCAGAGCGTATGCGTCGAGCACTAATCAACTGCAACCCTGAGCAAGTTGCAAAGAATGAAAAATACGTAATGAAAATCACTGGTGATGATGAAATAGGCAAAGCTCAGCTTGATAACTTCATCAACCCCAAAAAGGCTTACCCTGTTATCGCGACCACCTCAGAACTCATGACAACAGGTGTCGATGCAAAAACTTGTAAACTGGTTGTTCTTGACCAGGGCATTCAGTCGATGACCAAATTTAAGCAGATCATCGGTCGCGGTACTCGTATTGATGATCGTTACGGAAAGCTATGGTTTACCAT
>NZ_JAWOUH010000937.1:0-536 GCF_033339295.1 Vibrio sp. 704 | reverse complement strand
GTTTAAAAATCGTGGCGATGGTTGCCATGACTGAGTCGCCAGTGGTGTGTCCGTATTGGTCATTAATGGTTTTAAAATCGTCCACGTCAGTCATAACGATGCTGATAGGCGTATTTTTTTCGCGTGCTTGATTCACAAGGTTAGGCACAATGACTTCCATTGCACGTCGATTGTATAACCCAGTTAATGCATCCAAATGAGAAAGATCGTTGATGGATTTCACCAATCTTGCGTTGATCAACCACAACATACTGAAGCTCAAAGCAACAATGAGGCAGATACTAAATAGAAACGTCAGCTGGTGGATGATACCTGCATTCATAAAACTGGTGACTTCAGGAGCCCAAATGCTCCAAACGGTTCTGCCCGCCATAAAAGCACTAAATCCAAAGAAGGCGTACGCCATCACTTGAACGGGCAGTTTTAGATCGTCTCTTTTTCCCTTGATCATCGCAACGCCACTGCAGAAGGTGACTAAGCTCAAATAGATACTAAGAAAAATGATTCGGCTACGAATAGATGGCGAATAAAAGGTG
>NZ_JAWOUH010000936.1:0-536 GCF_033339295.1 Vibrio sp. 704 | reverse complement strand
CACTTTTAGTCACGAGATAATACAAATTTACAATTTATTTGCAACTCCAGATACAAAAAAAGCCTCATCACTGTGAGGCTTTTAACATTCATAATTGACAATTTTCTCTTTAGGATTAAACCTTTAGGTTATGTTTGCCGTGAGAAACTTTCGCTCTAAGATAGTTTTCATTACCATCTTTAATGTGCGCCGAAGTATTGACAACTTCGACAATCTCAATTCCGTATTCCGCTAATTCACGGATTTTCTTAGGGTTATTGGTCACAAGACGAATTTTCTTGATACCTAACGCTTCTAACATTTGTGCCGCTTCTGTGAAGTCTCTTAAATCATCATCAAAGCCTAAATGGTTGTTTGCTTCGTAAGTGTTCATCCCCTGGCTTTGCAGACGATACGCATCAATCTTGTTGTACAAACCGATACCACGGCCCTCTTGGCGAAGGTAAAGGATCACGCCGCCAGATTCGCCCATACGTTGGATCGTTTCTTCTAACTGCTCACCGCAGTCACAGCGAGATGAGTGGAAAACATCGCCA
>NZ_JAWOUH010000935.1:0-536 GCF_033339295.1 Vibrio sp. 704 | reverse complement strand
TTGCACGCATTGAAGGCAAAGTGAACATGAGCGGTTAGTTATTGTTTAATAAGTGCTATATTCATTCTTGATTTTAAATACTAACGGATGGGTTTCATATCCTGCGAAAAAAAACGCTTTAGAGTGATGATTCTATCTAGAATTTGCTATTTGATAACTTTATAATTCCCGCCAATCGATTACGCAACCGTTTACTTTTTACCTTTACAGGATTCGATCATGCTCGAAAGGCTCTTTAAACTTAGTGAAAACGGCACAAATGTGCGCACTGAGATCATTGCAGGTATTACGACCTTCCTTACCATGGCTTACATTATTTTTGTAAACCCAGCTATTTTGTCTGATACCGGTATGGATCGTGGTGCGATCTTTGTTGCAACGTGTCTTGCCGCCGCGATTGGCTGTTTCATTATGGGCTTAGTCGCAAACTACCCAATTGCTCAGGCTCCGGGCATGGGTCTAAACGCATTCTTCACATATTCCGTTGTGTTAGGCATGGGTTACACATGGCAAGTCGCGCTGGCTGCAGTGTTTGT
>NZ_JAWOUH010000934.1:0-537 GCF_033339295.1 Vibrio sp. 704 | reverse complement strand
GCACAATTGAAGAAGATTGCTGCGGGTGCAAGCTACGCTTATGACCTTTGTATTATTGTGAACGCTGGCCACGGTCTGACTTACCACAACGTAGCACCAATTGCTGCGCTACCAGAAATTTACGAGTTGAACATTGGTCACTCTATCATTGGACGTGCAGTGTTTGATGGCCTAGAAAAGTCAGTGGCAGAGATGAAAGCACTGATGATCGCGGCACGCAAATAACTAGGTTCTGCGAATGGCTATTTTAGGTTTAGGAACCGACATTGCTGAAATCGAGCGTATAGAGAAAGCGCTAGGCCGCAGTGGTGAACCTTTTGCTCGACGTATTCTCTCTGAGGATGAAATGGCAAAGTTTTCGCAACTTAAGCAGCAAGGGCGTTATCTTGCTAAGCGTTTTGCCGCTAAAGAGGCAGCATCGAAAGCGCTAGGTACAGGAATTGCACAAGGCGTAACTTTTCATGATTTTACCGTCTCGAATGATGAGTTGGGTAAGCCAATTTTAATGCTGTCTGGCGTGGCTCAAAAAATGGCGCA
>NZ_JAWOUH010000933.1:0-537 GCF_033339295.1 Vibrio sp. 704 | reverse complement strand
AAGCAACTCAACATTTAATGACTGTGTTGTAGAGGTTTCTGTTTGAGCTAAACTATATGAGCTCAAAAGTGGCATGACCAAACATAATAATGTGATTAGTTGCTTGCTCATGATTTGCTATACCCCTTTAAAATGGTCAACTCAACCGGGATCATGTTAGGTCCTAAATATTGTAAGGTTTTAACAACCTGACCTAGTTCATCAACCCAATAAATATTTTCGATACCGTGGGAAAGACTACTAAACTCAACAGTTTCTTTATATACATTGGTCGTAGCGCTAGACATTGGTGTCGTCAACGTTTCTTGACCCGAGTAAGAACGAGTCACTCTTGCTGGAAAGCCATAACGATATTGTGTTGCCCAGTCGTATGAGAGTGCGTAGTTAACAGAGGCTGAATCAGAGGAAAAATCTGGCACATCACCATAAACACCCGCTAAGTCCCCATTCTGTAGACCTATCGTTTTGACGATATGCCCATTCTCCGTAACGATCATAGCTTTGTCAGCACTTACCCATTTCAGTTGTATTTTTCCA
>NZ_JAWOUH010000932.1:0-537 GCF_033339295.1 Vibrio sp. 704 | reverse complement strand
GCTGCGAGAAGAGATCGTCGCGAGGTTCGCTCCCACATTGAGTAAAATCCGCCAGCCCTCTTGCCAACCATATTGACTAAGCACACTCTCGACCATCAATTGCGTGGTTCCAGAGCGGCTTGGCGTGCTCATGGTGACGTGACCAAAGTACAGCGGATTGGTCAGATCTTGAAAACGCTTCGGTTCTGGTAAATGGTTCGCGGCCAAATAATCTTTGTTCCAAACAATCCCGGCGCCGGAGTATCCAAACGCCACGACTTGATCGTTATTAGGTAATAGATAAGGCGACAACCATTTCGGCACTTGCACACGCGACGACATATCAGCCAAACGATGTTCATTAGACAGCTCTTGCATCAGAAACGGCGACGAGCTCAACACCAAGTCGATATCCTTCATGTAGCTTTTGCTAAGCAATTGCAGGCTTGATTGAGTGCGTCGGTGAACCACTCGGACTTCAGCATCAGGATAGTGCTGCGTAAAGTCATCCACCAAAGCAGTGATTGGTGCTTGAGAGAAGGTCGTGAGTATCACCAA
>NZ_JAWOUH010000931.1:0-537 GCF_033339295.1 Vibrio sp. 704 | reverse complement strand
TCTTATCCATCATGTCACAGATATGCAGCTAGATTTGTCCAGTGAACGATCTAAATCACACTATAGTTAGTCGGTTACAATCCTCCAGTAAATGCATTTTTTCTTCACTACAGTCTTTTTCTCAGTAATTTAAAAATACCCCTGAAATAAAAATTATATTTATAGGGGTTCGACAATGATCACCAAACTAATAAATGAAGACTTAATTAAGCTTGATCTTAAAGCGTCTTCAAAAGAAGACGTATTTAAAGAACTGGTTGCCGTTCTTCATGCCCAAGGTCGTATTTCTGACCAAACACAATTCCTTGCAGATATAAAAGCACGTGAAGAATTAGGAAATACCGGATTTGAAGATGGCGTGGCAATTCCACACGCGAAAAGCGCCGCTGTGATTGAACCGGCGGTTGTGATCGGCGTAAGCAAATCAGGTATCGAGTACGGCGCGGAAGACGGCTTACCTTCAAAGCTGTTCTTCATGATCGCCTCTCCAGACGGTGGCGATAACCACCACATCGAAGTACTTGCAGAACTGTCTTC
>NZ_JAWOUH010000930.1:0-537 GCF_033339295.1 Vibrio sp. 704 | reverse complement strand
TTCACTTTGGCTTTGTAACTCGTTCAATGACAAATCAAAACCAAGAGAGCCGATGATCTCGCCACGTAACTTGATTGGTTGGCTGATGGTCGTGATCAGTTCTTGTTTGCCGCGAACCGGATACATGTACGGTTCCATCACGAACGTTTTACCCGTTTCGTAAGGCATCAAGTGCCAATCGTCTTTACGCTCACCATTGTTGTTTAATTCAGTATTGCTAAAGCTATCCATCGCCACAACATCAAAACTGTTGTGCGAATTTGGCGAAAAGAATGGCGCTAAGTAGCCTTCGCTATTAAAGCCAAGGCTTTTGTCTTGAATCGTTGGCTCAACCCACGATGGCTTTTCCCATACCATGTAACCAGCAAACACAGCTTTGTTCTGAGCTTCTAGCGACGCAATAAACTGTTTAACAATAATGTCTGGCGTCGCGGCCGTCTCTGCGCTTAATTCGATAATTGAACGCGCTTGCTTTAGGTTCGCCAACACGGGCTCTAACTGGTTGGAAATATTCAGCCCTTGCTGAATCGCCGTATT
>NZ_JAWOUH010000929.1:0-538 GCF_033339295.1 Vibrio sp. 704 | reverse complement strand
CAAGACCTACGATTAAGCCACCCACACCACCAAACGTCAGCAGACCAGACAGAGACAAGCCAAATGCCTGCATGATGGTTAATACGCCGATAGTGATGATGAATAAGCGCCCGACTTTTGCGATGGCTTGAACGGTGGTTTCGTCTCGGTTTTTCTGTTCCAGAACGAAATCTTCGATATTGGTGATCAGCCGCATGACGGTCCATACGAAGACGCTGATAATAAGAATCAGCTTGAGCGTGCTCAGCCAATTGATCTTGTCATTCAGTTCGCTTTCTAAAATGATGCCGAGTGACACCGTAGCAGGCCAACACCAAATGAGTGTGCTCACTGGCGCTTTGAGCGCATCAAGCAACATGTTATCCCAATGAAAAGGGGTTTTCTCGACAAGAATTGCAAGACGGGAACGGATGACTCGCCAAGCGATCCATGCGATAAAACTGGCTAACGTGATAAAAAGAACACTTCCGCTCCAATCCTGACTATGCGCTTGTACATAGTTTTGTAAATCGGTAAACCACTGTGACATAAGTAACTT
>NZ_JAWOUH010000928.1:0-538 GCF_033339295.1 Vibrio sp. 704 | reverse complement strand
GATCTATTAACAGTCATGAATAATCACAAGCTTGCTTATGGTTATTCATCACGGCTAATCGTCTACTGCTCATAAAAAGACCGCAGCCAAGGCCACGGTCTAATCTTTGCACAAGTCTCTAAGGATTAACCTTTTTGAGCTAGTGCTACTTCTTCAGCGAAGCTTAGGCCTTCTGCTTTCTCGATACCTTCACCAACTTCTAGGCGAACGAATGTAGCAACTGAAGCACCTTTTTCTTTCAGCATTTCACCTACAGTTTTCTTAGGTTCCATGATGAATGCTTGACCAGTTAGAGAGATTTCGCCTGTGAATTTCTTCATGCGGCCAACAACCATCTTCTCAGCGATCTCAGCAGGCTTGCCTTCGTTCATAGCGATTTCAACTTGAACTTCTTTCTCTTTAGCAACTACGTCAGCTGGTACGTCTTCTGGGTTTACGTACTCTGGCTTAGAAGCAGCAACGTGCATTGCAACGTGCTTAAGAGTTTCTGCGTCGCCTTCACCAGCAACAACTACACCGATTTTCTCACCGTGACGGT
>NZ_JAWOUH010000927.1:0-538 GCF_033339295.1 Vibrio sp. 704 | reverse complement strand
GGCATCGGTCACCAAAACAAGCTTTTCACCTTTGATTTTATGAGCAATTCGAATGTTTGCGTAGTCTACGTGGAAGCCGTCAGCAATGATGCCTGCGTAGATCTCTGGTGTATCGTAAATAGCACCAACCACTCCTGGCTCACGACCAACCATAGGAGTCATCGCATTGAATAGGTGAGTTGCAAAAGTAATACCGGCCTCAAAACCCTTGCGTGCTTCAGCATAGGTCGCGTTTGTGTGACCGATTGATACCACAATGCCTGCAGCTTTTAGGCGTGCGATATGTTCAGGGTCGTTCTGCTCTGGCGCAAGAGTTACTTTGGCAATGATGTCTGCATTTGAGCAAATAAGGTCAATCATGCCGTCATCGGATGGACGGATGAAGTCTACGCTATGAATACCTTTTTTCGCGACGTTAAGGTATGGGCCTTCAAGATGTAAGCCAAGCGATTGGTTTTGGTATTTTTTGTGATATTCGCGAGCTGCGGCGATTGCCGCGCGCATATCTTCATCAGAAGACGTAATAAGCGTAGGAAGG
>NZ_JAWOUH010000926.1:0-538 GCF_033339295.1 Vibrio sp. 704 | reverse complement strand
AACTTAATTTCCAAAACACGGACGAGCTTGTTAATCAAAGCACAGCAATCCAGTTTGGTAAAATGGTCGGTGCGCAATACATGCTTTACGGTAACCTTTCTAGCATCGTGAAAAATGCAGGTAGCGATAAAGATGTATACTACAAAATGACAATGCGTTTGATGGATTTGGAAACAGGCCTAATCGAATGGGCTGATGAAACAGAAATCCGCAAAGAGCAATCTAAGAGCCTATTTGGCCTTTAATTGACCATAATGGAGAAGTCATCAATGGCGTGGTTTTCTTGGCAACAAGCAAAACAGTTAGATCCGAGCTTAAATGCGTTAGATGGCTTCTTTTCAGAACCACCGGTGAAGGTGCAAACCGTCACCGGCGGGCTCACCAACCGCTGTTGGCGGTTGGAATCTTCTCAAGGCCTTGCTTATGTCTGGCGACCGACCAGCAACGTATGCAAGGCTTTTTCTATCTCTCGTCATAACGAGTATCAAGTTCTTCATGCGATCGAGCCGCTAAATCTCGGGCCAAAGCCGATCTTCGT
>NZ_JAWOUH010000925.1:0-539 GCF_033339295.1 Vibrio sp. 704 | reverse complement strand
ACTACTCTAGCTATACCTCTGAGTGTGATTTTAATCACATTCTCCTCCTACGGTTGGTCAAAGGACAATGAACTCAACATGACCAAAGGGGTCACGGCGATCAGCGAGCAAGTGTATGAATTACATATGCTCATTTTCTACATTTGTTGCGCGATAGCTCTGGTTGTTTTTGGTGTTATGTTCTATGCCATCATCCGTCATCGCAAATCAAAAGGTGCAGTTGCCGCACATTTCCATGAAAGCACCAAAGTGGAAATTATTTGGACTGTTATCCCTATCATCATTCTTGTCGCGATGGCGATTCCCGCAACGAAAACTTTAGTCGCAATGGAAGACACTAGCCAATCGGATATCACCATTCAAATTACAGGTTCGCAATGGAAGTGGCATTACAGCTACTTTGGCGAAGATGTGGAATTCTTCAGCTTGCTCGCAACCAGCCAAAAGCAGATTGACGGTATAGAGATGAAAGGAGCGCATTACTTGCTTGAAGTGGATAATCCACTCGTGCTCCCTGTGAATCGTAAAGTGCGATTTTT
>NZ_JAWOUH010000924.1:0-539 GCF_033339295.1 Vibrio sp. 704 | reverse complement strand
CAGAGATAGGTATGGAAGAAAGCTACTAAGTGGAGAGCAATCGGTGAGTGAACTTCGCCGTAAGGGGTGGCGTTATCAAGGTATATTCCTTGATTTGAAAGCTAAGAATCCTTACTCACAGAAAGAAAAGAGTTTCATAGAAAAACAAAATCTAGAGACTAGGTATGAGCTTCACTCTAATTCTATTCTACTACCAACGGCATCATGAATAGCCATTAGGCTCACTGCGCGACATAAATTTGTTGCGCTGACCTCGTCCAAAAATGAGCGATGCTGAACACAGGTACTTAACACAACAAACGCCCCTCCTATCTCTAGGAAGGGCGTTTTTCTTTTATTCAAAATACCTAGGTAGATTACCTTTCACGCACGTAAGTCGTTTGAACTAAGGTGCCTAGCACCACTTCGCTCTTGGTCACTTTAAAATTGAGTGGTTGTTGCAAATCACCAAACAAAGGTGCGCCGCCGCCAAGTAGGATAGGGAAGCGAGTGATCACCATTTCATCGATAAGATCTTCTTTGAGGAAGTTTTGAATCGT
>NZ_JAWOUH010000923.1:0-539 GCF_033339295.1 Vibrio sp. 704 | reverse complement strand
ACGCTGAGATGAACCACGCTCGCCCAAGCTTAGAAGATGTTTTTGTCAGCGTGACAGGGAAAGGCCGCCAATGATGAAACCTATCGCTCGCATGAAAGCCGTCATGATCAAAGAGATTCGCCAACTTTCCCGTGACCGAATCACGTTTGGCATGGTGGTGATGATCCCGCTTATCCAGCTTTTGCTGTTCGGCTTCGCAATCAATACGGACATTCGCAACATTCCGATAGGTGTTGTCGACCAAAGTAGCAGTACCGCCGGGCGGATCATTACCCAGTCCGTCAAAGTCACTCAAGTGGTGGATATCAAAGAAACCTATGCCACCGCGCAAGAGGCTGGACAAGCGATTCAAGATGGTATTGTGCGCGCCGTGCTGATTTTGCCAAGCGATCTCACACAACGCATGATGCAAGGTCGAGAGCTTGGGCAATGGATTGTGGATGGGTCAGATACCATGATCAGCTCGGCAATATTGTCATTGCAAACCATGCCATTGACCGATTTTGATTTCGAGATTCGCCCAGCACCAAGCAAAACAT
>NZ_JAWOUH010000922.1:0-539 GCF_033339295.1 Vibrio sp. 704 | reverse complement strand
TCGAACTTACCCGGACACGCCTGAACAGCTCCAGTGAATGCACCTTTTTCGTAACCGAATAGCGTCGCTTCCAGCATATTGTCAGGAATCGCCGCACAGTTAATCGCAACGAATGGGCCGTCTTTACGGTTTGATGCTTTGTGAATGTAACGCGACATCACTTCTTTACCTGAACCGCTTGGGCCTAAGATCATCACGTTCGCATCAGTGCGAGCCACTTTGTCAGCCAAAGCAAGTAAGCGCAGACTCTTTTCATCAGCAACGACAGCATCACCGTTGTCATCACTTTTGATAGGAGCATAACGGCTTACCATATTAAGCAGCACTTCTGGTGCAAATGGTTTCGCCATGTAATCAATCGCGCCATCTTTCATTGCAGAAACGGCATCTTCGATATTGGCGTAAGCCGTCATTAGCAACACTGGTAAGTTCGGCCAATTTTGTTTGATGTTACGAAGCAGCGCTAAGCCACCCATACCTGCCATTTGCACGTCAGATACCACGATATCAACCGCATTTGATTTCAGCTTTACTAATGC
>NZ_JAWOUH010000921.1:0-539 GCF_033339295.1 Vibrio sp. 704 | reverse complement strand
AATTGGCATCATCAAACTGTTCGGTTGGCGCTTGATCCGGTAGGTGTACTTCCCATTTTCGGCCTGGCTGGAAGGTGATACCGTCACCGTGGTACGTATTTGGTGTTGCAAAGATAAATGGGTCGTAAGGCATGGCTTGTAAGCCAGAGCGGTCGGAGTCTTCCTTAAAATAAACCGTCAACGTAAAAGAGAAAGCAACGTTGTCATCACATCCTGATTGAGTTCGGAAGTAGGTACAATTGCTTTGCGTGTATTGGCTGAGATCATCGCTGATGATGAAAATGGCCTCTTCCGAGATAGTTTCCAATCCATTGCTTGCGTGTTGAACGCCGGTAAACGACAGGGTAGTTAAGCCATTCTCGATGCTTGCTTTTGCTATGCCCGGTAAACGAATAGCAAAGCCATTTTTGTATCCTGCACCGTAAGCGGCGAGGTCACCGGTGATTTGAATGTTCTCGACCACACCTTCCATACGCGTTTCTGTGATTCGGAACTGAATGACGACGTCGTTCATGTCGTAGTCTGCGGTGTATGGCCAG
>NZ_JAWOUH010000920.1:0-539 GCF_033339295.1 Vibrio sp. 704 | reverse complement strand
ACGATTGGTCTGCTCTTTGAGCATTTTCAGTGCATGTTTTCGGTATTTTTTAAACGCATTAAATGCCGCTTCGAAATCGCCTTGCTCTTCAGCAACGCGAGATTGCTGAAAACAGATCTGACTTAGCAGTTCGCCGTTATCGAAATTAAGCGCGGATTCTTCTGCGGCAAGCAACAACTCGGCTGCGCTGTCTGTGTTTTTACGCAGTAGCTCTAGTCTTGCTCGACTGATGAAAGAGTGTGCTTTCATCCACGTTAGATCGTGCTCAATGGCCAGCTTGTGCGCTTTTTGGGTTGCTTCTTCCGCAGCGTCTAGGCGTTCTAAGCCAAGGAGTGCCAAGCCTTTAAAGTCCCAAATTTCGGCTTGCCAAGTGCTGTCTTCATGGTCTTTGAGCACTTCTGTTGCGCCATCAAGTACCGTTAGCATCTCAATAAAGTTGTTGAGGAGGTAGTAGTCCCAAGCCAGCAGAATGCGAGCTTTACCTTCTAACCATGCAATTCGGACGTTGTTTGCCACTTTAACTGCAAGCTAATGAGTCG
>NZ_JAWOUH010000919.1:0-539 GCF_033339295.1 Vibrio sp. 704 | reverse complement strand
CGATGACAAATTTAGGTCACATCAAAAAGTTATCTTGGGTTCTCGCTGCTGCGCTCAGCTTAAGTGCCTGCGGAGAAAAAGATAATTCAGTAATCAAAGTCGGAGCTACGGTTGGGCCACATGCACAAGTAGTTGAAGCAGTAGCGAAAGAAGCTGCAAAGCAAGGGCTAAATGTTGAAGTCATCGAGTTCTCTGATTACGTGACACCTAACGCCGCGCTGAGTGACGGTAGCATCGATATTAACAGCTACCAACACCAACCTTTTTTGGATAACTTCAACAGCAGTCATAACTCTCAGCTCGTTTCAATTGGCCAATCTATCTTGATGCGCATGGGGATTTATTCCAATAAATACCGTTCGTTAGAAGAGTTACCAAACCGTGCCAGAATTGCCATTCCAAACGACCCAACTAATGGAGGCCGAGGGCTGTTACTACTCGCTGATGCGGGCTTGATTGAGCTTAAACCAGGTGTTGGCCATAAAGCCGCGTTAACCGATATTAAGAGCAATCAAAACGAACTGGAGTTCGTTGAGGTG
>NZ_JAWOUH010000918.1:0-539 GCF_033339295.1 Vibrio sp. 704 | reverse complement strand
TTCAATGGCCATGTTACATACCGTCATACGGCCTTCCATAGAAAGATCAGTAATCGCTTCACCGCAGAATTCAACCACATAACCAGTACCGCCCGCAGCCGTTGTTTTGCCGATGATAGCTAGAACGATATCTTTTGCGGTAATACCCGGTGCGACTTTACCTTTCACTTCGATTTTCATTGTTTTCGCACGTGCTTGTTTTAGCGTTTGAGTCGCTAATACGTGTTCAACTTCTGATGTACCGATACCGAAAGCCAGTGAGCCAAATGCTCCGTGTGTTGCGGTATGAGAGTCACCACAAACGATGGTCATACCCGGTAGAGTAATGCCTAGCTCTGGGCCCATAACATGGACGATGCCCTGATATTTGTGGTTTAGGTCGTAAAGGGTAACACCGAACTCTTCGCAGTTTTTCGATAGCGTTTCCATTTGGATACGCGCCATCTCGCCAGAGGCGTTGATGTCTTTGGTTGTGGTCGAAACGTTGTGATCCATCGTGGCGAACGTTTTGCTAACCTGACGAACTTTACGACCTTTTT
>NZ_JAWOUH010000917.1:0-539 GCF_033339295.1 Vibrio sp. 704 | reverse complement strand
GAACAGGTTGCCATTTTCATCAATATGGCCAGCATCACCGGTCTTTAAGAAACCGTGCTCATCAAACGTCTTTTCGGTCTCTTCTGGCATTTTGTAGTAACCGCGCATCACCATCGGGCCACGAACCAGAATCTCGTTGTTTTCGCCAATCTTCACTTGCGCGCCAGGCATCGACATACCGATAGAATCCGGATCAAAGCACTTGTCATCCCAGCACGAAATCGTCGCGGTGGTTTCTGTCATGCCGTAGCCCAACTTCACGTTGATGCCAATAGCATGGAAGAAGCGACCAATGGTTTCATCCAACTTCGCGCCACCACATGGCATAAAGTTGATACGACCACCGAGCAGTGCGCGCAACTTACTTAGCACCAACTTGTCAGCTAATGCGTGTGCTTTGCGCAGCATCATCGAAGGTTTGCGTTTTTCTTGATGGCAAAGTGCCATTTTCGCGCCCATGTTCACCGCCCAAGTAAACATGATCTTGCGATGAATCGGTGCTCGAGACACTTTCTCGTGAATCGCTGAGAAAATCTTTT
>NZ_JAWOUH010000916.1:0-539 GCF_033339295.1 Vibrio sp. 704 | reverse complement strand
AGACGCTTATTTCCCAATGATGCCTGATAACACCTCTTTTATTGTGGTATAGCGCAGCGGTAATGTGCGCCCCCGTTTTTTGACTAAATACAAATCTTCATAAACGGTTTGTTTTAGCTGCGCGACGTGCAATTCTTCTCTATTTGGAAAGCTTTCTACTGCACTTTGAGGCAACACCGTAAATCCCAATCCTTTGCTAACTGGCAATAATATTTGGCTTAATTGATTGACGAAGCCCGAAAGCGGCATGTCACTCATTTTTATCTCTTTTAATTGTGGCTCTGCACATTGGTCAAAAAACAACGTCATATAGTGCTCGGCATCGGGATGGCCAATAACACCGCATTTTTGCAAGATCTCAGGCGTTAAGGGCTCGGCTTTATATGCGTGGGGAAGGATCAAGCACAGCGCTTCTCGACCGATTCGTTCGCTTTGGAAGAGGCTTTTGTTTGGAGCGTCAGTCACGATGCCGATATCAATGCGGCCTTCATAGATACCATTAAGAATAGATTGGTTTGGCGCGGCTTCTAAGTGGATGG
>NZ_JAWOUH010000915.1:0-540 GCF_033339295.1 Vibrio sp. 704 | reverse complement strand
CTTAACTGTGCGGCGGATGCTTTCAAAGAAGGCGCAGCAATCATGCTAGCTCCTGCTCTTTTGGTTGGCTGTGCGAAAGGTGTATTGCTTATTCTGGGTGGTGGTACTACCGATGAAGCAAGCGTACTGAACTCGATTTTGAACAGCGCAGGCGGTGTGATCAGTGGCCTTCCTGATGTTGCCGCAGCTTGGTTGATGTATGTGTTCCAATCCATCTTCAACTTCTTCGTGACCTCGGGTTCTGGCCAAGCAGCACTGACAATGCCTCTGTTGTCTCCTCTTGCAGACATCGCTGGCGTAACGCGTCAGGTAGCGGTTCTGGCATTCCAACTGGGTGATGGTTTCACTAACGTGATCGTCCCTACTTCAGCGTCCCTAATGGCAACGCTTGGCGTGTGTCGTATCGACTGGGGTGACTGGGCGAAATTCTGCTGGCGCTTTATTCTATTACTCTTTACCCTATCGAGCATTGTCGTCGTCGCAGCTCACGTGCTGGGTTTTGCGTAAACTGATTAACAGATAAGAAGGCGAGACAAGTTC
>NZ_JAWOUH010000914.1:0-540 GCF_033339295.1 Vibrio sp. 704 | reverse complement strand
GGATCGTTCACCTCCACCAGCAACACAAATTCTTCACCGCCCCAGCGAATCAGCAGGTCACCTGAACGAGTGGATTCGTTGAAGATAGAGGTAATGTGCATCAACATTTGGTCGCCGATGTCGTGACCATAAGTGTCGTTAAAAGCTTTGAAATGGTCGACATCAAGAACCGCAAGCGCGAAGGTTCTATCTGGAGTGCGGCGGGCCATCTTCTCTAACCATACTTCTAAATAGCGGCGATTGTGAAGGCCCGTCAACAGATCTGTAGTACTTTCTTGCGTTAGTGCTTTATTGATCTTTTTGACTCGCAAAACATAACGGAAACCCACCACACCAATGGCTGCAATAGCGATAAAGTAGAACATTTCACGGTAACGTTGCGAGCGCAACTCAGAGGCTTGAAGTGCGTTTTTCGTCTCAAGCAAATTCAACTCTTTTGAGCCAATTTCGCTTCAAGGTCAAACTTAATGTTGATCATTTCTTCGCCGTGAATGTGCTCAGAAAATTCTTCTTCAAGTGCTCTCAACTGAGACAAATAGC
>NZ_JAWOUH010000913.1:0-540 GCF_033339295.1 Vibrio sp. 704 | reverse complement strand
ATAATCACCAGCAATAGGAAAAAAACTCCCGGCTAAGCGGGAGTTTTTTGTTTACATGTCTTTAGGGACCATATCGGGCGAGTAACTGCCTTTGCGTATTGCCTTTGCAATCGTATCGGCCAACTCATCTAACTTTTCGTGTTGGTTCGGATCCTCGAAGTGGTACATACGCTGCAACTGCTTTTCATCTGCTAAAGGCACATCAAATCGTTTGGCAACCATCGCCCATAAGTACGCCTGCTTTTTCTCGCCTAAACCTTGGTTAATGCTTGCCAGTGATTTAAGTATCACAGGGTTTAGGTTGTCTTTGTTTGACAGAGCCAAAGCATTATTGAGCAAGACTAGCGTTTTTTTTGCGTCTCTATTGGTATAGAAAGTGGCTAAGGCATACTGCATTTCTGCAGTATTTAACTGGGGTGTGCCTTCCATTTGTAAAAATTGGCGACGTGCTTGTGTATCGCCCGTTTGTGACCAAAGAAAATAGAGTGTCTCTGGTTGTTGAGAACCTTTCAGTTCTTCGACGATACGCTTGAGTTCATC
>NZ_JAWOUH010000912.1:0-541 GCF_033339295.1 Vibrio sp. 704 | reverse complement strand
CGTGTCCACATTGCAAAGTTGAGCAACCAATCGGTAATGCTGTGAGAACCTTTAATAACGACCACGACTTCATCGCGGTTTTTGCTCCACAGTACGCGAATCATAATCTTGCCGTGTTCGTTTCGGATGATTCGCTGACCATTAGGATCGAAGCCATAACGTGTTTGTTTAAAGACTCTTGGATACGCGAGGTTGCACAGTACGGCGTAGCGTTCGTATTGGTATCGTTTTAGTGGTTTCACGTTGTCTTACTTAAAACTGTCCAACCTTATACGCTAGTGAGCGAGTGTGAAGAACACGTGAACATCAGCAGAATGTTTATTGGTTCAATCCTCGCGGTTAACGGTAAATCTCTAACGTTGAAGCGTCATTGATAAATGAATCAAAACTTTTTAGACGAAGTAAGGTAGATTGCCGAGACTGCTCATGGGCCTGTTTTATTTCCTTAATCAGAGATTTGAGTACTTGGCGATCTGGTTTGTTGTAGCGTTTATCTTTGCGGAGCTGGGTGAAAAACGCAATTTGAGTCGAAGTGTCATTG
>NZ_JAWOUH010000911.1:0-541 GCF_033339295.1 Vibrio sp. 704 | reverse complement strand
CCTAATGGGTCAAGCTCGCCTTTGGCCACATTGCTGCCACGCATCACACTCTCGACAACGGCTGGTGTAAATTGAGGCTCAGAAAACACACAAGCCACGTTACCTGATCCCAGTGTTTTTCTGATCTGAATCAGCGTCTTGGCACCCGGTTTTCGATCGGGAGTCACCGTAAAGTGTCCTAGATTATTTAACTGGTAACGCTCTTCAAAATAACCGTACGCATCATGGAAAACGAAGTATCCTTGGTTCTTCACTGGTGCTAACTGCTGCTCTATTTCCTTATCTTTAGCCGCTAGCTGTTCTTCAAATTTAACAAGATTGTTGCTGTACGTTTTCGCATTAGCTGGGTCGATTTCCACCAATTTGTTCACAACAGCTTGGGCGACCTGTTTAACCGGTTTAATACCCAACCAAAAGTGCGGGTCGTGGCTACCGTGGTCATGACCGTCGTGATCATGCGAATGCGCACTATCAAACTCACGAAGCGCTAGATTTGGTATTTCGCTTAGCGTCAGTGTACTAGATCTATTTGATACGACTT
>NZ_JAWOUH010000910.1:0-541 GCF_033339295.1 Vibrio sp. 704 | reverse complement strand
TTATGCACTACCACCAGCAACAACAAAACAAACAGTGGCAACCGCATCTCTACACATCACTGCAAAGCAAAACCATGGTGATTCTCGGTACGGGTAGCATTGGGAAATGCCTAGCACAAACGGCCCAGGCGATGGGGATTAACACGATTGGTATTAATCGCACAGGAATTCCAACAGCCAATGATGAATTTGCACAAACCTTCCACATCAATGAACTAGTAAATGCTTTAAGAAAGGCAGATATTGTCGTTAATACGTTGCCGAGTACACCTAATACTCGTGCCTTGCTCAACCGTGAAACACTTCAACATCTCAACCAAGCTTTATTATTCAATGTAGGTAGAGGAGATGTGTTGGATGAAGCCAGTTTGTTGCTCGCCATCAAGAATCGCTGGGTAGAACACGCTTTCTTGGACGTGTTTGAGCAAGAACCACTGCCACCAGCGCATCCGTTTTGGAAGTTACCGCAAGTGACCATCACGCCACACATTGCCGCATTGAGCTTTCCTGAACAGGTGATCGACATTTTTGCCGACAATTA
>NZ_JAWOUH010000909.1:0-541 GCF_033339295.1 Vibrio sp. 704 | reverse complement strand
TGGATGATAATTGCCGCCGTGTCTGTGTTGTGGTGGATGAGTGAACCGCAACTGCTGTCCTCGACCCAATTCTTCCAATGGCGCTCCGCGCTTATTCAATATTCTGGTGTTTTGTCGTTGGCTTTGATGTCTATTGCGATGGTGTTGGCGCTGCGCTTACCTGTGATCGAGCAATGGGTTCACGGGATGGATAAGGCCTATCGTGTGCATAAATGGCTCGGCATTGCGGGGGTTAGCCTCGGAGTCGTGCATTGGTTGACGTATAAAGTGCCAAAATGGCTAGTGTCGGCAGGAGTGCTCGAAAAACCAATCAAACACACCGGGGTTGGGCCTTCTGGGAACAACTTTGTCGGTTTAGAACTCTGGGTCAAAGAGCTGCGCGATGTGGGGCTTGGTTTGGGGGAGTGGGGTTTTTACCTGCTCTTGGCATTGCTCGTGGTGTCATTGTGGACGGTTGTTAAATACAAGCCATTTAAGTTGTCGCATCGTTTAATGGCTGCTGTGTATTTGATGATTGCTGTTCACTCCGTTTTGTTGATCA
>NZ_JAWOUH010000908.1:0-541 GCF_033339295.1 Vibrio sp. 704 | reverse complement strand
AATGAACAGAATGCAACAGAGAACAATGCACCACCAACTTGGCTACGTTTCTCAACAGGAGCCGCTAGGTACATAGCAAGTGCTGCACCTGGTAGACCAAACATCATTACTGGGAAGAAACCGTTCATGAATACACCAGCGCTCTTATCACCACCGAAGAAACGGTGTAGGTCACCAGATTTAACTGTTTCAGTTACTTCTTTAACAGTTGCTGTAATTTCTGGAGTTACTGAGTTAGCGAATTCAAATGTGTGAGTTTGACCTGCAACAAGAGTCTTAGCTAGAGCTGGGTCAACACAAAGTTGTTGTAGTGCAGGAAGAGCTTGACCAGCAGCTGTTGCGCCAGAAACTAGCACTTCTTGACAAGAACCCATACCAAACCAGAAGAAAGAGTTCAGTACGTGGTGTAGACCTACAGGAATTAGAGCACGGTTAAGCGTACCGTAGACAAACGGACCGATTGCGCCAGAAGTAGAGATACCGTGAGCAAGTGCATCTAGACCACCTTGGATTGTTGGCCATACAATACCTGAAACAGCAC
>NZ_JAWOUH010000907.1:0-541 GCF_033339295.1 Vibrio sp. 704 | reverse complement strand
TAAAGTTCACGGCCACATACGGGATTGCCACGGCGGTGACTAAAATCAACGGAACCAAAGCGGCTAATGCTTTACGCGGGTTGTCCACCGTCCAGAATACCAACTGTTTATAACGGCTCGGTTTAGTCTCTTCGTTGTTAGCTTTTGGCTTGATGAACATCCACGCCATTAATACCGTAAACGTCATCGCGACGATCCATGAAAGCAACAGTGACGACGCCACAATGTAGAACACAGAGCTCGCAAACTCGGCGGAGTCGGTTTTGGAGAACAACACTGGGCTTGCGCCCATAATCGCGATGACAGTTGCGCCTAAAAGTGGTACAGCGGTTTCTTTGACGGAATCAATCGCGGCGCGAGTTCGCTCGATACCTTTGTTGAGCTTGGCGATCATCATATCGGTGATCACAATGGCGTTATCCACCAACATGCCCAGTGCGAGAATAAACGTACCTAGCGAGACACGGTGCAAATCGATGCTGGCGATGTTCATGTATACAAGCGTGAGCAAAATCGTCAGGAGCAAGCTTGCGCCAACGAT
>NZ_JAWOUH010000906.1:0-542 GCF_033339295.1 Vibrio sp. 704 | reverse complement strand
TGCTACGCGGCTAATAAGTGAAGTCAAGCGATGCTGATGAGATAAAAAATAAGCTCCCGAAGGAGCCTATTCACTTACTTTCACTAACTTTCAATTACTTAAGAGGAACGCCAGGCGCGTCAGACACGCAGGAAGCATAAGCCGGGTCTCGAGCATCCATCACCAACTGCGCTCGACCTCGATGCAGGTTAATGATGTCATACACGACGCCCTCGTGATGCGGTAAATCCATTAGCGAGGTAGACCAATACTCCGAATTCGCTGGCCAACCAAAACCTCCGCCATCTTTGTCTTCTTCATAGATGCTTTCAGTCCCGTCCCAAACACTGCCTCGTGATGCACGATACAAGCTAAACAACTCATTGCGTGTGGCACGACGCCAGTTGTCACGGCCAGCAAAGTTTCTTACAGATAAATCATGACACCAGTTTGCGTATTGGCTGGTTAAGCCTGTGCGATCACGTCCGTATTGGTTGAACATCGCAAAGTCACCCACAGGGCCGCGTGTACCGTCTTCCGTTTTGATGCCAACGTAAGTTTTT
>NZ_JAWOUH010000905.1:0-542 GCF_033339295.1 Vibrio sp. 704 | reverse complement strand
TGAAATGTAGACTTGAGCATCCCCATCATTGTGCGTGATCACTACGCGTGGGTGTTCCAAAAAGCGATCAACGATACTGATGATTCGAATGTTTTCGCTGACGCCTTCAATTCCAGGCACCAACGCACACATGCCGCGGATGATCATGTTGATCTTTACCCCCGCGTTGCTTGCTGCGTAAAGACGGGTGACGATGCCTTTATCGACGAGGTTGTTGACCTTTATGGTTAATCCTGCCTTTTTGCCCGCCTTTGCATTGGCGATTTCATTGTCAATCAGGCGGTAAATTTGGGTGCGCGAATTACGCGGAGAAACCATCAAGTGATTGAACTTCACTGGGCGATAAGGGTTCTCAATGTATCCAAACACGTTGCGCACTTCATTGGGGATTTCTTGGTCTGCGGTGAGCAGCGAAAAGTCGGTATAGATTCGAGCGGTTTTTTCGTGGAAGTTGCCCGTGCCAATGTGCGCGTAGCGAATAATATCGTCACCTTCACGGCGACTGATCATCAATAACTTTGAGTGAATCTTTAAACCGGGCG
>NZ_JAWOUH010000904.1:0-542 GCF_033339295.1 Vibrio sp. 704 | reverse complement strand
CGACATGTATGCCTGGTTCAAAAACGTCTTAATGTGGCCACTACAGGCTTATGCCGAACACAATCTAGACTTTGCCTTAACTGCCGAAGAAGTTGCTTCAGAACTTTTGCCAATGCTCTCGCAAGCTGCCGAGCAGCAAGGTATCGACCAATATACTCCGGTTGCAATGGATTGGCTCAATGGCCGCCGAACCCCTTACGCAAACCAGCGTCTTAAAGGTGCCATTTGTGACTTAAACCTTGGTAGCTCATCGCCTGCAATTTTCTCCGCACTCGTAGAATCCACTGCGCATGGCGCAAAAGCGATCGTCGATTGCTTTATAGAACAAGATGTCACTGTCGAACGCGTCATCGCCATTGGTGGCATTGCGCAAAAATCCCCTTACGTGATGCAAATGTGCGCCGATGTGATTGGTCGCGACATCATCGTGGTCGAATCAGATCAATGTTGCGCATTGGGGGCAGCTATTTTTGCAGCCGTCGCAGCTGGCGTTTACCCGACGACTAAATCAGCACAAGCCGTGATGGCAAGTCCTGTTCGTC
>NZ_JAWOUH010000903.1:247-542 GCF_033339295.1 Vibrio sp. 704 | reverse complement strand
ATAGGGATTTAACAAGAGAAAAGGTGCGAAAACGCACCTTTTTGTTCAGTCGAAAAAGAAAACCGCCAAATCAGGCGAAATCAAATGACTCGGTATGATATTCCACTTCGAGTTTGAAGTGTTCAGCCAAGGTATCAATGAGCTTCTGATGAAAGGTACTTTGTGTAAAGTACACTTCCTCTACCACTTTTTGCGGCAGAGCTTCAGACACCCATTTCCCTTCTTTGTTGTATTTCCCAATATGGTACTTAGCGGTAAAGCCCCCTTCGATGGATTCTAAATCCATCCACCAGCC
>NZ_JAWOUH010000903.1:0-237 GCF_033339295.1 Vibrio sp. 704 | reverse complement strand
GGTGACTTTTTGTCGTCTACACAAACAGATAGACAATCAAAATAGTAGCGCCCTTCTTGTGATTGCGGTTCACGCAGGTAAGGCCCAATGGCCTTCAGCTTTGACATCAAGCGAAAGTGTGTTGGACCCTGAGTCGTCTCTGACATATGAATCTCCGTTTCCATATAGTTAAAGTAAACACCCAATAATGATTATTATTTTTTATTATCATGAGCTTATTTTTTGCTCAGGTATATC
>NZ_JAWOUH010000902.1:0-542 GCF_033339295.1 Vibrio sp. 704 | reverse complement strand
GACCATCCTCAACTAAAGAAATTGTCTCTAAAAGCGAAACTGAAGAAAGGTTTAAAGCCTGACAACTTCGCGGAAGGTGATTGGGTTGTAGCACATCTTGTTCGTCACCCGCTAAAAGGCGACAACACGTTCTTCGTTGAAATTTCAGAGAAAATCACTGACGCTGATGACAAAATCGCACCGTGGTGGGTAACGCTAGCGCAAAACGATCTACCAAACTCAGAACCTGCTGGCATTGAGAACTGGGAATTAAAAGATGACGCCGATCTAGAGCGCATCGACATGACTCATGTTCCTTTCGTCACAATCGATGGTGAATCAACCAAAGATATGGATGACGCGTTGTACGCGAAGAAAACAGAATCTGGTGATTTTGAGTTAACTATCGCGATTGCTGACCCAACTGCGTACATCACACCTGAAGACGAAATGGATAAAGTCGCGCGTGAGCGTGGTTACACCATTTATCTACCAGGCCGTAACATCCCGATGTTACCTCGCGACCTAGCGGACAACCTATGCTCTCTAATTGAAGGCGAAAT
>NZ_JAWOUH010000901.1:0-543 GCF_033339295.1 Vibrio sp. 704 | reverse complement strand
ACTTTCTTCAATCAAGTTCCATTCTTTCAGCAGTTTTAGATGTCGATACAAACTGCTTAATGGAACGTTCAATTGTTCGCTGAGTGTTTTCGCAGAGACTGGGAATTGGCTTACCGCAACTTGCATTAATAATTGCAGTGCCTTTTCGTTTACCTGATTAGCGTTGGCTTTGTTTAATGTCATGAGAGAGTTGTAACGTGTTAAAAGATATAGGACAAATATAATTCTTAATCACTGAGAAAAGAAAAATAATTTTTATGAGTAATTCTCACTTAATGAGAAAATGACAGTGAGCGGTTAAATGTTGAAGAAAACTTGGAAAGTGGATGTCTCACCTTTGAGTCCCGGGCCACTAAACTGGAACTTAAACAATTAAGATTTTGTTTTATTTGCGAGAGTAGGAGGTGTCTCGCATACTCAATAAATCTAATGAATAATATTGTAAACGTGAGTTGCTGGTGGGGATCGTTTTCTCGATACCATCTTAGTCAATCGGTTTATAAAAGGTCCCTTTTATATGCTGAATAAAATGCTTCTTAAGAA
>NZ_JAWOUH010000900.1:0-543 GCF_033339295.1 Vibrio sp. 704 | reverse complement strand
TGTCGATCCCATCGCTATTGCTCGCGATCATTTTTGTGGCATTCCTTGGCTTTGGTGAATTTAATATCTTGCTGGCGATTTGTTTAGCCCTGATCCCACGCTTTATTCGCTCGGTGTATATTGCCGTGCATACTGAGGTAGAAAAAGATTACATCATGGCAGCCCGCCTAGATGGCGCAAATGACTTCTACTTACTGTGGAGCTCGATTCTTCCAAACATTTTAACCGTCATTGCAGCAGAGATTACTCTCGCTCTGTCGGCGGCCATTTTGGATATCACAGCTCTTGGTTTTCTTGGCTTGGGTGCTCAAGCGCCGAGTACCGAATGGGGAGCCATTTTGGGTGATTCCGTCGAGCTGATTTACATCGCACCATGGACCGTGACGCTTCCGGGTCTGACCATCATGTTCACCGTAATTATCTTAAACTTAGTAGGTGAAGGTGTACGCCAAGCGCTGAATGCGGGGATCGAATAATGCCGTTATTAGATATTCGACATCTGACTATCGAGATCGAAACACCACAAGGGATGGTGAAAGCCGT
>NZ_JAWOUH010000899.1:0-543 GCF_033339295.1 Vibrio sp. 704 | reverse complement strand
AATAGGACAGGAATTATGCGTAAAGCAAAGATTTACCGTTACTGCCTTCCAATGGACAGTGGCGTAATACTGCGTGATAACAAGCTGACGGAACGCATCGGCTACATTGTTGAGCTATCTGATGGCGAGAACACGGGATTAGGTGAAGTCGCACCGCTTTTTGGTTTTAGCTTGGAAAGTACCGAAGAGGCTGGCATTCAGTTACAAGAACAGGCTGAACGCTGGGTCGCGGGTATACCGGTTGATTATGCCAATATGTATCCTTCGGTTGCGTTTGGCTTATCCATGGCTCAATTGGAGTTAGAAGGTGGTTTGCCGACGCAAGGCAAATATCAAACTGCTCCACTGTGTACGGGCGATCCCGATGAGTTGATTCCAAAACTCAACGAGATGGAAGGCGAGAAAGTGGCAAAAGTGAAAGTGGGTCTGTATGAGCCCATTCGCGACGGCATGCTTGTGAATCTCTTCCTTGAATCTATCCCTCAATTAACGCTTCGACTGGATGCGAACCGTGCTTGGACTCCCGAAAAAGCGCAGCAGTTT
>NZ_JAWOUH010000898.1:0-543 GCF_033339295.1 Vibrio sp. 704 | reverse complement strand
TCAAGCTAAAAAAGGCAACTGCTAAAACGGCTTGTATATCGGTTTGAAGCAAATAGTTTAAAAAGAGCGGTTTGATGCCGCTCTTTTTTCGATTAATTTAATCTTCGTTAGTAGATGATATTCTATGAATCGCTAAATCCGCACCATTAAACTCGTCTTCTTCTGAAAGCCTTAAACCTGTTAGAGCGTTGATTGCGCCATAGACCACAAGAGCACCTAAAACCGCAATGGAAATGCCAAGAAATGTCCCTAAAACTTGAACCGCGAAGCTAACACCGCCCATTCCACCAAATCCACTTTGACCAAAAACTCCTGCAGCGATCCCGCCCCAAGCACCACATACTCCATGCAAAGGCCACACCCCCAGTACGTCATCGATTTTGGTTCGGTTTTGCAGGTATGTAAACAGATACACAAACAAAACCCCGGCAACGGCACCTGTCACTAATGCACCAAGCGGATGCATTAAATCTGACCCCGCGCAAACCGCAACCAAACCGGCCAAAGGGCCATTGTGAATAAAGCCAGGGTCATTTTTACCCG
>NZ_JAWOUH010000897.1:0-544 GCF_033339295.1 Vibrio sp. 704 | reverse complement strand
ACTCATCAGTCGATCAACAGGAATGCCTTCTTGTACAGAGCTAAGCAAGAAAACACCGCGAATAAGGGCTGGCTCTTCAAACGTGTTCTGCGCAAATATCTCAGACAAAAACTCATCTAAGTTTGCTTGTAAAACTCGCAGCTGTTTTGGAAATTCGAATATTAGCGTGCGCTTTTCTAAGTCATCTTCAGTTTCTAATATACGTAACATGCGCGCATCGAGCCGCTCCAACATGCCGTGAAACTCTTTATTAAAGAGAGAAATGACACCACGTTCGTCATCAACTTCTCGTGGGAACATAAATCCAAAAAGTTCCTCACGCTCTTCTTTACTTAAATCAGCAAAAAATTCATTAAAGCCAGCAACCAGATCCATTTTCGTCAGCAGAACATAGATTGGGAATTGCATACCCAACTGATTTTTGAGTTCCTGAAGGCGAGATTTTATTGATCTGGCATGTAAGCTACGCTCTGTACGAGTTTGAGACATCATACTTGCTAGGCTGATTGTTACGATAGCGCCATTGATAGGCCTTTGAGTGCGG
>NZ_JAWOUH010000896.1:0-544 GCF_033339295.1 Vibrio sp. 704 | reverse complement strand
ACCAGAACTCGCCATCTGCTGTTTGTGCATGATCAAATCGCTCCATTGGTTTTTCAATCGGCTGAGAAAAATCATCCGTACCAATAGCCCAGTTGGGTTTGCTTAAGTGGTAAAGCGGTTTATTGATCAAACTCCATTGGCTTTGATAACACCAATATCCACTGATTTGGATTGGATTGAGAGCAAAGCCTAAGCACTCTTTCGGTGGTACTTCATTAGAAAATGGATTGATGTAAAGTCGTCCTTGCATCAACAAGCGTTCCTTTGGAGACTGATCCAGAGGAAGCATTTGTCTAAATTCAGGCCTTTCGCTCATTTTCAATTGGTGGGAGAGCATTCTATCCAGTTTTGTATGCAATTGATCGTGCGCGTTAGGGCCATACCAAACACCTTCATGTAAAAGATAAAACTTAATCGCTACTTCCCAATGTTCTAGTTGGTCCAATGTTCTATTTTTGAGTATGAGATCTATCGCACCAATGGTTTTTCCGTCGCTATCGTTGAGTTGAATTTCTTCTGCAAGAATTTCATATTGTTCTGAATT
>NZ_JAWOUH010000895.1:0-544 GCF_033339295.1 Vibrio sp. 704 | reverse complement strand
TTCGTAAGACAGGTTTTGGCTCAATAAGAAGTGCAGTTTTGCGAGCGCCGCTTCTGGCGTCATATCGTAACCGCTAATTACGCCTGCATCTGCCAACGCACAGCCTGTCGCATAACCGCCCATGTTGACTTTACCAGCCAAACATTGAGTCAGGTTGACCACAATAACACCACGCTCAGAGGCTTCTTTAAGATGGCCTAGTAGTTCTGGGTTTTGCGGAGCGTTACCCACACCAAAAGTCAGCAAAATCATCGCATTCACTGGCTGAAGCAAGGTATTGCGGATAACTTCATGTGAAATACCCGGATACATTGTGATCACACCGATTGGTTGAGGAGTAATGTTGTGAACTTTGAATTCACCTTCAGGTTGCGCGTTCACCTTGATGCTGTTGCTAATCTGAATGTTGATGCCCGCTTCCAACAGTGGCGGCAAGTTTGGTGACGTAAATGCATTAAAGCCGTCAGCATGAGATTTTGTGCTGCGGTTGCCACGCATCAACTGATTGTTGAAGAATAAGGTGACTTCGTTGATTGGGTAGTTT
>NZ_JAWOUH010000894.1:0-544 GCF_033339295.1 Vibrio sp. 704 | reverse complement strand
GCCCGAAACGCGTAGCGAAAAGTGGGGAGAAGCCATCAGATGCATTGAGTCGTGCGGGCGTGGAATACATTGAAGTGCGCTCATTAGATGTGAACCCATTCAGTGCCGTTGGTGTTAGCGAAGAGCAAGTTCGTTTCTTAGATCTTTTCCTAACGTGGGCGGCGTTGTCAGATTCTGACCCAATGGATAACTGTGAACTAGAATGCTGGCGTGACAACTGGAACAAAGTGATCATCTCTGGTCGTGAAAAAGGTTTGATGCTGCAGATCGGTTGCCAAGGTGAACGCTTATCTTTGCAAGATTGGGCGAAGCGAGTATTCGTTGAGTTGCGCCAAATTGCAGTAGAGATGGATTCTGCGGCTGGTGGCGACGCTTACCAAGCTGTATGTGACAAGCTAGAAGCATGGATTGATAACCCTGAACTGACGATTTCTGGTCAATTGCTTGAGCTAACCAAAGAACTTGGTGGACTTGGCAAAGTAGGTTGTGCTCTTGGCATGAAGTTCCGTGAAGAAAATCTGGCTCACGGTTACCAACATTACTC
>NZ_JAWOUH010000893.1:0-544 GCF_033339295.1 Vibrio sp. 704 | reverse complement strand
TCATCAAAGTCGTCAAATTTGCATCTGACATCACTGATAAAGTTCAAAGGGATTTAAACATCTCTCAAGCGATAGCCGACTCTTCTTTTATCGCGAGAAATGCCAGCGAAGAAGCCACATCAAACGTCTGCGGCGCAGAACATTCTCTGAATGAGTTTCGCACCATGATTGAAGAAGTACTGAGTGCCGTCACCGCTTGTGACGATAAAGTTCAAGAGCTATTTAAAACCTCGCAGCAAGTCACTGAAATCGTCAAAGTGATCGACAGCATCGCCTCACAAACCAATCTCCTAGCTCTAAACGCAGCGATTGAAGCAGCTAGAGCTGGTGAACATGGACGAGGATTTGCAGTGGTTGCGGATGAAGTGAGCACTTTAGCAACTCGAACCAGCACGTCGATTGATGAAATCAACCACGTAGTTCTGAGCAACCACTCCCTAACGACCGAAACTCGCTCATTTATCGAGGTCATCAACCAAGGCTTTCTCAGTTCGATGTCGAAACTATTGGAAGTGGACGAGTTTATGAAATCAATCGATGAAGG
>NZ_JAWOUH010000892.1:0-544 GCF_033339295.1 Vibrio sp. 704 | reverse complement strand
CGAGCTTGACCGTTAGCGAATCTAGCTCTCCTTCAGAAGGGCCTGTGCTGACCACTTGCAACGCGCCATGCTCGGTAGGAACATCTTTTTCCCAGCGCCACCAAACCGATTCAACTTCTGGCTGATCTTGTAACCATGCGCTCATTCGCCCAGCCGAGTTGTTTGTTGGATAAATATAGATATCTGCGGCCAAGCGTTGGCTTAACCATTTGTCAGTGGTGTCTCTAAAGCTACCCACCATGGTCTCAACACCAATATTCGCAGCGAGCGCCAACATAAACGCCATCGTTGCGACACCACGATAGCTCATACTTGCCGCCGCATCAGCAAAGAACCAACGCACACGAACCCAGCGTAACGTGTATGAGAAGCTTTGGAACATGTGCCACATCAAAAATGGCATGAATAGAGCCACACTCACCAACATCAATGCGATAATGGCAAAACCCGTCTCTTGCGTTTTAGGTGCTTGGTAAACCGCGACCGCGGCTACACAGAAAGCACATGCCGCCAATGCTTGCCAAGAAAACTCTCTGCCTGCAAA
>NZ_JAWOUH010000891.1:0-545 GCF_033339295.1 Vibrio sp. 704 | reverse complement strand
ATTCGTCCACCAGCCAAAGCATGTTTAGCAACGATCGCTAAGCTAGGCCCTGGCGACATAGCCCCTAATAAACAGACTGTAAAAAGTGATAACCAAACTGTTAGTGTCATAAAAATCTCCCCTCTTTGACGTTAATTTATCAATAGAGGTGATATAAACTGAAATCAAAGTTAATCATGAAAGTCATGATTGAAACTCATAGGCTAGTGAATAGAGTATTCTGATTGCTGCATTACGCTTTGCATCGTTTTCCGTATCCAACGATGCGCAGGATCGTTATCGTACTTTGGATGCCACATCAGCCAGTATTGATGGATTTGAGTATCAAATGGCAGAGGTTTATGTGCCAAACTCCAATGCTTAGCGAGGTTCACCGCGATATGCTCAGGGACGACCATCAAATGTTCACTTGAGACTAGGCGATTAACCGCCGCCGAGAAAAATGGGACTTTAAATGTGATATGTCGCGCCAACCCCATCTCTTTTAAAACCGTGTCGGTGCTTGAATCTTTATCGCCACCACCCGTGACTTTTATGTGCGAATA
>NZ_JAWOUH010000890.1:0-545 GCF_033339295.1 Vibrio sp. 704 | reverse complement strand
ACTTTTCCTCTGGTGCGGATTTAGCTTGGATGCAATCGATGGCAAATAGTACCCGAAAAGAAAACCTAGTCGATGCACAAAGCCTCGCTCGCTTAATGGAAACGTTAGATACCTTCCCTCAACCGACCATCGCTGTCGTACAAGGCTCAGCGTTTGGTGGCGCATTGGGGCTAATTTGCTGCAGCGATATCGCTATCGCCACCAACTCCGCTCAGTTTTGCTTGAGTGAAGTCAAATTGGGATTGGTGCCCGCCACCATTGCACCATACGTGATGCGTGCGATGGGCAATCGACAAGCACGTCGTTACATCCTCAGTGGTGAAGTCATCCCTGCGGTTAAAGCGCAACAGTTTGGCATCGTGCATGAAGTGAAAGAAGATGAGGAGCTTGAATCATGCGTAAGCGAAGTCGTCGCTTCTTTGCTACTCAATAGCCCAGATGCCATGAGAAAAGCGAAAGCACTGTGCGAACAATGCCACCAAAATCCCATTGATTCTCAGCTTATCCGCTACACCAGCCAATTGATCGCCGATATCCGTGTATCG
>NZ_JAWOUH010000889.1:0-545 GCF_033339295.1 Vibrio sp. 704 | reverse complement strand
CATAGATTTTACTCTCCGTCCTTGGTTCTATCTTTAGATTTTCGCCGTCTCCGGGCCTCAAATAATAAAACGCCGGCGGCGACCGAAACGTTCAAGGAATTGATTTTCCCATACATGGGAATTCTTACCTTACTGTCGCAGTTTTCACTTACCAGCCTTCGTAAGCCGGAACCTTCCGAGCCAAGCACAAGTGCCGTAGGAAGACTCCAATCCCATTCGGTATAATCCATATCTGCGGCTCCATCCGCACCGACAATCCAGATTCCGCGGCTCTTTAGGTTATCAATCAGTCTGTTGAGATTGGCAGTTCGGGCAATTTTCAGATATTCGGCAGCACCTGCGGAAGTTTTGACTGCGGCCTCAGTCAATCCCGCAGAACGACGATTAGGTAAAAAAACACCGTCTGCGCCGGCGCATTCGGCAGTCCGTAAAATCGCTCCCAGATTTCTCGGATCTTCGATTGTATCGAGTAAAACTAACAAAGGTTCGGCAGGAAGAGAATCCAAAAGTTCGTCTTCGTCCAAATATTCTGCGGCGGCGGCTAT
>NZ_JAWOUH010000888.1:0-545 GCF_033339295.1 Vibrio sp. 704 | reverse complement strand
GACTAACTTTAGTTGAAAGCCAACACTTTGATTTCTGTACTTTTCTAACATGGAATGTCTTCCTGATATATTTATAACTTATGAGTTTTGTATCGGCATGCTATCGGTTTATATGAATAATTTTTTTGATATCTATTAATTAAATTGTCAAAAAACTCAGATAACCAATGAGTTAGTTAGAAAGTGACCGAGGAAGAACGGAAATGATTTCAAAAAAAGGCCGGATGAGCCGGCCTAGGAAGATTATTGTGCAGCAATCACTGTCACGAGCTCGTAACTCTCGCCTGGCTCAAGAGTTTTGCCTTCTTCAATACTTGGTGCATGAAGGGCAGATTCCACACACAGCATGGTTTCATAGCCATTGTCAGCCATGTCTCCCATCCCTTGTGCACCTTCCGCCCACGGGTTCCATAGTACTGCGGAGTTATGGCCGCGGTTCGCTACGCTCAACGTGCGGTTAAGAACAGGGTCTTTCACTAAAATTTGAGCTTCTGGTTGCGTGTATACGCGATCGATGGTGTCAGTCAGTTGAAGAACCTCACCAC
>NZ_JAWOUH010000887.1:0-545 GCF_033339295.1 Vibrio sp. 704 | reverse complement strand
ATTAAGATGAGCGAGCAACGGCTCAGGGATATCGCTCAAACATTGCTTTTGTTCCAAGCTGGCAAGCAATTGATAGGCTTCGGCATCCAGCGCGAAACACTGCGCTTCACCATTGGGCTCGATGCGGATCACTCCTTGTTGTAATTGGTTGATGTTGAGCTGATCGAATTGCTGAGTACGAACAGCTGCGAATAAATCAAACACCGCGTAATGAGCATCAAAGCACTTACACCCAGGACGAAGGTGGAAAACTAAATGAGAATGTTGCGACTCTGGTACGTGTGGTAATTCAGTCAGCGGTTGCACGGCTGTGTCTGCTTGATGCTCATAACGAGCTTGGCGAGCAAGGTCGATGTTCCATTCAAAGAGAGCAACTTCTGGGCTGTATGGTGCTTGAGCCATGACCTGACCAAACAACATCACAGTGAGGTGAAAGTCTTTTCCGTAGTGAATAACACAGCCTTCTTGGAGTGGGTGCGTTAAAACATGTTGGCGTGCTATTTGGGCAAAGCACGTTTCCCCTAGTAACGCTTCAACCATCGGAT
>NZ_JAWOUH010000886.1:0-546 GCF_033339295.1 Vibrio sp. 704 | reverse complement strand
CAGTGGGCCGATTCCACTTACATTGAAGACCAAGACATGTGGTGGACGGCGGGGATATTCCGTGATGTTTACCTAATCGGAAAAGAGAACATTCACGTCCAAGACCTAACAATTCGCACCGATTTCGCCGACGATTACCAAAGTGCGACGCTCAGTGCTCAAATCGAATTGGAAAACCTTTCCACCGCTATCGCGTCTGGCTATACGCTGGAATACGCGCTGCATGACAAACGCACTGTCGTAGCAAGTGGTCAATGCGATTCACTGACTATCCAAAAACACCACTCAACAAGCTTTGCGATTGATATGGTGAACCCAACGCATTGGACGGCTGAAAATCCTTACCTTTACCACTTGTTCATCACCTTAAAAGATCACCAAGGCAACGTAGTGGAAGTGATCCCACAACGCGTGGGTTTCCGTGACATCAAAGTGCGCGATGGCCTGTTTTACATCAACAATCAATACGTGATGCTGCATGGTGTAAACCGTCATGACAACGACCACCTAAAAGGTCGCGCAGTGGGCGTGGACCGCGTGGAAAAA
>NZ_JAWOUH010000885.1:0-546 GCF_033339295.1 Vibrio sp. 704 | reverse complement strand
CTGGGTTTGGATTACTTCAAGAAAATTGTCGAGTTTCAAGAGAAATACCAGCCCGCAGGCGTGAAGATCTCAAACGATCTGCAAACAAACGGCACGTTATTGAATGACGAATGGTGCGAATTTTTAAGCAAGAACCATTTCTTGGTGGGCTTGAGTATTGATGGCCCTGAAATGCTGCACAACGCGTATCGAACCAACCGAGCCGGTCGGGGCACATTCAAACAAGTCATGAATGCGGTGGAGTTGCTGCATAAACATCAGGTGAACTTTGCCACGCTTACCTGTGTGAACAGCCTGACGAGCCGAAATCCGCTTGAAGTATACCGTTTTCTGCGAGATGAAATCCGCTCGCCACAAATGCAGTTTATTCCTATTGTTGAACAGAAAACGTTCCGCACCACTGCGCCTCAAAAATGGCAACCGCAAGAACAGCTTAAACAAGGAGACAAGCGTTTGATTCCGGGTCACAAAGATTCTGTCATGGAACCTTGGTGTGTTGCTGATGAAGCTTGGGGTAACTTCCTGATTGCGGTTTTTGATGAATGG
>NZ_JAWOUH010000884.1:0-546 GCF_033339295.1 Vibrio sp. 704 | reverse complement strand
TTCGCTGCTTGAGCACGCGTCGCTTGCACTTCATCGTCCTTGCTGCGAGCTTGCGCTTTAGTTTGTTCAACGTTCGATGCTGAGTTTGCCATCTGTCCAAGAGCTTGAAGAATCGCGTTCTTCGCTTGGTTTGAGCTCATCAGTTTATCGAACTTGCGACCGCCGCTAGTCAATTGAGCCGTGGTGTCTGCAATGCTGTCTTTCGCTAGCGAATGTGCACGTTTTACTTGATCTTGTTGAGTTTTTGACAAGTTACCGTTGTTCATCAACTCTTCAACCTGATCGAAGCCCGCCTTTTGCGTTTTCAGCACGTTGTTGCTTGCCATCTCGGTCTTAATTTCTTTACCCGCTTTGAAAGAACCAAGCGCACCGATAATTGCTGTAGCACCCGCTAACACACCAGAGACAACCGCCATCGCGATCATCGCGCTAGCAGAGTTGTTCAGCTCTGCCGCTTGGCTTTGCAAACTCGCAACGTTGGCTTCAACCGCAATTTCACGTTGAAGCACTTGCTGTTCACGGCTTAGCTTCGACACTTGGTAAAGC
>NZ_JAWOUH010000883.1:0-546 GCF_033339295.1 Vibrio sp. 704 | reverse complement strand
CAGAGTTAGCCGAAACCTCTCAGTCACTGACTCATATCGGAATTTTGCAAGAAATCGCTGACGAAAAGTCGGGGCAAGATTACCTATTAACAGAAAAGCCGCGTTTGCCAGCCAACACGTTAAATGCCTTTCGTCATCCTCGAAAAATCACTGGCAACCCTAAAGGTATCTATTTCGATGCTCAATCGCGCCGTAAAGAACCACGCTATCGATTCAAAACGCCGCTTGAACTCAGTTCGGGTGAGTTAAAAGCAGCAGGTTCAACCGTTGATATTTCTAAGCGAGGCTTGGGGATTCGTTTAGATGAGCCAACGATGTTACGCTCGGGACAAGAAGTGCAAGTTAACTTTCGTGAGTTACTACTTTACGATAAAAAGCTGCCTCTCATGGCCGTTCCATATCGCGTTATTCGAGTCAGCCCTGACGGCTGCAGCGTACAATTGGTTATTGATGAAAACAGCAAAACGATCCGTGTGATCGCTTTCTTCAACAGCATCATTGAACACAACCAAGATAAGCTGATCCCACAAAAAGAGATGTTACCAA
>NZ_JAWOUH010000882.1:0-547 GCF_033339295.1 Vibrio sp. 704 | reverse complement strand
TAATCAGCAGTAGCACTTCCGCCTGAACAGTAACGTCAAGCGCGGGTGTCGGTTCATCGGCAATTAAGATGTCTGGTTCGTTAATTAGCGCCATGGCAATCATGATGCGCTGTAACTGACCACCAGAAAACTCATGTGGATACTTATCATAGGCTTGTTGCGGGTTTGGCAAATGAACCAAATCAAACAGTTCAAGCACACGTTCTTTGGCTTTGCGCTGATTGACGGAGCGATGACACATCATGGCTTCCGCCACTTGAATACCGACCCGTATGTACGGATTCAGTGAAGTCATTGGCTCTTGGAATATCATCCCGATGCGATCGCCGCGAATGCGCTGCATTTGTCGCTCAGTTTTGTCCAGAATGGATTCCCCTTCAAACATGATTGACGAGTCTGGATGGACAATGGCGTTGTCTGGTAGCAGCTTCATTAAAGCGTTGGTGGAAACTGATTTGCCGGAACCAGATTCGCCGACGATAGACAGCGTTTCACCCGCTTGTAGCTCGAAGCTAACATTCTTTACTGCATCGACGATCCCATCGTT
>NZ_JAWOUH010000881.1:0-547 GCF_033339295.1 Vibrio sp. 704 | reverse complement strand
TATCACCAAGTGCAGGGCTGTAAATCGTCTCTACAATTTGCGGAAACATCAGCATCACAACCATTAATCCAATAGAAGGTTTCGTTTTCATTTTTGCCTCTCTATCCCACTTCGACCTGATGAATTCAGAAGCTTAAGTGGGTAACAAACTTAACTTGGCGCGCAGTATAGAAGACGTTATGCTTTACCCATTAACATCATTAAGACCAAAAACATCAAAATTCGGATAAATGGCACTTATTGAAGAAAACACTCAGTTTGATGCAGACAAGCTCACAGCCAACGTGGTCGGCATTGCTGCAGATGTTGGTAAACACGACTCAGGGATGCATCAGCACTATAAAGGTCAGTTACTTTACGCGCCACAGGGATGCATGACGTTTGCCCTAAATGATTCCATTTGTATTTTGCCGCCAACCAAAGCAGTGTGGATCCCACCTCATACTCCACATCGCGCCGTAATGACGAATGTTGTGGCGTATCGTTCTGTTTATTTCGATTGTGACAAATTTTCTTGCCCGAAAAGCATCGTGATGATTGAAGTTAA
>NZ_JAWOUH010000880.1:0-547 GCF_033339295.1 Vibrio sp. 704 | reverse complement strand
ATGACAAGCCAGATACGTTACCGTTAGCGTCTTTGATTGGCGCGTAATAGGTAATGAAGCGTTCGCCATATAGTTTGATTTGCGCGTAGTAAGGTTTTCCGCTCTTTAAGAGTTGGTAACCAGGATGATTGCGTCCAAGAGTCGTGCCTACTGCACGCTTACCTTGCGGATCTTTTAATGATGTTGAAACGCGAATGAAGTCATCACCAAGTGGTGCAAATAACGTTGCGATTGCTCCGGTATCACGCGTGAAGCTGTCGACCAGCTTTGTGTCGTTAATCAAACTTTCGCTGTATTGCGTGATATTTGGTACTTCATGGCCCATGAAGTCTACCGTGTAGTTTTCTACATAAACGCCTGCAAGGTAACCATTGCGAAAAGTTGATTCGAGTACTTGAGCAGTATGAAGGTAAGCATCGAACTGACCGGCAATGGTTTTTGCCATCGACTCGACTTTGGATTGATGTTCTCTCAACGTACTTTCTAGCAGCACGCCAGATGCGTTTCGATAAACGAGCGCAGCAATGCTGGAAAAGGCAATTACTAG
>NZ_JAWOUH010000879.1:0-547 GCF_033339295.1 Vibrio sp. 704 | reverse complement strand
TACAACTTTCAACTTAGGTCGAGGTAAAGAGAGCAATCCGCTCAGAAAAAACTTTGCTCTCATAAACTTACGATTACGAGCCCATTTTTCATGCTGAGACAAATGGGCTTGAGAGAAAGAGTCCTTACCTCAAGATAAGTGATTTACTGCATGCTAGTCGCACGTTGAACAACAGAACTCGGCAGTTGGATGCCCAACTTAGAAGCGGCGCTCTCATTGATGACCAAATCCGAACCCGTTGCGACTTTTACATCCAACTTTCCTGGCTCTTGACCATCAAGTATGGCTGCTACGTAATCTGCCGTTTGCACACCGACTTGGTAGTAGTCAAAACCAAGGCCAGCAATCGCACCTTTTTCAACATAAGATGTTGCACCGCCAAAGACTGGTTTTTTCGCTTGGTTCGCCGCGACAATCATGCCTTCGATCGCACTCGCTACAGTGTTATCCGTAGGCGCGTAAAGGATGTCTGATTTTGCTGCGATGGCTTGCGTAGCAGATTGAACATCGGCACTTTTCAAAGCAGTGGCTTCCACCACTTTAATGC
>NZ_JAWOUH010000878.1:0-547 GCF_033339295.1 Vibrio sp. 704 | reverse complement strand
ATCGTCACTTCCAACCATGGCAGTGAGTGTAACGAAACCAATACCAATAGCTGGGGCGCAAACAGTAACTACAGTCGTTACCAATTGCAGGTGCCAATGGTAATCCATTGGCCTGGTATGGTGGCTGGTGAGTTTAATCACAGCACGAGCCATTTAGACCTTTCAGTTACGCTACTGCAAGATATGCTTGGTGTATCGTCCAATCCATACGATTACAGCAGTGGTCGTAACTTATTTGACGAAAGCCGTCGCCGTTGGATTCTTGCTGGTGATACTCGAGAACTTGCTCTCATCACAAATAACCAAACTACCGTGATCGATAAGTTCGGGAACTACAAGCTATACGATGAGAACTACAAACGCATGCGTGATGAAACGCCTAAACTGCCGGTTCTTATGCAAGGCTTAACCGAGTTACAGCGTTTTTACTCTAAAAGTGAATAGTTGAACACTCAAAGTTGATAGAAAAGCTCTCCAAATGGAGGGCTTTTTTGTTTATTTAAGCAACAAACAACACAAAATCGAACAGGAAACACTCAAACGAATA
>NZ_JAWOUH010000877.1:0-547 GCF_033339295.1 Vibrio sp. 704 | reverse complement strand
AACCAGCATACTCAATCAGGCAGAAAACCATCTTTTTCTGCCTGAGATTGAAATAAGTGAGTGCTTACTTAATTAGACCCACTTCTTTGTAGTATTTTTCTGCACCTGGGTGAAGAGGGATAGAAATACCTGCTTTCACCATGTCTTCTTTTTTCAGGTTAGCAAAAGCTGGATGCAGACGTTTGAAGGTGTCGAAGTTCTCGAACACGGCTTTAGCAACGTTGTATGCAACTTCATCAGAAACATCAGCTGTTGTTACCATTGTTGCTGCAACACCAAAGCTCTTCACGTCTTTATCTGTACCACGGTACATACCAGCCGGCACTGTGCTGAATGCGTAGTACGGGTTATCTGCGACGATCTTGTCGATCTTAGGACCAGTTGCAGGCACTAGCTTCGCATCACATGATGTGGTTGCTTCTTTGATTGAACCGTTTGGATGGCCAACCATGTAGATGAACGCATCAATTTTGTTGTCACAAAGGGCTTGAGAACGCTCTGAGCCTTTTAGCTCTGAAGCAAGTTTGAAGCTGTCATTTGTCCAGCC
>NZ_JAWOUH010000876.1:0-547 GCF_033339295.1 Vibrio sp. 704 | reverse complement strand
TAACACCTTGTGAGTAACAAATTCATTCTCAAAGCGCAGACCTTCTTCGTTCAGAATTCGGTAATCGTCCAATACGATAGCATTGTCGAAACTACCACCCAAAACTAGGTTTTGAGATTGTAGGTACTCGATATCACGCATAAAGCCAAACGTACGTGCACGAGAAATTTCGCGAACGAAACCTTGAGATGAGAAATCAAACAGCAGGCGCTGCTCGTCTGATTCAATCGCAGGGTGGTTAAAGTCAATTTCGAAGTCCATACGGAAGCCGTTAAATGGGACAAATTCTGCCCACTTATCGCCATCTTCAAAACGAACTGGCTTTTTAATGCGGATAAAACGCTTAGGAACGTTTTGCATTTCGATACCAGCTTGCTGAAGCAGGTAAACGAACGGGCTTGCGCTACCATCCATAATTGGGATTTCAGGTGCGTCAACTTCAACAATAATGTTGTCGATGCCCATACCTGCAAGTGCAGCGTTCAAGTGTTCAACCGTTGAAATACGCACACCTTCGTCGTTCACTAACGCAGTACAAAGCATAGTG
>NZ_JAWOUH010000875.1:0-548 GCF_033339295.1 Vibrio sp. 704 | reverse complement strand
AATACACCAATCCAGTTGTGATCGCCGTTTTTCTGTAACGCTTCTTACCGCGGATTAATGAGCACAAACAAGGCATCTGCTTGAATCGCCTCAACCGCACGTTGCGCGTTATCCAATTTGCCTTTGTCACGCAGTTGAGCAGCTCCTAAGTTTGAGTACAGCGGCACACCTTTCGCGAGTTCACGGATGGCTTTACCCAAGCCAGAGTGCTGGCTTTCTTCTAAGCTGATCCGCTGAGAGCCCACACCCATCGCGATACCTAACTCGCTTGCGGCTTCAGCTAAGCGGCAGTTGATCGTTTCGGCGTCTCTCGCGCCCCCCGTCATGGAGCTGATCAAAAACGGCAGCGCCAATCGATGGCCAAGAAACTCAGTCGATAAATCGATAGTGTTGAAGTCACATTCTGGCAGCGCACAATGTTCAAACTCGACAGACTCAAAACCCGCCGTTTTCTTTTTCATGCTCATGTCATGATGTAAAACAGCGTCTAAATGTAAGTCTTTTCGGTTAGTTTGCGAAGCCATAATGTCACCCTAAAGTAAAACAGT
>NZ_JAWOUH010000874.1:0-548 GCF_033339295.1 Vibrio sp. 704 | reverse complement strand
TGGCCCATCATCATCACGAAGTAAGGTACAGCTGTATCTAGCTCAACCACTAGAGTGTGGTCATCCACAGCTTTAACACCCAGCTCGCTCTTGTCTTTTTTGCCAGCAACGATGTCTTTCGCATTCTTCATCTTGGTGTATTCCATGTACCAAGCGTATGGAGAAGCCGTTGCAGGGTCGACAGCACGTTGGAAACTGTAAACGAAGTCACCTGCTGTTACAGGATCGCCGTTTGACCATTTCGCGTCTTTGCGTAGGTGGAAAGTGTATGTTTTGTTGTCTTCAGTTTCCCAAGATTCTGCAACACCTGGGATAGTGTTACCGTCTGCGTCTTGGTTTACTAGGCCTTCAAGTAGGTCGCGAATCACGTGAGATTCAGGAACACCTTGAGATTTGTGAGGGTCTATTGTCGCAACTTCTGTACCGTTACCACGCACCAATTCTTGAACTGCTGCTAGTTTCGGTTCTGAAGAATCAGTTTTTGCTTCTGGTGCAGGTGCCGGCTGAGCCGCCTGTTTTTCTTCTGGCTTATTGTCGCCACAACCCGC
>NZ_JAWOUH010000873.1:0-548 GCF_033339295.1 Vibrio sp. 704 | reverse complement strand
AAATAGAAATTCGAAACGCACGCCAACTTTCTCGCTTAGCCCCTAAATGCCAAAACAGCTGGCGTTGTTCGCGAGTCGCTTCGGGTCTAAGCATCGAGTAGAAGTACGTTTTGTTTTCATGTTCATGAGTAAACGAGTACAAAACGTTACTGGTGCCTTTCACGCCTTGTTTGATCAAAGAAGCGACGCGTTGCTCGTTAAACAAGGAGCCAAACACTTGCTGATTTCTCTCATCGTGCCAGTACTGCCACAACTTTTGGTTGTTTGGTGTCAGCATCGCTAGCTTGAGTTCGTTACCATCAAAAAACAGTGGTAAGTTGCTCGTGTGTTTGAGTGCAATGTGCTCATAACCGCGTGTGCGTGCACGAATGATTTTATCTTGGTTGTCATGACGTGCGCGTTTGGCGGCACTGTTTAATGCTTCGTCGATGACGCGCGCAACGACATTGGTTTCCGTTAGACGAATGGTTCGTAGATAGCGCACTGCATCATTTTCATAGCAATCGTCTACGGCCAATACTCGATACGACAGTGGCTTTTCGATGCCC
>NZ_JAWOUH010000872.1:0-549 GCF_033339295.1 Vibrio sp. 704 | reverse complement strand
TTGAGTGGTTTCAGTAATGTCGTCACCGGATGCAGTGGTGTAGCTGTAAGCTAAGGTCACGATGCTACCGACTGTCGCCGGATCGCTCAGTGTTACGGTGTATTCGGAAGTAGTTTCACCTTCCGAAACGCTATTCGGGCCGGTCATATTAACGGTTACAGTATCTTCTGGCCCTTGCTCTGCCTCATCTGTAATCGTTGCAACACCGGTAACTGGAGTAGGCTGATCTGGCGTTGAACCGGACAAACTGAATGTTTCCGATCCTTCCGCTAAATTATCATCAATGGTATCCAAGCTAACCGTAAAAGACTCTTCCCCGATCGGAAGAGAAACAGTGAACGATCCATCATCATTCACCTGAATTTCTTGGGTGGTTCCGTCGGATAATGTAATTAAAACCGTTGTATTTACATAATCGGCACCAACATCGCTCGCCGCCCCGCCTACAGCAGAACCATCATTAAGGGTAAAGTCTATGGTGGTTTCTTCTTCCGTTGGTTGATTAAGGGTAACGTCGAAAGAGACTTGCTGCCCTTCATCTACTGCAGG
>NZ_JAWOUH010000871.1:0-549 GCF_033339295.1 Vibrio sp. 704 | reverse complement strand
ACGTTCTAAGTCGAAGTGGAAGATTTTCTCGATGATTGGTGTTTTGTTGGTGTTTAAGTGCTGAACGAACGCTTGAATACCACCTTCATACATGAAGTGGTCTTGCTTGTCCGCTTCGCGCTCATCAATAAGCTTGATAGAAACGCCTGAGTTCAAGAACGATAGCTCACGCAGACGTTTTGCTAGGATGTCGTAATGGAATTCAGTGTTAGAGAAAGTTTCTGCACTTGGCCAGAAACGAATTTGTGTACCGGTTTTATCCGTATCACCCACAACCGCTAGAGGCGCTTCAGGCTCACCATGACGGTAAGTTTGCGTGTGGATATGACCGCCACGATGGATGGTTAGTACCACTTTTTCTGACAGTGCGTTTACTACCGAAACACCCACGCCGTGAAGACCGCCTGATACTTTGTACGAGTTATCATCGAACTTACCACCAGCGTGCAGTACGGTCATGATAACTTCTGCTGCTGATACTTTTTCTTCTGGGTGCATTTCTGTTGGAATGCCACGACCATCATCGCTAACGGAAACCGAGTTATCCTC
>NZ_JAWOUH010000870.1:0-549 GCF_033339295.1 Vibrio sp. 704 | reverse complement strand
CGCACGCGAGATGCTTGAACAAGTACATTCTGAGCTTGGGATTAAAAAGAAAAGCGAACTGTTTGATTTATTAGAATGGGCCGCTCTGCTGCATGAAGTTGGGCTAAGCATCAACCTACGCAGCTTCCATCGCCACTCGTTTTATATTCTTCTGCATTCAACCCTGCAAGGTTTTAACCGTGAGCAACAACTCGTCTTGGCGACGCTTGCACGCTTTCAACGCAAAGCGCTAAGGCTCAATGAGTTGCCAGAGTTCAACCTCTACAAACAAAGTGATGTGTTAAGCCTGATTAAGATTCTTCGTCTGTCCATAGTCCTTAATGGGCAACGCAACGACGACCCACTACCTGACATCACTTTATCGATCAAAGGCGATGAATGGATGCTCACTTGTACCGATGAAGCATGGTTAGATAATAATAAGTTGCTGCATGCCGATTTGCTGGAAGAACAAGATAGATGGGCAAGTGCGAAGTGGACACTCACTTTTTAGTTTTCGGTACAATGAAAAAAGTCGGCTTAAAGGCCGACTTTTTTTAACTCTTCCGC
>NZ_JAWOUH010000869.1:0-550 GCF_033339295.1 Vibrio sp. 704 | reverse complement strand
GATCCAAGTTTGATTCAACCTTATGTTGATTGGTCATTGCAGATCATTAAAGATAAGCCACGCCCTGCATTCTACAATAACTTGATCTTGGCTTATCAAGGACTGGATGACAGCAGTAAAGCAGAACAAATTCGTGCTGAGGCTCAATTCCTATTTCCGAACATCGACTTTAGCCAAGTAAATTATCAACCACCCTCACAAGCCCAATCGACAACGCCTAGCGTGTCTGATGCGGAATAGACAAACAAAAAAGCGAAGGACTTCCTTCGCTTTTTTGTTTTCAGCCCAATGATTTTAGTCCCTGTTGGCCTATGAGTAATAGAGTTCCAAGCTCTTGAGACGCTCTAATGCGCAACTCTTACTCAGTTAAAGACTCTTCCAGAGCCTTCAAGCACAGTGCGACGTTTTCCGCACGAGCACCGTATCCCATCAACCCAATACGCCATGCTTTGCCAGCCAACGCACCTAGCCCTGCACCAATTTCAAGGTTGTAAGTTTCAAGTAGATGCGCGCGAACTTTCGCTTCATCGATCCCTTCAGGCACATAAAT
>NZ_JAWOUH010000868.1:0-550 GCF_033339295.1 Vibrio sp. 704 | reverse complement strand
AGAGTTATGTAAACAGCATGGGAAGTCTATCGTAATTGGTACCACTGGCTTTAGTGAAGAAGAGCGAGCACTGATTGATGCAGTTGCGAAGCACGTACCTGTTGTGATGGCGCCTAACTACTCTGTTGGTGTGAACCTAGTATTTAAGTTGCTTGAGAAAGCTGCAAAAGTAATGGGTGATTACTGCGATGTCGAGATTGTCGAAGCTCATCACCGCCATAAAGTTGATGCTCCGTCAGGTACTGCGATTGGTATGGGTGAGGCGATTGCTGGCGCTATGGGCAACAAGTTAAGTGATGTTGCGGTGTATGCGCGTGAAGGCATTACTGGTGAGCGTACTAAAGATGAAATCGGTTTTGCAACCATTCGTGCAGGTGACATTGTCGGCGAGCACACAGCAATGTTTGCTGATATTGGTGAGCGAGTCGAAATAACGCACAAAGCGACGGACCGCATGACTTTTGCTAATGGTGCCGTGAAGGCTGCTGTGTGGCTACATTCCAAGCCGGCGGGCTTTTATACCATGACCGATGTGCTTGGTTTGAATGAG
>NZ_JAWOUH010000867.1:0-550 GCF_033339295.1 Vibrio sp. 704 | reverse complement strand
TATGCAGTAAGCATACGCAAGATCAATAGATGAGTGAACCTAGCCAACAAGAAACAACGCATTTCACTCTCGATTTAGTGACATCGAACAAAGCCTACTGACCATTCTCAGACCTTGATACGCATAGGGTTGCGTTTATCTAAGCTCCAGAAAACCGAGAAAAAGTTCGTTACTTGCTAAAGTTAAGAAAGGAAAGAGGAAACATCAAAAAAGGCATCTAATAAGATGCCTTAAGTAACACCACGATGCTAATGCGCTTTCTATGGCACACCGTGACCTTTCGAAGCAACCCAAACTCGATACCATTGCTCGCGAGTCAATTCGATATTCAGTGCATTCACGGCCGTTTGCACACGCTCAATTTTCCCTGAACCAATGATTGGAATTGGCTTAGATGGCAAGCGACGTACCCAAGCGTAAATCACTTGGTCAATGCTGGTCGCACCCACTTCTTCACGAATCGCTTCTAGCTCGTTACGAACGCGAATCGCTTGCTCGCTTTCCCCACTGAAGATTGAGCCGCCACCTAAACAAGACCAAGCCATTGGAC
>NZ_JAWOUH010000866.1:0-550 GCF_033339295.1 Vibrio sp. 704 | reverse complement strand
CCAAGCGGAATCCAACGAGAAGCGCCATTTACTGACTTACCTGCGAGAAGTACAACAATCAGCAAGCCGAATGAGACCCAAAGCAAGTAATGACTTTTCTTAAACCATTGCTCTAAAGGTACTTGAAGTATCACCGCAGAGGTCCCGATCGCCAACACTAAGAAGGTGGCATGACGGAACATGAAGTGGAACGGCTGATCGGTCAATCGTGAGCGGATTGGGAAAGACGCAGAGGTCACCATAATCAAACCAGTCAACATCAAACCCAACGCAATCCACACCAACTGGCGATCAAACAACGCTTCTGGCGCTGGATGCTTAAGCCAATTACCAATGTTGTGTTTAACGTTACTTAAACCCACGAAACGAGTAACCTTTAGTTATGCATATTTCTGAGCAAGAACAGCAAATGCATCGCCTCTTGCCATAAAATTGTCGAATTGATCAAAGCTAGCACATGCAGGAGACAGCATCACCATATCACCAGATTTTAACTGCGAAGATATTTGTTGAATCACATCTTCCATGGTGTTGAAACGGATTGCTGACT
>NZ_JAWOUH010000865.1:0-550 GCF_033339295.1 Vibrio sp. 704 | reverse complement strand
GAGAAGAGAGTGGGTGCATCGCTTCAATTTGCGCACGGTGTTCGTCATTGGCATCGAGAATAAAGTAGTCTTCACTGATGCTGTCCATTGAGGTTTGCAGCACCGGGCGACCGTGTTTAAGAATCAACACATCGGTTAACAGATGTTCGATCTCGGAAACCTCATGGCTAGTGATGATCAGAACGCGTTCACCATCGTGAAACCATTCCAGTAAATGACGGTAGAAGGTGTCGCGGTAAACCAGATCCAAACCAAGAGTTGGTTCATCCAAAATCAGGATTTGTGTATTGGTTGCGATCACAATGGCAAGGTGCAATTGCACTTTCATCCCTTTCGAAAGGGCTCTGATTTTCGCACGTGGTTTGATGTCGGTTTGACGAAGCAGCGCATCCGCTTTGCTGCGATTGAAACCCGGGTGAACCCCTTCGGTATAACTCAGAAGCTGAGAGACTGTCATCCAATCTGGCAAAACATTCACATCCGAGATGTACGACAAGTTCTGCATGATCTTGTCACGCTGCATCATGGGCTCGAAGCCATTGATGCGAAT
>NZ_JAWOUH010000864.1:0-550 GCF_033339295.1 Vibrio sp. 704 | reverse complement strand
CACGGTCAGTTGTTCGCACTTGGAACTGAGCGTAAGCCTCGTAGCTTTTCTCCGGTTGGTACGTCAATGCAAAACGTTGTAGACCTTGGCCAATCGAAACCGAGACAAAATCGATGTCATCTTGCTGACGAATATAGCTTTCTACTTTTTCCGCTTGCTTAATGGTCTGACGGATATCCGTACCTTCTGGCATCCACATATCAACGTAGAACATCGGCGTATTCGAAGGTGGGAAGAATTGCTGCTTCACATTGCCAAACGCAATAACGGCACCCACTAACAACGCCACCATCGCAGCGACAGTCATCCAACGAAAACGTAACGAGAACTTAAGCAACGCGCCAAATACAACGAACAACCAGCCTTTGTAAGGGTCTTCGTCTTCACCGTTCGTGTCTTTCTCTTCTTCTTTTAGAAGCAGGTCTGCTAAGAAAGGCGTGAGTGTAATTGCCGTAACCCAGCTCAAGAACAATGAAAAACACAACACCCAGAAGAGTGAGCCCATGAATTCGCCAGTTGCGTCTTGAGATAAGCCGATTGGTGCAAACGC
>NZ_JAWOUH010000863.1:0-550 GCF_033339295.1 Vibrio sp. 704 | reverse complement strand
CCCATCTTTGAAGATGGTAATGGCATCGCACAAATCGAAGATCTCTTCCATACGATGGGAAACGTACAGAATGATTTTGCCGTCATCGCGCAATTCGCGAATAACTTTGAATAAGTTTTGAATCTCGCGTTGAGACAAACTGCTGGTTGGTTCATCAAACGCGATAATCTGAGCATTGCGGCTTAGTGCTTTGGCAATTTCCACCATTTGCCACTGGCCGATAGAAAACTCTTTAAGTGGGCGAGAAGGATCAAAATCCTCCCCCAAACGTTTTAGCTGTTCTCGCGCTCGAGCGTTCAATGTTTCCACATCTACACTGCCACCTTTTGTTGGCAACTGACCTAGGTAGATGTTTTCTGCCACACTAAGCTCAGGTACCAAGTTCAGCTCTTGGTAAATAATGGCGATACCTTGCTCAAGCGCATCAGTCGCTGAGTTGAACACCAAAGCTTTACCATCGACGACCAACTCGCCTGCAGTAGGTTGGTGTAAGCCACTGAGAGTTTTAAGCAACGTTGATTTACCTGCACCGTTTTCACCCATTAGCGCA
>NZ_JAWOUH010000862.1:0-551 GCF_033339295.1 Vibrio sp. 704 | reverse complement strand
CAGCACCTGTCATGCTCTTTCGGTAAATTCAGCCTCATCTATTTAACAAAGTTGAGGAATAATCCATGCTGACTATCAATTCATTCGTTCTCTATGTAGAAAACATTCACGTGAGCCAAACATTTTACTCGAGACTGTTTGATTGTGAGGTCACGCTTTTATCTCCTACATTTGCTTCTATGCCACTTTCCCATAGCGTCAAACTTACGCTCAAACAAAGTGACGCGCTCACTCCAGTCAGCATGGTGAAAGGTGGAGGAGCCGAGTTATCGTTGTCTGTAGCAGACGGACATCAACTGGAGCTGGTTTACAACAAGTGGAAAGAGATGGGCGTAGACTTTATTCAGCCACCAATGACCTCGGTGTATGGGTTAAATTTTGTAGCGACCGATCCTGATAAGCATCGCATTCGCGTGTTCATTAGTGAATAAAAATGCGTTAAAAATGCTTTTTACCATTCCCAACTAGGCTTCAATAAATTAGACTCAGGGGACACTTATAAGCTGCGTTGTATATAACTAAAGGAATGCCCATGAGCTCAAGTATGATCC
>NZ_JAWOUH010000861.1:0-551 GCF_033339295.1 Vibrio sp. 704 | reverse complement strand
GAGGCTCAAGCGCTTTGCTCCTTATCTTATGAAAGCTTTTCCTGAAACCAAAGCCGCTTCTGGTCTCATTGAGTCGCCTGTAGTGGACATTACAAAGATGAAAGCGGCTTTGGAAACTCAGTACAACGTCCCAATATTCGGCCGCCTCATGCTCAAGCTTGATAGTCACGTACCAATATCCGGCTCGATAAAAGCCCGTGGTGGCATTTATGAAGTGTTAGTTCATGCGGAAAAACTGGCGATTGTCGCAGGGTTGTTAAGTGAGAGTGATGATTACAGCAAGCTGCTGAGTGGTGAGTTCCGACAATTTTTCCAACAATACAGCATCGCGGTTGGTTCAACGGGAAACCTAGGCATGTCGATAGGCATGATGAGTGCCAAGCTTGGTTTTTCAGTATCGGTTCATATGTCCGCCGATGCGAGAGAGTGGAAGAAAAACAAACTTCGATCGCACGGTGTCAACGTGGTTGAGTACGAGCAAGATTATGGTGTTGCGGTTGAGCAAGGTCGAAAACAGGCAGAGAGCGATCCCAACTGCTTTTTTATCGATG
>NZ_JAWOUH010000860.1:0-551 GCF_033339295.1 Vibrio sp. 704 | reverse complement strand
AATGACGATGTTCCGGCGGGATTGGCAAGTCATAATCTTGAATTTTCGGTCGCTGACCACCACGTTTGCGGTACTGTTTTAACTGGAACACAAACGCCAGCACTTGCGCGACCGCGGTAAACAGACCATCAGGAATTTCTTGTTCCAACTCAGTGGTATGGTAAAGCGCACGTGCAAGTGGCGGAGCAGGCACAATCGTAATGTCGTGCTCACGTGCCACTTCTCGAATTTTCATCGCCATGTGATCCGTACCTTTCGCAATCACGACTGGCGCGCGATCGGTTTTCTGCTTATAACGCAGCGCCACAGAATAGTGCTCCGGGTTGGTGACAATAACGTCTGCTTGAGGCACATCGGCCATCATTCGGCGTTGTGCCGCTTCCCTTTGCAGCATACGAATACGACCTTTCACCTCTGGCTTACCTTCGGTTTCTTTGTATTCGTCTTTCACTTCTTGCTTGGTCATCTTCAACTGATCGGCATGCTGCCAAATCTGGAACGGTATATCGATGGCCACAACAATCAATAACGAGCAGCTGATCAACAAGATG
>NZ_JAWOUH010000859.1:0-551 GCF_033339295.1 Vibrio sp. 704 | reverse complement strand
TCGGAATTCCAGACAACGGTGGCAATCAGCCAATCGATGAGCCAATCATCGAACAAGGCCCGGATGCGTATTTTTCGTCTTTGCCAATCAAGCGTATTGCTCAAACGTTGCATGAGAGTGGCATCCCTTGTCAGGTTTCTAATAGCGCGGGGACGTTTGTGTGCAACCACCTGTTTTATGGTGTGCAGCATTATCTGAGGGACAAATCGATTCGGCATGGATTTGTGCATATTCCGTTGTTGCCTGAGCAAGCGACGGATGGCAATCACCCGTCAATGAGCCTCGATATGATCGTGGCTGGCCTAAAGTTGGTGGCACAAGTTGTCATTGATCACGAAAGCGATGTTGTGGTGAGTGGTGGACAAATTTGTTAGTAAGCTACTGAAATAACTAATAAGTTACTAAGCGTATGTTCTGCCAAATGTTAACTTGCTCAAATTTTGCTTGCTTCGAAAGGAGTAGCATTAGAGTGTCGGATTGAAGGTGTATGACTTTCGTTCGGTGCCCTTGTCACAGGAGGTGTCAGGGGCTTACTCTCAAAAAAGGCGAGT
>NZ_JAWOUH010000858.1:0-552 GCF_033339295.1 Vibrio sp. 704 | reverse complement strand
GCTAACACCTGCTCCGGACTGACGTATTTGGTTTGCGACACCAATGGCTTGCTAAAAAAGTAGCCTTGAAAGAATTTAAAACCCGCCGCTTTGGCTTGCTCAAACTCTTCTGCGGTTTCGACGCGTTCCGCTAAAAAGTGATATTTGACGCGCTTGGCGAGGTGGGTTTTAACCAGTTCACACGCTTTTTCTAGCCCCATCGCCATGATATCGAGTTTAACGATGTGCACATAAGGTAAGAAGCGACGCCACTCCGGCGTTAAGGTGAAATCATCCAGCGCGATCAAATAACCTTCTCGATATAACTCGCGAATTGCATCGAGAAGATCATCGGTAGGTTGGCAAGTCTCTAAGACTTCTACGACGATTTTGTTTTTTGGCAAGCTGCGAGGCAAACGGCGTACCAAGCTCTGATGAGGAAAGTTGATGAAGCATCGCGAAGACGCAATCACCGGGTTAGTACCCAGTGATAGAAAGTTCTCGACGATTAATCGGTATGTCGCTCGGTTTGATTCGATATGAGCGGGATAGGCGTTGCTTTCTCCATCTCTA
>NZ_JAWOUH010000857.1:0-552 GCF_033339295.1 Vibrio sp. 704 | reverse complement strand
TTCAGCAGGTGGAGTAATGGCATTGCTTTCAACAATGCTAACTTTCGCGTGGGTACTTAAACGGACTTGGCCCGACGTCACCACAACATCACCTGGTTTCACGCCTTCCAAGATGTGTGCGATGTCTTTAGTACGTTCGCCCACTTTAACTACGTGTTGTTTCACGCGCTTTTCACCATCTTCTTCTGTCACGATGTAGACGTTATCGCCGTATAAAGTGAAGGTGATTGCTGTTTGAGGTAGCGTCACTTGGTTTGCCAATTTAGGCATGATGATGTTTGCACGTGCGAACATACCGCTGCGAAGTTTGCCATCGCTGTTTGGAATGTCAGCTTGTACTTGGATCAGACCACTTTGTACATTTACTGCAGGTTCAATGGCAGAAATTGAGCCTTTGAATGGCTGATCTGGGTAGGCATCTACAAAAATATCCACTTCTTGGTCAAGTTTGATACGCGAGATGTCTGTTTGAGGCACGGTAAAGCGCAGACGCATTACGCTGCTATCTTCTAGACGAACAATATCGCTACCAGCTTGGATGTATTGACCAAG
>NZ_JAWOUH010000856.1:0-552 GCF_033339295.1 Vibrio sp. 704 | reverse complement strand
CATGGAAATCTTCATTGTTCACTAGCGCATTGAATAAGGTATTCACACCTGTGATCGCTGTGAATTGGTACTTTTGCAGCTCTTTTACAAAGCCAGGAATATCACGCGGGTTGGTGATCAGTAAGTTACGACCACCCATTTCGATAAACAGCAAACAGTTCACTGTCAGTGCGAACACGTGGTAAAGCGGCAATGCGGTTACCACTAATTCACGACCTGGAGAAAGTACTGGACCGTAAGCCCCTTTCGCCTGAAGCACGTTCGCAATCATGTTGCGATGCGTTAGGATTGCACCTTTTGCGACACCCGTAGTACCACCAGTGTATTGCAGAAATGCAATATCATCACCAGACATAAACGGCTTCACGTATTGCAGACGACGACCTTTGCGCAGAGCTTTGCGCATTGAAATTGCGCCCGGTAGATCGTACTTAGGAACCATACCTTTTACGTATTTCACCACGAAATCGACAATCGTACCTTTCGCTCGTGGCAGCATTTGGACAAGGCTAGTTAGCACCACGTGTTTCACAGGTGTGTTATCTACGATTT
>NZ_JAWOUH010000855.1:0-552 GCF_033339295.1 Vibrio sp. 704 | reverse complement strand
GTAAACGTCGATAACGTCGCCCATATTCAACTTCGTTACATCAACTTCGATAGGCAGCGCGCCCGCATCTTCCATTGTGTTGAAGAAGATAGGTGCAATTTTACCGCCAAGCACGTAACCACCAGCGCGTTTGTTAGGTACGTAAGGGATATCATCGCCCATGAACCATAGCACTGAGTTAGTTGCAGATTTACGAGAAGAACCAGTACCAACAACATCACCAACGTACACTAGCTGGTGACCTTTTGATTTTAGCTCTTCGATTTGTTTGATTGGACCGATGGTGCCTGGCTGGTCAGGGTTAATACCCTCACGTTCGTTTTTCAGCATCGCAAGTGCGTGTACTGGAATATCAGGGCGAGACCATGCATCAGGAGCTGGAGAAAGATCATCCGTGTTCGTTTCACCTGTCACTTTAAAGACAGTCAGCGTGATTTTTTCTTCAAGCTTAGGCTTAGATAGGAACCATTCAGCATCCGCCCAAGATTGAAGCACTTTTTGTGCATGAGCATTGCCTGCTTTCGCTTTCTCTTCTACATCATAGAAAGCATC
>NZ_JAWOUH010000854.1:0-553 GCF_033339295.1 Vibrio sp. 704 | reverse complement strand
GACGCAGCAACAATACCGCGTGGTGCCACCCAAGACAAAAAGAGCTTGTCTTTAAGGTTCAAGTTGCTGCGCATCGTAGAAAGAAAAATCGATAACGGGCGCGACACCAACTGCATAAAGACAAACAGCAGCAACGCACCACTGCCCAGCGCTGCAAAATCATCCAAGCTGATTCGAGCCGCAAGGAAGATGAACAAACCGGTGATCAGCAAAATGGTCAAGTGCTCTTTAAAATGCAGAATTTGCTGAATGTTGATGTCTTTCGCGTTGGCAAGCCACATACCCATCACGGTAACGGTTAATACCCCCGCTTCAGATTCGATGTGGTTAGAGACCGAAAATACGCCCAGTACCACCATTAAAACCGCAAAAGGCTGCAAGTATTCCGGCAACCACGCTCGACGCAATACCGTCGCCACGGCTGCACCAGACGCCACACCTAAAATGACACCTACGGCAATGATGGTGCCAAAGACTTCCATGCTGTTTACGGCGCTGTGCGACACGATAAACTCATACACAATCACCACAAATAGCGCACCAAGAGGGTCGA
>NZ_JAWOUH010000853.1:0-553 GCF_033339295.1 Vibrio sp. 704 | reverse complement strand
AATGATGTAGAGGGTGTTGTCTTCAAGCTGGCAACGCCACAGATTCTTATTGGATACCTGAAAAATCGCTTGTTGCTGGGCGATGTAGCATTGGTCAAAAAAGATCACGTCTCCAAGCTCTAACGAATGGAATTGATTTAAGTTCAGGTGCGTTTTGCCAAGGCTTAGCCAGACAGGAAGGGCAATATGCTGAGTCAGTTGCGACGAGCATGGCGGCAGTGCATCAACTAAAACGCTTTGACCTTCACTTACCCACAAACAAAGTGATGCGCTCGGTTTGTTTAGCGTCAGCATTAAGGTATTGCGCTGCGTTTCGCTTTGTTCCAGCGGTTGTAATTTGCTGAGGATAGGTAACTGACCAAATAGTCGTTTGAACGCGTCAGCATGAGGTTCAATCTGCGTACTGAGCAGAGCTAACTGCAACGAGTTTGGGAGAGATTCAAACGCTGTCGCATTCAAAGTTGAGTGAAGCCATTGCTGCAGTTGCGCGGAACAAAAATCGACTTGAATGGTTTGTCCACCAACCAGAGTGGTCAAGCGGTAGCCAGAAAAT
>NZ_JAWOUH010000852.1:0-554 GCF_033339295.1 Vibrio sp. 704 | reverse complement strand
GCGCGAAGTTACCACCCGAAACAACACCATCGGCTCCAACCGCGCCACCAACGTTACTAAACAGTGCCGATTGCGCCCCCGAACCAAAGGTAGTTCCTACCCATTCAGCCGTTTTGTTGGTCAACACCTGCATAAAGCCAGTCGCAGCTTGCTCCGCTCCCGCGCCAGCAGCCGTTGATGGCCCAGCCCCCATGAGAGAGTCCCATGCAGACACAAAAGGCTCTTTAACCGCACTCCAGGTACTGGTGATTGGTTCCCTGAGCGTATTCCACGAACCATAGATTGCCGAAGACGGATTCATGGCCATGACTGCCGTATCAAGCTTGTTGACCGCAACTATCATCGTGATGTAATCCGATAGCGACACGCCACTTGGCTTTTCACAGCAATCCACTATGCCGCCAACGGCTTTCTTGCACTGGCCAGCATTACCTTTGAAGACCGTACACTCGACGTTGTCTTGGCCATCAGCTCCCGTACATGACATATCATTGGTCATAAACTGCGCCGCATTAAGCATCGCTGCGGCTTCTGCAAAGTTAGCCTGCTTGATT
>NZ_JAWOUH010000851.1:0-554 GCF_033339295.1 Vibrio sp. 704 | reverse complement strand
TAGGTAAAGGAACGCCGCAAACATTGGATGATGTTAAAGCTCGCTTTGATGAACTGCTTAATAAGCATTGCAAAGGCAAAGATAGCAGCAAAGTGCGAATCATTATTGATTAATCCAATTTTAACCTAATCACAAGAAGCCAGTGTGAGTTACTGGCTTCTATCGAGAGTAAATAATGAATCAAGAAAACCTGTTTGGTGCTGAAAACGAAAAAAAAGACTCTGGGCCAGTAGATTGCCTGGGGATGACTTTTGAGAGTGATGAAGCTCGACGTACTCATTTCATCGAACAACTGCGTGAGAAATTAAAAGATCCAGAATTTAGATCGATTGAAGGCTTTCCTATTGGCACGGATGAAGCTATTTTGGATTTGTCAGATCCACCATACTACACGGCTTGCCCAAATCCTTGGCTTAATGATTTTATTGCACTTTGGGAGTCTCGAAAAATTAACCATGAGATTAATTATCATCGTGAACCGTTCGCTGCTGATGTGAGTGAAGGAAAAGGAGACCCGATCTATAATGCGCACTCATACCACACCAAAGTACCGC
>NZ_JAWOUH010000850.1:0-554 GCF_033339295.1 Vibrio sp. 704 | reverse complement strand
TACTGATAGGCAGTGACATACCAAGCGAAGCCGCGAAGGTCACAACAAGAATAAGCGTGACTTCACCACCTAATGGCGTCAAAGAAGCCATGGACGTACCAAGTGCAGCCATTATTGGCATCAGCAAGTTGGCTGTGGCCGTGTGCGACATGAAGTTTGCCATTAGTAAGCAAAGGAATGCCGCGCCGAATAGCACCACATAAGGCGAGAATTCATCAAATGGAATACTGTGCACCACCAGCTTCGCAAGCCCTGTTTTGTCGAGCGCTAAACCTAGAGCAATACCACCCGAGACTAACCAAAGCACATCCCAAGAGATCTTTTTGAGGTCTTCTTTGTTGATGATCCCTGTCAGCGAGAACACGGCAACCGGAATTAAAGCGACGGTGTATGAGTTCATGCCATGCGCTGAGCCCATCAACCAAAGAATGATGGTGCCAGCGAATGTGACGTAAACAATCATCGCTTTTGGTGTTTTTAGGAACTTACTTTTGATGTTCAGATCAATTTTCGTCTGCTCGGCTTTGTATAAATAACCTATCAGAAGCCAAGCA
>NZ_JAWOUH010000849.1:0-554 GCF_033339295.1 Vibrio sp. 704 | reverse complement strand
GGCGACATTGCACAAAAGGCTTACCTTCCTGTCATTACTCAACTTCCTAATGTTGAGCTGGTCTTTTGTACCCGAGACGCCGAAACCCTCTCTTCACTAGCTCAGCAATATCGCATTAAGGAAAGCTGTCAGGACTACCGACAGCTTCCTGCGTTTGGTGTAGATGCGGTGATGATTCATGCCGCAACTCATGTTCACTTTCAAATCGCTGAATATTTTCTAAAACAACGCATTCCTACTTTTGTCGACAAACCTCTGGCGGACAGTGCCCAACAGGTAGAGCAACTCTATGAGATTGCAGCTATCGCCAATCAACCACTTTATGTTGGCTTTAATCGCCGACACATTCCGCTCTACAACGACTATTTGCCAAACGTACAAAAAGGCGATGTCGCTAATTTGAAGTCACTGCGTTGGGAGAAAAATCGCCACAATCTGCCGGGAGAACTCCGTACGTTCATCTTTGACGATTTTATTCACCCGCTAGACAGCGTAAATGTTGTAGCAAAAGCCGATTTGCAACAGCGTAAATGTTGTAGCAAAAGCCGATTTGC
>NZ_JAWOUH010000848.1:0-554 GCF_033339295.1 Vibrio sp. 704 | reverse complement strand
AACCGCGTACACAAGCTGAAGTTTGAGTGAGACTTGATCGACATGCTTAACTCGATACGGCAACTCAAAATTAAAGAAGTTACGTACTTCCTCAACTTTACTGCCGAGTTCATTCAATGTGGAAAGCGTTTGCATCGTCTGCTTTGCCTGAAACCAAAGAGTTGCAGAAAATACACACCACAAAATGAATAAGAACCAAATAATCCGCTTAATCCCTGCTCTTAATTGATGCAACGCTCAGTCCTCATATAATCCATTAATTACAAGCATATACCATGTTCTGAGCTCTGGCAGTGCTTGCTTCACATAAAAAAAGAGAGCCTAGGGCTCTCTTCATAAGAATTAGTTACGACTTAACTGATCTTTCAAGTTTGGCGGTGTCCCTTTGATCGTCAGCGTATCTGTTTCTGGATCGTAGAAAATACGCTCGCCCAATAACAAGCTGTCAAAGCTGATATTTAAACGACCACCGGCACCCGCATATTTAGTCAGTTTACGTACCGTTGAGCGATCACCAGGGAATGATTCTTCAAGCTCGTAACCTTGCCCTCTGG
>NZ_JAWOUH010000847.1:0-556 GCF_033339295.1 Vibrio sp. 704 | reverse complement strand
AATACTAATCACGCCAGCTCCGCTGCCTAACGCTTTAAACGCGCTGACTTGGTTGCTGACCCAGCTGCCATCTACCAACCATTGTTTAAAACTGTCTGTCATGCTAGCTTCTTGCAGCAATAACAATTGCTTATCTGCCGAGAACAACTCCAACTCAGATTGCCAGTTAGCGCGATTTTGCTTGTAGATGTTCCAAACTAAAAGGTTGAGTTCACCGTTATCGTCCAGAGCTTTTGCTCCGCTAAACTCTATACATCGAATATCTTCGGTAATTTCAGAACCAGTTTGTGTGATGATCTGTGGGTGTTCTGGCACGGTAAAGATGACTTGAAAACTCACTACCGCAGCCATGATTAGAAAGGCTAAAGAGAGAACAAAACGCTTAAACATGAGAGCGTACCTCAATGCATGAAATAAAAAAGGAGCCTTATTGGGCTCCCGTTTAGCTTAATCAAAAAGGCAATTGTAGTGAAATCTTAAATCGCGTCTTAGTCTTCTTCACCAGTAGGGAGACGAACCACACGCTCAACATCCGTTACGAAAATTTTGCCATCGC
>NZ_JAWOUH010000846.1:0-556 GCF_033339295.1 Vibrio sp. 704 | reverse complement strand
AATAGACACTCCCATGATTTCTGCTGCGGTTGCGGCGTGAATGTCTTTACCGTCACGGAAGGCATCAAGCAGCGCTTGGTCGCCAGAAAGGTGCGCCATAATACGCAGCTCGATTTGCGAGTAGTCGACAGCCAGAACCTTGTAACCAGCAGGAGCTACAAACGCCTGACGAATACGACGACCTTCTTCGTTACGGATTGGAATGTTCTGCAAGTTTGGATCGGTAGACGACAAACGACCTGTCGCAGTCACCGCTTGATGGTAAGAGGTGTGTACACGACCAGTTGAAGGGTTGATCATCTTCGGCAGCTTGTCTGTGTATGTCGACTTCAGCTTCGCTAAGCCACGGTATTCTAGGATCAGTTTTGGCAGTGGGTAATCCAACGCAAGCTCCTGCAACACCTCTTCATTGGTTGAAGGTGTGCCAGATGGCGTTTTTTTCACAACAGGTAGACCCATTTTTTCAAATAGGATGGCTTGTAATTGCTTTGGCGAGTTCATGTTGAACTCTTGTTCTGCGATTTCGTAAGCTTTTTGTTCAAGCTCTTCTAAACGG
>NZ_JAWOUH010000845.1:0-556 GCF_033339295.1 Vibrio sp. 704 | reverse complement strand
ATGGGATGGGGAAGGTATTTTAAAAACAGGCTTCATTTGTCCTTCAATGTGGCTGGATGCCTATTTTACCTCTGTCATCGTCCGTGACAAAGCTAGTATGGATGTGTTGGCAAACTTTCCGATTTCTTTGATGAGACAGAGCTCTACCAAAGCGGGTGAGCTGTCTTATATGCTAGTAGACGTCATTCAGTCGTTCCACAATCGCACATCAGATTATCCTGATAAGCTGGTTTCAGCAATGGACGCGGCGGTAGCTCAAGGAGATAACTGGGCGTTGGAAATTGCGATGGGGATCCTAGAAACCTTCGCAGCGCTCACTACTAATATTGGTTATGATTTTGAGGAAGCGCTCGTTAAAAACCTACAGTTCCAAGAGAAATATCATCTTAGAGAATTAGGACCAGATAGGATAGGCATCCGCACTTTCATTAATTTCCCTCTGCTTGGCATGGCTTGTATGTGGTACGACAAAGGTAACTGTTTATCTGTTGAAACCGGTTGGCTTCCTCCTTATCTCGTTGAAGGACGTTGGCTGGAAGAAGTAAAAGCCGGAAAT
>NZ_JAWOUH010000844.1:0-556 GCF_033339295.1 Vibrio sp. 704 | reverse complement strand
AAAGGGGGCGATAAAAAACTTGATAATCAAGTGTTTTATCGGATTGAGGCGGCAGTGCAATGTGGTAGTGGGATTAATTTAGTTGAACGCAGACAAGAGATATGGATTAAGGATTAACGCAATGAAAAAAAGAATAATACTTGGTGCTATAACCTACTCTTTGTTATGTGCTCAAGGACTTGCTGCTGTAACGTATGATCTAACCCCTACCGTTGATTGGGTCAGGGAGAAAGGGAGGTGGCAACGTCAATGGGTGCCTGTTTTTAGTCCATGCCCAACAAATGGTTATTATTCCAATGGCCTTTCTGTTTACGTGTGTCCTAGTAATGTAAATCTCTATTACGGTGATAATATTGTTACAGGGGGAAGCACCTCACAATTAGTATTACGTCGATATACATCTTTAGGTGGTGGAAATACTATCGGTAGCCCTAGCCATAATTTATCCTTAGATCTAAACCGTAATTCTTTTAGCGCTCACAATCTGTATGTGTATGGCCATGTTGATAACGGTAGTTATATACAACTAACTGATTCAACGATATTAGGCTCACTG
>NZ_JAWOUH010000843.1:0-556 GCF_033339295.1 Vibrio sp. 704 | reverse complement strand
TCAACGCTACGAGAAGCATCCTTGCTAGTTTCTGTGAAGAATTGGCTGATGGCAAGGACACAAGTAGAGGTAAAAGAATGACAGAGAAGGCTCAAGGCGCTCCCCAATCTCAAATCAGTTTTTTACTGTTTCTTGTGCTCGGTGCAATTGGCGCGCTAACGCCATTGGCGATCGACATGTATCTACCGGCAATGCCGACCATCGCAAAAGATTTGGGCGTTGCACCTGGTGCGGTTCAAATTACATTGACGGCTTATACGGCGGGTTTTGCGATTGGTCAGTTAATTCATGGGCCGCTTGCCGATAGCTTTGGCCGCAGACCGGTACTGATTTTGGGTGTGCTTTTCTTTGGATTAGCAGCGGTGGTGAGTGCGACCACAAACGGCATTGATGCGTTAACCTATGTTCGTACCGCTCAAGGTTTTGCTGGCGCGGCTGCGGCGGTCATTATTCAAGCTGTGGTGCGTGACATGTTTGACCGTGAAGACTTTGCGCGCGCAATGTCTTTCGTCACATTAGTTATCACTGTTGCCCCGTTGGTTGCGCCGATGATTGG
>NZ_JAWOUH010000842.1:0-556 GCF_033339295.1 Vibrio sp. 704 | reverse complement strand
ATGAACCATCAAGCATGGTGAACAACCTTTTGATGGGTAACGGTAGCAAAGCGGTGGATCACTTTAACCGTTTTTGGATTAACTCTACGTTCGGTATTCTCGGTGTATTTGACATCGCAACTGCGGCGGGTATCACCAAGTACGACAATAAAGAGTTCAGCAGTGCTGTTGGTCATTATGGCGTAGGGAATGGCCCATACTTTATGATACCTGGTTATGGTCCTTATACTTTGCGAGAAGTGACAGATACCGTCGATGGTATGTATCTCCCATTATCTTACTTGAATATTTGGGCTGGTTTAGGGAAGTGGGCATTAGAAGGTTTGGAAAAACGAGCGTTGCTTGTACCGCAAGAAGCACAGCTTGATAGTTCTCCAGATCCTTATGTACTGACTCGAGATGTCTACATTCAGCGTCAAAACTTTAAAGCAGAAATCGACACGGTAGAAGAAGTGAATCCGGAAGAAGAAGCGTTGTTAGACGAATATCTAGATGAATTCTAATCGTTGATGTTTCAAATAAAATGAACGCAATAAAAAAGGCTTAGCAAGTGCTA
>NZ_JAWOUH010000841.1:0-557 GCF_033339295.1 Vibrio sp. 704 | reverse complement strand
CGTAGTTATTGATGTGGAAACTGAGCGTTCAGAAGAAGCACTAACTAAGCTGAAAAGTATTGAAGGCACGATTCGTGCTCGTATTCTTCATTAAGAAGAATCCATACAATAAAGGCAGGGATATTATCCCTGCCTTTTCTTTTTGTGTTACCAAAACAAATTATTTTAATTTGTAAACCACATCCACTTGGTCACGAATTACAAGAGTCGAGTCTTGGTAACTGTTCGAACCTTGCTTGCTGTCCATCGCCATTGAGCGCATCAACACAGGCTGTACATGCATTTGGTTATAGTTAATTTGCCAGATGCCGCCGAGTTTTTTATCAAAGCCAGATGCAAGCGATGCCGCTTTTTCTCTCGCATCTTTGATCGCAGCCATGCGTGCTTTTTGTTGGTATTCCGCTTGATTGCTCACTTTCAATTGGATGTTGTCGACCTGATTAATGCCAGCTTTCAACGCCATATCCAAATACTGGTTAAGATCGGCTAAATCTGTCACTGTTACATTGATGCTGCGTGATGCTCTGTATCCAACCAACTCCGCTTTGCCCGATTTA
>NZ_JAWOUH010000840.1:0-557 GCF_033339295.1 Vibrio sp. 704 | reverse complement strand
CTGTATTGGCAATGTCTAGCTTCAGGCTGAATGCGGATATGGGGCAACTCAGCGCCATTGTTATCTTCATCGCTTTGGTTGTGGACTTCTTATTCCTCCCAACCTTACTAATGCTATTCGATAAAAAAGCGTACTTACAAGAAAGTCCGTCTGATAACGCGCGCTTGAAAGCGTCGTCCACCATCACTGCAACTCAGTCATAACTCAGAATTAAAAGGAATTGAACCATGAAAAAAATGAACCACGTATTGCAAGTTTTGATGTTGTCGGCTTCGCTAGTTGCATCGCCATTCACTTATGCGAATGAAGAAAAAGGGCTAGAAATTGCTCAGGAGCGAAAAGCAAGAGATGAAGGTTGGGGCGACTCTATCGCAACCATGGAGATGATTTTAAAGAACGCACAAGGTGAAAGCAGTACGCGCCTTATGCGATTGAAATCTCTCGAAGTTGAAGGGGATGGCGACAAAGGGCTGACCATTTTTGACCAGCCTCGGGATGTCACGGGCACGGCTTTTCTCAACCATTCTCATACCATTGGTGCGGATGACCAATGGTTG
>NZ_JAWOUH010000839.1:0-558 GCF_033339295.1 Vibrio sp. 704 | reverse complement strand
GTAACGCGATTTGTAAAGTGCGCAGATGGTTGAAATGTGTGTTTCGAAATTGTCATGTTGAAGTAGACCATGCAGCAATGCTTGCATAGGAATACTAGAGTGCAGATCTGCACCTTGTTTGATTTTGATGAGTGGCTCAAGGTAACTGCGTTTGCCGGTAACCACACCAATACGCAAGCCTGGTGAGGCGATTTTGGAGAATGAACGCAACACGATGGAGTGTTGTGGGCAGAAATCCGAAACCAGCGGCAGTGCTTCACCAGAAAAACGCAGCTCGCGGTATGGTGCGTCTTCAATGAATGCAACGTCGTATTGGATACAAAGCTCGGCAACTTTTTGGCGAGTCTCTAGCGCCCAGCATACGCCTGTTGGGTTGTGAAAATCGGGCACGGCGTAGAACATTTTAGGTTGCTGCGTGGCAAAGCATTGCTCGAGTTCTTCAAGGTTTGGGCCACACTCGGTTTGCGAAACGGTCACGATGTTGGCTTGCACTAAACCGAATACTTGCATAGCACCAAGGTAGCTTGGTGCTTCCATCACCACTTTATCGCCCGGATT
>NZ_JAWOUH010000838.1:0-559 GCF_033339295.1 Vibrio sp. 704 | reverse complement strand
GCTGTACTTTTTAGCTAGGAAAGGGGATTGCGCTCTATTCAGTTTGGAGGCTAGAGATTGGAACTACAAAAGCGAGTAAATTACTCGCCTTCGTCAAACTTGTCTTCAATCAGGTGACATACAGCGTCGAGTGCCAACTCTGCTTGATCGCCTGTGGCATGAATCGTTACGTATTGTCCTTGAGCCGATTCCAACATCAACAGCCCCATCACGCTGTCTGCGGTGGCGGTTTTGTCTTCTTCGTTGTCGATGGTTACTACAGCATCAAAGCTTTGCGCAAGTTCTACCAACTTAACTGCGGCGCGCGCGTGTAACCCAAGACGATTTTGAATCAATACTTTACGACTTAACTCCACTGCTGCTCCTTAGCATTTTTCTCGAGCGAGGTGTGACGAATCTGAACTTGATGCCCTTTATCCGCAAAGTACTCGCCAATCTGTTGGGTTAAATACACTGAGCGGTGCTTGCCGCCAGTACACCCAATGGCTACGGTGAGATAGCTGCGATTATTTTTTTCGAGCAAAGGTAGCCAAGTTTCAATAAAACTTTCTATCTGGTA
>NZ_JAWOUH010000837.1:0-559 GCF_033339295.1 Vibrio sp. 704 | reverse complement strand
CGCTATCTATCAGTGCTGGTGTTTTAGGCGTTCAACGTGTTATGCAAGCGATCGGTATGTTAAGAGCCAGCCGTAAAAAACTGCCTGAACCTGTTATCGCGAAATCGACCAGCTGGGTTAGAGCGCCAGGCAACGGTATTTTGCGCACGGTGGTGAACCTAGGCGATAAAGTAGAAAAAGGTGAAACCTTAGCTTACATCAGCTCACCCCTCGGTCACGATGAAATAGAGCTAAAAGCACCTAAAAGTGGCTTAGTGATCGGTCAGCAAACGCTGCCATTGGTAAACGAAGGCGATGCCATTTTCCACCTCGCATACTTCAGCCAAAGCGACGATGAAGTAGAACAAGCGGTAGAAAGCTACATTGAAGGATTAACTGAGTTTGACGTCGAACAGGTAACGACGGGACAAATCCCACTCGACACTCAGTCATAATTGCATGCTCTATGATCTCAAAGCCCAGTACCTGTTGCCGGGCTTTTTTTGTTATGTTTACTCACCAATATTATTTATTACAAACACTTAATCACGAACACTTAACGTTTGTGCTTCGTGTTTAG
>NZ_JAWOUH010000836.1:0-559 GCF_033339295.1 Vibrio sp. 704 | reverse complement strand
AGTTTGACATGGCTTTAGAGACTTGGCCTGAAGATAAAAGCCTGTTCTCTGCACTACAAAGTGTGGACGGATATCGTTTGGTTCTCGCGCAATATAACAAGCTAGAACAACTTAAATACCTCATCCATGAAGAGGTGGCTATCGAGCTTGGTGTCGTTATAGGGTTTAATGCAACCGATTGTGACTGATCAAACCCGCCGAACGCTTCTAAAAGCGGCACTATTTGGAGCGGCAACTCCCGTGTTGCCGTTTGGTTGTGCGGCGACAACAAAGCGAGAGCCCGAATTGATTGGTTGTTCCATTGTCGGGCGAGATAAGTTTGCTGCCGTGGTGGCTGATGAACATGGTATGCCTATTTCGACGTTACCTATCCCTGAACGTGGACATGGCGTGGCGACCAATCAGCATGGCCACGCGGTTGTTTTTGGTCGACGTCCTGGCACTTTCTTTATGGTGTTCGACTATCGAACAGAACAAATGCTCAAGTTGGAACTGGCAAAACCGGAGCGCCATTTTTACGGCCACGGCGTTTATTCTCACGATGGTCTTTATCTCTTCG
>NZ_JAWOUH010000835.1:0-560 GCF_033339295.1 Vibrio sp. 704 | reverse complement strand
CGTATCATAGAGTAAAACTCTCCCTTCTTTTTCAACCAGTACCGCCAACCCATGCCCGACATCAAGCACATCAATACGCCAAGTTTGGTTATCTTGCTTAGGAAACAACCCGGTCATCACAACAATTACACAGACAAACATCCAAACGTAACGAGGCATAACATGTCTTAAAACGAGCACGGCACTCACTACAGCAATAACAAATGTCCACTCGGCACTAATGGGTTGCCAAGTTCCTATGGCATATCGAACCGACCAACTTAGTGGAACCAGGAATATGTCAAGCAAATACCATAGAACCGTCGCCAACATAGGAAAGAGCAATGACGCAATTAAAGCAGCAAACATGATTGGAACGACAACAAAGCCAAACCAAGGAATGAAAACCAAATTGTAGACTAAAGAAGACCAGCTAAATCCAGAGAAAAAATAGCCACTGATCGGGACAATCAATAAGCTCAGTATCAGTTGAGTCAACAAAAGTATCCGCAACTTTCCTAAACGACCTTCCTTCGAGTCTTGCACTGTGTTAACCGCAAACAAAACGGCACCAACGGATA
>NZ_JAWOUH010000834.1:0-561 GCF_033339295.1 Vibrio sp. 704 | reverse complement strand
ATCTGCACCCCTTAACGCGGCGTTAGCTTAAAACATTGAAAATCAATTGGTTGTGGTCTTTTCTTTCTTCCCTTGGCCATTCGTTCAGGTTTCTCGACAAATCGGCATTGTTTGCCAATGCAAGTTTTGAGCAGTTGCCTCAACTGAGCTCTGAGATTGCGCGAGGTTAGCCATTTTGCCGCAAAGTCGCTTTGGAAGTTTTGCTTTCGCTTTGAGTTCTCCGAAGATGAATTCTCAAAATTTACTGGTTTCAAAGCAAATGGACGGCCATAAAGTTTGAGTTATTTCGGGTTTTAAAACTCAAGCGGTTTGCTGGTTTCCCAAATCGGGTTAATCTCAGCTTTGGCAAATCTAAGGTGCTTAAATTTAAGCTAACAAACTGCTTAAGAGGGATTCGCAATGCGTGGCATTTTTGGCATGCGTTGGTTTTTGGTGTTGAAGTGCCATGCAGCGGCTTGGTCATTACGTGCTTCACACCTTAATTGGGCGTTATACAAACGGAGAAAGTTGTGAGTCAGGATGAATTAAATATTGAACATTTACCACTTCAAAATGAGCTAG
>NZ_JAWOUH010000833.1:0-561 GCF_033339295.1 Vibrio sp. 704 | reverse complement strand
CTCTGGAGAGTCTTCAGTAAAGTTATTGATAGAATTAAGCCAATTCAGTTGTGATTGATCAAACTCTTGATACTGCTCTAGCCAAGATTGATACCGATTTTTTTGATCATCAAAATCGTCTTTTTTACTAGAAAATACTTGCTTGAGTAGGCTCTCAAATCGGTCTGATGACAGATTTTCAATTTGCTCTTCATCGTGCTCAATAAGGTTATACATGAAACTCCTGCGCTGGAGTTCAAGTTTATTCTTAATTGGCGGTAACCACTTAAACAGAGTTAACCATGTAGATTCATTGCCGAGGTAGCTTCGCCACGCAGTTAACTGTTCTTTGGCGTTATCTTTCAATGCTTGCGCATTAGAAACGGCTTGTTGTTGATCTGCCAATGTTTGTTGGGGATTGTTCCCCAGCCGAGAATGGATGTCATTTAGTTGGCGGTTGTAGTGATGCCAATTGTTTTGGATGTGATCTAACTGGTTTTGATGTTGGCGCAATTCGGCAAGGAGATACGCTTTAACTTGCGTTACATCAGCAACATTCTGTTGTGGAAACGCCTGTTTTGC
>NZ_JAWOUH010000832.1:0-561 GCF_033339295.1 Vibrio sp. 704 | reverse complement strand
AAAACTACTCTTTTTAATGGTTTGACTGGTGCCAAACAGCAAGTCGGTAACTGGGCGGGCGTGACTGTTGAGAAAAAAACGGGTCAATTTAAGCACGCGGGTGATGAGTTTTTACTGACGGACTTGCCGGGCATTTACTCTCTGGATAGCGGTAACGATAGTAACAGTATCGATGAATCCATCGCTTCTCGTGCGGTGTTGACGCACCCAGCTGATTTGATCATCAACGTGATTGATGCCACCAGCTTAGAGCGCAGTCTATATATGACGCTGCAACTTCGTGAGCTTGGTCGTCCGATGGTTGTTGTTCTCAACAAAATGGATGCGTTAAAGCGTGAACGTCAGATGATCAACATTGCTGAGTTAGAAAAGACGCTAGGTTGCCCAGTGATCAGTTTGTCTGCCACTAATAAAGCACAAGTTGCTGAGTTTAAAGAAAAGCTCCACAAAGCCATAGTTCAGGGTGTTGCGCTAAAAGACCGCTCTTTGAATTACGGCGATAAGATGGAAGCAGCGATCGAGCATATTTCTTCTCTATTTAACTATCAAACCGTTTCTCAT
>NZ_JAWOUH010000831.1:0-561 GCF_033339295.1 Vibrio sp. 704 | reverse complement strand
CCTAGCCGCAATCGCACCCAACGCTCCAGGAAGGCGAAATGCCTCTATAACGGGAGGTAATGTCATTAACCGCTCGTTCTGATCGTGAGGCTCTCTCATGCATCCCCAAACTAAGGCCCCAACAGCAAGTGCCGCCATCCCTAAAATGATAAAAGCTGCTCGCCATGATAAGAGCTGTGTGATCAGTGCGCCGATAGCAGGGCTGGTTATCATGCCTAATGTCAATCCAGCTTGCACCATCACAATCTGCCGCATCGAGCGCCCACCTTTTGCATCACCAGCCAACGCAAATGCGATTGGCAGCATTCCTGCGCTAGCAATGCCCGTAACAACACGAGTGACTAAAGCCCATTCAAACTGGCTAACCAAGCCAGTCAGAATCGAGGAGATGCCAAAAACGAAACAAGCCGGCAGCATAAGGCGAAGACGCCCTACTCGATCCGACCAGCGCCCTAAATAAGGCGCACAAAACGCAATCGCTAGACTATACGCCGTAATAAAGAGTGTCACCTGGCTCGGTGGAACACCAAGATCACCTCCGATAGGTTCTAAAATTGAGCC
>NZ_JAWOUH010000830.1:0-561 GCF_033339295.1 Vibrio sp. 704 | reverse complement strand
CGCAAAACGCGCTGAAGACTACATGCGCTCAACAGGTCTCGCAGATACAGTGCTTGTTGGTCCTGAGCCAGAATTCTTCCTATTCGATGACGTGAAGTTCTCTAACGACATGTCAGGTTCTTTCTTCAAGATTGACGACATCGAAGCAGCATGGAACACAGGCAGCGACATCGAAGGCGGTAACAAAGGCCACCGTCCAGGCGTTAAAGGTGGTTACTTCCCAGTAGCTCCGGTTGACTCTTCTCAAGACATCCGCTCTGCAATGTGTCTAATCATGGAAGAAATGGGCCTAGTTGTTGAAGCGCACCACCACGAAGTGGCGACTGCGGGTCAAAACGAAATCGCAACTCGTTTTAATACGCTAACAACGAAAGCTGACGAAATCCAAATTTACAAATACGTAGTACATAACGTTGCTCACGCATTTGGTAAAACAGCGACATTCATGCCTAAACCACTCGTTGGCGACAACGGCTCTGGCATGCACGTTCACCAATCTCTAGCAAAAGACGGTGTTAACCTGTTTGCTGGCGACAAGTACGGCGGTCTATCTGAAACAGC
>NZ_JAWOUH010000829.1:0-562 GCF_033339295.1 Vibrio sp. 704 | reverse complement strand
ACCCTATATCGTAGGTTTCACGCTAATCAGCATGGGTTTCTCAATGGGGTTTGGTGTGGCAATGAGTCAAGCGTTAAGTCAGTTCTCTCGCAAAGCTGGACTGGCAAGCTCTATGCTTGGCATAGGGCAGATTTCTTGGTCTGCACTTTACATTTGGTTAATGGCTACGTTAGGTGTGCCGGCCGTGATGATGTTAATGATAGCGTTGGTTGCTAGTGGCGTTATTGGACTCTCCATAATATTATTATTTCCAAATCATAACGTTAGTGAGCCTCATGAAGAAATCTCTTGCCCGACTTGATCTTAATTTACTGCTCACTCTGCAATTGCTACTGCAAGAGCAGAGTGTTACTAAAACGGCGAAAAAACTTAATGTGACTCCCTCAACCGTGAGTAAATCTTTAGGCAAATTGCGGGCTTGGTTTGATGACCCGCTTTTTGTGAATACGCCGCAAGGCCTAAAGCCAACAAATCTCGCGACAAACGTGCAAGTGCTGTTGTCAGACTGGATGCAGATCGGTAACCAGATAGTTTCACACCGAGGTGATGACGCGCCAAGTGG
>NZ_JAWOUH010000828.1:0-562 GCF_033339295.1 Vibrio sp. 704 | reverse complement strand
TCCCAACTAACCTAGGCACGCTCAAGGCTAAGACTAAAAGTCCGAATGACATGTGAGCATTAAAAAGTAAGTTGTTTGATTCATCATCCATAACTAGACCAGAAATGAGTACCGCAATCATTCCAAGCCCGATAACCCAATGGAAAAACATCATTGATTTTGAGATTGCATTGTTCGTTTTCGCGTCCATCTTCTTTCTCCATGTAAAAGACATGGTTATTCTTCACATGAGCCATGAATAAAAGATGAATACTTTATTCAGACAAACTACTCTCAGACGAACTAAACAGGTCGCCGCCCTCTAGTTGTGGTCCATGTTGATACGATAAAAATAAAAACTTACGCCCATACTCAATATCCTTCCACACCCTCACTCTTATACTCTTTCCCAAAATGAGTAATAACCATAATAAATTTTTAGATTGAGGGGAAAACAATGGATATCTACCAAGAAAGCATCAGTTTTTTAGGTAACGACGCGAACTTCGATGCAAACGGATTATTTCAATGCGAACTGTCATCGAATACAAATGACCATGATGAAGCGCTTTTCTTAACCATA
>NZ_JAWOUH010000827.1:0-562 GCF_033339295.1 Vibrio sp. 704 | reverse complement strand
ACTGGCGATCATATGCAGCATCATCGGTGGGAATAGACGGGTTTGATCAAGAGCTTTGCGCAAGCTTGCCCCTTCACGGACGTTGTCTGCAGCAATCAACACTTGCTGCTTTACGTAACGGTTCGACATCACATCAACCGCCACTCGCATACCTTCAAGAATTGGGATCGCACTTGAAGTACAAATCGACAAGGTACGAGCGAAACGAGCAGTATTGAGACCTTTAGAAATCTTACCGACGAGCGGCAAGCTGATGATTTTTCTGTCCCAAGACAAGCGAAAATCTGGTTTTTGCAATGCCAGTTTTAAGCCATAAAAACAAACTACTAGCACGGCAAAGATAATCAGCCCCCACTCTTGGACGAACTCACTAGCCGCCAGCAAAAATTGCGTTGACTGTGGCAACTCTTGCCCCATTTGAATGATCGGCTCGATGATTTTGGGTACCACGGTCGCCAACAAGAACGAGACAATCGCCACCGCAAACACCACTAACACGACAGGGTAGATCATCGCTTGCAACAGCTTAGAACGCATTTTCTGACGGTTTTCGACGTACTCC
>NZ_JAWOUH010000826.1:0-562 GCF_033339295.1 Vibrio sp. 704 | reverse complement strand
CTTAAAGTATGAAAAGCCAACTACATTAGAAATGTATCAAGCAGTGGTTGCCGAGCACTTGTCGAGCGGCCAAGGCACAATGCTGGTGGAAGTTCAAACCCCACCAAGCCAAGCCGCAGAGTTGATAAAGGCATTTAATAAGAGCCTGCATGCTTCACTCTGAGCGTCTCTCTCCAACTGAAAAACACCAAAGTGGTGCTCTTCCCACTCTGGTGTTTTTGCATGGTCTTTTAGGAAGTGGTGCTGATTGGCAAGCTTGTTTGGATGAGCTGACTCAGTTTGAACGAGTCGTTATCGACCTTCCTGGTCATGGTCGCAGCCAGTTTACAAAGTGCAACGATCTCGATGATTGCTGCAAACTTCTTAATTCCACACTATCTTTATTATTTCCTCCGCAACAACCACTTATTTTGATTGGCTACTCAATGGGTGGAAGAATCGCAATGCACGGTCTTGCTGGTGAGTGCTTCTCAGATCTCAATATTGTCGGCGCGATTGTGGAAGGGGGAAACTTCGGGCTTCAAACAGAGTCAGAGATACAGTCAAGATTGCACAACGACAA
>NZ_JAWOUH010000825.1:0-562 GCF_033339295.1 Vibrio sp. 704 | reverse complement strand
CATGTACATGCCACCATTTACATGCAAAGTTTCACCAGTAATGTAAGCGGCTTCAGGTGAAGCTAGGAAAACTACTGCTGATGCAATTTCACGAGGATCACCCAAGCGACCAGCTGGCACGTTCGCCAACGTTGCTGCACGTTGGTCGTCATTTAGCGCCTTAGTCATGTCAGTTTCGATGAAACCAGGTGCAACTGTGTTAACCGTAACGCCACGAGAAGCCACTTCACGAGCCATTGATTTGGTAAAACCAATCACGCCCGCTTTTGCTGCTGCGTAGTTAGTTTGACCCGCATTACCCATAGTGCCTACAACAGAACCTACGTTGATGATACGACCCGCGCGTTTTTTCATCATTCCACGCAGAACCGCTTTAGACATACGGTAAATAGGCGTTAGGTTTGTGTTGATGATGTCGTTCCACTCATCGTCTTTCATGCGCATTAGTAGGTTATCGCGAGTGATACCTGCGTTATTCACTAGAATATCGATCGCACCAAACTCATCGTTAATGGTTTTTAGTGTTGCTTCGATAGACTCAACGTCAGTGACGTTAAGCGCT
>NZ_JAWOUH010000824.1:0-563 GCF_033339295.1 Vibrio sp. 704 | reverse complement strand
AGTTGGATTCCCAATTGGTTTATATGCCTCTCGATACTGCTCAGACATTGTATTCACTTGATAAACAGGTGACGGCATGGGTGCTCAATACTTCAAATTTACGCGTATTGCCCAGTGTGATTGAGCAATTAAAGCGAGATTACGGCAATAGCGTCGCCGTAAAAGGCTGGCAGGAGTTATCGCCGGAGCTTTCTCAACAAATCGCATTAGACAAAGCTGGCGGGATCTTCCTCATCTACATTCTGTATGGCATCGTTGGCTTTGGTCTATTCGCGACCATTTTGATGACGACGTTAGAACGCCAGCGTGAATTTGCCGTGATGTTGGCCACTGGGATGCTCAGGAGCAAGCTGATTGGTTTAATTTCAATTGAATCGCTTTTCATCGCCATTATTGGCATTGTTTTGGGTTTGATTGTCAGTGCACCTGTGCTTGGCTACTTCTATTTTAATCCCATTGAAATTACTGGCGAAGCTGCTCAAGTCATGTTGGAAAGTGGTTTTGAGCCCATTGTGCCTGTTTCTCTCGATCCTCACTTGCTGCTTAACCAAATTATCGTGGTT
>NZ_JAWOUH010000823.1:0-563 GCF_033339295.1 Vibrio sp. 704 | reverse complement strand
GGATATGCGTCACCAGCTTCAATCGAGCTGGTATCAAGATCAAAGCCCTCAGCTTAGTGACTTTTTGCAACGTAACGTGAAGCCTTTTAATCAACCGACCAGCGTTGTTTACAAAACGGACGATCCAAAAACCGAGCTACTGAACATGATGCGCAAACGCTTATCGCCAGTGTTGTTGCCGCGTTATGAGATTACCGATACTGCGCTTTCAGATATAACGGAAAAAGAGCTAAAACGCATCGGTCAAGTGCGTGGTGAAGGGCTACAAACCGTCCCACAAATCACGATGCTGATGGTGCGTAGTAAGTCAGGTAAGGACGAACTGTTCACCCTACTTCACAACAATGCGCACACTAATATTTCGAGTTTGTTTGATGAAGAAAGCAACCGAGACTTCGCCAACGACGATATGACCATCGTGCGTGGCGTTGTCGGTAGCTACCCAGCAGCATTTTTCTCCCTTAAAGAAAACCAAGTAAAAGAATTTGTCGATCAGTTTAGCGCGATTCAAAACGAAGCCGATTACGTTAAGTTGTTGGATAATTTTGCGATTCGCCGTAGCT
>NZ_JAWOUH010000822.1:0-563 GCF_033339295.1 Vibrio sp. 704 | reverse complement strand
TACGTCATCGACGGTCGAAAGAGCGTCATCTTCATCGTGAATATTGACGCCAAAGGCGGGGATCAGTAGACCAATATCATCGTTTTCTCGATAAAGTGCACCAAGCGCAGGATTGTGAAGTGGAGCTGTTAAATAATCTGCCGATACCACTCCAGTATTTCCCATACCGTGACTGCGAGCATCGGCTGCATAAGGCGCAGCAAAGGAAGGAAGTGACAACAAAGTAAGGGCACTTGTCACTGCTAAAGTTGTTTTTCTCATAACGCGTCCATTCTTACTTGAAGTAAATACTTGTAATAAGTTAACGGTTGGATGCCAAAGCGGATGTCGACAACCAACAATTCCATTGATGAATGGCAGGGTGGTTATTCATCATGTTAAGCGTAGGTTAAGCAATCTGCTTTATAAAGCTGAGGGCGAGTTATTGGTCTGCACGAATAAAGATAAATGCACATAGTTTTTTATGTGGCTCAATCAATCGTATTGGCGAGCTGAAATCGCAAGATGAACGACATACCGGAACCTGGATTGCGTTGTGCTGTGACTTGCCCATTCATGTCTCG
>NZ_JAWOUH010000821.1:0-563 GCF_033339295.1 Vibrio sp. 704 | reverse complement strand
CTCAGACTAGGCTAAGCCGCCAAGCAAAATAGTCGCGAGGTGTTCGTCGTCCATTTCCAAAAGATATTGGCGTAAATCGCGAGCGAAGGTTGGCCCGTAGCGGAAGTCAGAAATCTGCGTGTTCAACAGCCACTGTTTTGCCTCTGGAACGGCTAGGGTTTCCACCAGTAAATCGTGGAGCAGAAGTACTTCAACATCTTGCTCTCTCAAGGTTCGAGCAAAAGCATCATGCTCTTCACCCGCGGCTTCTACAGCAAGCACGTCATCAAACAATAGCTCATGACAGTTTGACGGCGTGAGGTGGGTGAGGGCGCGCTCTGGGCGGTTTAAAAGTACTCGTCTAAGTTGACCAACTTCTGATCCAACGTACAGCTTACTCATTTTGCATCCTTACAAATTTTCCAGCCATTAGTTATGACAATCTTACGGCAAAGATGCAAATTCGTTAACTTCGTTTAAATGTTGTGATTGGTTATATTTTTAGTGGTTTTTATTTTAGTTGGCATTTTTGTATTTGATTTTTGGTTTTTAATTCCATGTTGCTGGTTTTTAAATGAATGCGT
>NZ_JAWOUH010000820.1:0-564 GCF_033339295.1 Vibrio sp. 704 | reverse complement strand
GAGCTATCAGCAGTAGAGTCGCGCTCAAATTCCATCGCCGAGCTTACCGTTTCTCAGCAGCAATCGACCGCAATGATTGCAACAGCAATGACAGAAATGGCTTCTTCCGCTAACCATGTGGCAAGCTCTGCTAGCGACACAGCACGTAATACCGATGAAGCAGATAAACAAAGTCAGCACACTCAATCACTGATCCACAGTACGGTAGATAACATCCAAGGTCTTGCGACTCAGCTGAATACTGCAAGTAAAGCGGTTGCCGATCTCGATCAAGATGTAAACAACATCGTGAAAGTTCTGGATGTAATCGGGGATATTGCGGAACAAACCAACCTATTAGCCTTGAACGCTGCAATTGAAGCAGCTCGAGCAGGCGAACAAGGACGAGGCTTTGCTGTAGTAGCAGATGAGGTGCGTAATCTTCCAGGTCGAACTCAAGACAGCACAAAAGAGATCCAACACATGATCTCGAATCTTCAAGAAGGCTCTCGCAATGCCATTCATACAATGGAAATCTGTGCGGAAACAAGTGAAAGCACAGTAACTGAATCGATGAATGCATCA
>NZ_JAWOUH010000819.1:0-564 GCF_033339295.1 Vibrio sp. 704 | reverse complement strand
GTGGTTAACGGTCGTGGTTTTGATTGTTGGGCTTGGTGCAAGTGTTTATGGGTTTACCTTGGTAAAACAATCGTTTTTCCCATCTTCAACCACGCCAATTTTCCAACTGGATGTGTGGCTACCGGAAGGTACAGATATTCGTGCGACTAACGTTAAGCTAAAAGAACTTGAATCTTGGCTTGCTGAGCAAGAGCACGTTGATCACATCACAACAACCGCGGGTAAAGGTCTGCAACGCTTTATGCTGACGTATGCTCCGGAAAAAAGCTATGCCGCTTATGGTGAAATCACTACGCGAGTTGATAACTACGAAGCGCTTGCGCCGTTAATGGCACGGTTTAGGGATCACCTAAAAGCCAACTATCCAGAGATCAATTACAAGCTCAAACAGATTGAATTGGGCCCTGGTGGTGGCGCGAAAATTGAAGCGCGTATTATCGGCTCTGATCCAACGGTGCTTCGCACGATTGCGGCGCAAGTAATGGATATCATGTACGCCGATCCGGGCGCGACCAATATTCGCCACGATTGGCGTGAGCGTACTCAAGTGCTTGAGCCTCAGTT
>NZ_JAWOUH010000818.1:0-564 GCF_033339295.1 Vibrio sp. 704 | reverse complement strand
CGATCTTCCCTTCGGTGTAGGCAAACTCGTCCACATAGTAAGGGTCGAATGGTAGCAGTGGGCATTTCTCTTTCATCACACCTGAGCCTTCAGGCCATTCAACCATTTCACACTCATCCAAACGCTCTTCATCAATTGGTTGGTTGAACTCCAAAGGCGGTTTGTTTGGTGATGAGCTTAGCGGGTGGTTTTTCGGACGTAAGAAGCCCGTCTCGGCATCCCAATGGTTGAGCCAGTTGTCGGCACGAGTCATAAATTCTTCTTGCAGTTTTACATCGCCAGCCATGCGCGCGATTTCTGCCATTGCCCAGTCGCCATATGCAAACTCAAGCGTGTAAGACGCACTGTTCCAGTAACCGTGATGAACAAAGCCGTTTTCTTCGTACACCTTCACTTGCACAACGTTTGCTGCGCCGATGTTGTTGTCTTCCGTCCAATCTGGGAATTCAGATGCCTCTTGGTAACGCACCGTAAACTCAGCCGCTTCTTTAGCCAGTTGTGGGTCGATGTCTAAGCCTTTCGCCATCGCGTCAGCAATGATAGAAACCGCAGGGAAGCCGATCA
>NZ_JAWOUH010000817.1:0-564 GCF_033339295.1 Vibrio sp. 704 | reverse complement strand
TCACCTTCAGTGCGGTCCGTCACGTGCCCATTTGCGATTTTGATGATTTCCGGCGCTTCGGCATCTAAGCTGTGGAGAACCACTTCAGTGTGTTCACCATACATACGTGCAATGCCATCCACGACGTTTTTCATAGAGTTCAAAATATCGAGATCACTCTTGGTGAGTTTCTTTAGTAGCAATGTTACTTCCCTTAGCAAAAACTGGAGGTTAGGCCGACATAATATCGATAATAGATTTGTCAGTATACGGCATACCGAAACGAACCATTGAGCCAACATTTCTTATCGTTTGCTCAACTTCTTCGCCTACTATACCTTGATTCTTAACACTGTGGTTACCCATCGCCATCAAATATGAGCGCACCGCCGTTGTCGACGAAGTACACACTTTCATCGCACAAGAGGACTTCGCACCATCGCACACCATACCTGAACTATCGCTGATGACGTTTTGAATGGCGTAGCATGATTGCTCGAATGTACCACCAGCTAAATACACCAGCGCCATAGATGCCGCCGCACTGGTTACAGTGTTGCCACAAAATGCGGATAACGGTGGGTA
>NZ_JAWOUH010000816.1:0-564 GCF_033339295.1 Vibrio sp. 704 | reverse complement strand
CATAATTATTAAGTAGTAACCAAAACTGTAAGGGATTATATGCGAATATCTGCGTAGCAATGGTCCATCCAGTAGAAAGTTCACTGCATTTTGACAATGCGCACCCAAATCAGCAGATAAACGTTTAAAAACACATGCTTGAATGGCTTATCCATTTATGATGCGAATAAGTGCGTCGCGCGACTCTGATATCACTCACGAATTGTTAAGAGTATAGACACAAAAAAGGCTCCACGAAGAGGTGGAGCCTAGACTGAAGTTTGCTTCTACAGATTAATGTACGCTTGGCAGAAGGTTCTCTGGCATCAGTGCGTTATGTAGAGCGAGTTTCAACAATGTGTTTGCTTGCTCGATATCGGGTGCAAAGTAACGGTCTTTATCGTAGAACGACACTTTTTCACGCAGCATCTGTTTTGCAATTTCGATTCGCTCAGACGATTTATTTGGCGCTCTGAAATCCAAACCTTGCGCCGCCGATAGATATTCGACAGCCAGAATGCCGCGAGTGTTTTCACCCATTTCTTTCAGCCTGCGAGCCGCGAATGTCGCCATTGACACGTGGTC
>NZ_JAWOUH010000815.1:0-564 GCF_033339295.1 Vibrio sp. 704 | reverse complement strand
GAATGCGATTAACCTAATTGGTTGAAAAATATCCAGTTAGTGCATGAATGTTTATTAATATGAAATAAGTTAATGAAATTTTCTCGGCATGTCTTACTATTGAAACTAATTCGCTTTCAGCTACGAAGGCTTGCAATAAACGGAGAAAAACAGTGGTTTTAGAAACCGATGGGTATCTCGCTCTCATTGAGCATTTGTCGCTTAATCTAGATATTTTCACAACGGAAATTGGCGATACAGGTTCCGAAAGCATCGAAGATGTGGTTACTGACATGGTTGCTTCAAACATCATGGCGATCTTTGAGCAAAACCCTGAGCTTCACTCAAGCGTACGTTTTAAACTGCTTAAAGAAGCAGATGCCGTTGTAGAAGACCTTGGTGAAGTGCTAGCGGGCGTGTGGAGCAAGAAAGCAACGAACGAACAGATTGCTTTTCTAGATGAATACATTGCGTTAGTGAAAAACCTATTTGATACCGCAGTCGCCACTTACGACTAATGTTCAAATGCCGAGTATGCCCTCTAATATTCAGCTAAACACTATTCCAACAATAAGAAGGGTTACA
>NZ_JAWOUH010000814.1:0-565 GCF_033339295.1 Vibrio sp. 704 | reverse complement strand
CAATCCCTAGTGAGATCTTCATCACCACGCTTTCACCTTCAACCATAAATGGTGCTGCGAACAGTTGTTGTAGGCGACGTTCTGTTAAACGGATGTCTTCGTCTTTATCCATATCTGGCATAAACAGAGCGAACTCATCGCCACCAATTCGGGCCAGCATGGTGTTGTCTGGGAATTGTTGCTTCAGCCTTTCTGCGATGCTAACCAACAGCTGATCACCATTGTGGTGTCCCACGCTGTCGTTGATATCTCTAAATTTGTTGATCCCCAATAAGAACAAACTACCGTGACACAAATTGGGTTTGTTTTCGCAGATTTCGATTAATCCTTGGCGGCTGTAGAGTCGAGTTAATGAGTCATACACTAGCTGATCGCGCAGCGCCTTAAATGAGGCTTTGAGGTTGCTGGCCATTTCATTAAAGGCTTTTGCGAGCACGGTCGTTTCGTACACACGGCCAGGTTGGGGCATTGAGCTATCCCAATCGCCATTTGCTAGGTGTTGAGCCGCATCGGCAGTGGCGTTGATTGGTCGAGTCACACGTTCGAAGATGACCCAACTAAAGCC
>NZ_JAWOUH010000813.1:0-565 GCF_033339295.1 Vibrio sp. 704 | reverse complement strand
CGACGTTGACGTTCAATAAACTTCGCCAAATCATCAAAACTGACAAACCAAGGCGACTTTTGTGAGTTACCCAAACGGACAACAGGAAACGGTAAGTCTTGCTGAGCGGCTTTTCTCTTAGTTGTAGTTGCAGCCATGCCGAATAATGACTCGGCGACGTCTACTACTGGGATAAAAGGTTGATTATTGAACTGTTGAGCTAAAAGCGATCTTGTGGTTGGTTCAGAACGTGATGTCATTGCTCTCTTCTATTAACGGCTAACGAATACTTAAGTCATAATGTTACAAGCATTAGAAAGGAATAGAAGTATGGCAAAACACTAGCACACAACGATTAAGAAGCTGTTTAATAAGAACAATGTGAATTTTCGAGGATAAATTTTTTTTCAAAACACTCAACAAATGTGACTAAAGTCTCCATTCTTCTTGTTATGGCTAATTATTCAAAAGCAATGCTTTCCAAAACTAAGGTGACGTTACGATTTTAGACGTTGAGGCTCAAAAACAGAGCGCTGATAATTGCAAATTTATTGATGGGGAATACAATGGAGATCTGAAGGCAAAG
>NZ_JAWOUH010000812.1:0-566 GCF_033339295.1 Vibrio sp. 704 | reverse complement strand
GTTCAATGACGGTGCCTTCGCCCGCTTTCATCAAATCACCAAGTGGGATCTCTTTACTTGCGACTTCAAGCGTGACAGTCACAGGGATGCTTTTGAAAAAGCTCAGGTCGCGCTCTGCAGCAACAGGCTCAGGTTGGCGCGTTGTTTCAGCTTCAAAGTCTTCTAATTGAAAATCATCAAAGTTCAGTTCATCTGTGTCGAACGCTTTAGTTTCAGGCGCTTCGCTCATCGCTGCGTTTCCTTATCCGGGTTAAAAATCAAAACAAGCTGTCCGTCTTGCTCAGCAATACGGCCAGTAAAGAGAGGTTGATTGCCAATGCTTACCGGTACGGTATTCAGTAATTCGATTGGCATGATGTCATCAGGTTTTAGGCTGACCACGTCACTTAGAGCCATCGTTTTTTTACTCAATACCACGTTAAGACGAACTGGCGTTGATTCTAGGGAACGACAAAACGGTTCATACAAATCCACGTCTGATTGCAGCTCAAGCTGTTCAATCAAGGTTTGGATCAGATGCGTGTCCAGTTTTAAGTACATCGACCCTTGATAACCTTCAAAGGTGA
>NZ_JAWOUH010000811.1:0-566 GCF_033339295.1 Vibrio sp. 704 | reverse complement strand
CACCAACTCACTGCCCGTAATGCAGTCATTCATTAGGTAAGATTCAAATACCGGACGCGGCTTATCTTCTTGACCAACTGCGATCAATGTTGGCAGTGCGAATTTTTCTGCATCTTCAATCACATCACGTCGCCCAAACACCATGCGACCGATGCGAGCAACTTCTACAGCTCGCTCACCTGTTAGCGATTCAAGGCTTTGTTTAAATGAAGCGACCAATTCTGGGTGAACTTGATCCGCGTTATTCGCAAAGAACAGTGGTGCAACGGCTTCGATAATAGGCCCAGGAACACCTTGAACTTGGCTGATGGTATCTAGCATCGCAAAGTATTTTTTATGCGTCACTTCTGGTTCCCAACCAATAAAGGTATCCATCAACACCAATGACTTCACTCGTTGTGGGGCTTGAGCGGTCAGTTCCGCACCCCACATACCGCCAACAGATAAGCCAACAATGGAAAATTCGTCGATTTCCAAATGATCCATTAGCGCCAGCATGTGTTGGGCATAATCAACTAAAGACGTGGTCGAAGCAGGAGCGGCGTCCGATTCACCATGCGCCCATA
>NZ_JAWOUH010000810.1:0-566 GCF_033339295.1 Vibrio sp. 704 | reverse complement strand
AACATTCAACGTTGGATGTGTGGCAGCAGTAACCCGTTCACCTTAATGTTCATTGATATCGATAACTTCAAATCGGTCAATGACACTCACGGCCACGAATTTGGTGACGAAGTTCTAAAACAGATCTCGACTCGCCTTAACCACTTTTCGGGCGAAGGTCGGTTGATCGTCCGTGAGGCAAGCGACGAGTTCATCTTTATCGTTAATCGAACTGATGAAGAGACCATCAAAGATCTAGCAAGCGAGCTGATTCAAACGCTTTCCAAACCATATAACGTTAGCGATAACCAGTTTCTGCTCAGTTGCAGCATTGGGATTGCGTTCTACCCAATGCACGGCGACAACTTAGACGCGCTGCTGCTTTCTGCAGATATCGCCATGTATCAAGCGAAGAAACAGCGTAATGCGTACAGTCTGTTTAATCAGGAGATGCAAGCAAGTCATCTGCACAAGATGAAAGTCGAGCAACGTCTGAGGCTTGCGATTGAGAAGCAAACGCTGTTTATGGCTTATCAACCGCAGTTAAACATCAATGGCGAGATTTATGGTGTTGAGGCGCTTGTTCG
>NZ_JAWOUH010000809.1:0-566 GCF_033339295.1 Vibrio sp. 704 | reverse complement strand
TCGATAAGCTACCACTAGAAAAAATCCCTGGAGTTGGTAAGGTCAGTCTAGAAAAGTTACATCAAGCGGGCTTTTATCTGTGTGAAGACATTAAAAATAGCGACTATCGAGAACTGTTACGCCAATTCGGTCGCCAAGGCGCATCATTGTGGAAACGCAGTCACGGTATCGATGATCGAGAAGTTGTAGTCGAGCGTGAGAGAAAGTCGGTTGGTGTTGAGCGAACGTTTAGCCAAAACATCTCTACTTATGATGAGTGCTGGCAAGTGATCGAAGAGAAACTATATCCTGAACTGGAAAAGCGACTGGAGCGTGCCAGTCCAGATAAATCGATCATTAAGCAAGGCATTAAGGTAAAGTTCGCGGACTTCCAGCTCACTACCATTGAACACATTCATCCTCAGTTAGAACTTGAGGACTTTAAGTTGCTGCTAAAAGATATTCTAAAGCGTCAAAATGGTCGTGAAATTCGCCTCTTAGGCTTGAGTGTTATGCTCAAGCCAGAAGAGCAAGCTCGCCAGCTCAGCTTCTTTTAATCTATTCCCGCACACTTTCAACCAATTGTA
>NZ_JAWOUH010000808.1:0-566 GCF_033339295.1 Vibrio sp. 704 | reverse complement strand
CTATGCAGGGCCCGTTTCCTCAGAAGAGGATTCCGCTAACTTCGTCAATGCGCGCTTTCTTTATCAAAGTACGTTTGGACCAACGCCAGCCTTGATTGATCAAGTCGAAGAAGTTGGCATTGAAAGTTGGATCAAACAACAACTTCTTCTTCCGGCGACCTATCATCGTCCTCTCTACGACACTCCTTTTAGCAAAGGAGCACAAGCAAATCGAGAAAATGCTTGGTATCAAATTGTTCTCACATCAGAAGACCAGCTTCGTCAGCGAATGGCATTTGCGTTAAGCCAAATACTCGTGGTCTCGCGCTATGGCGGAGCACTATCGAGCAAGCCAACAGGCCTAGTGGACTACTACGATGTGTTGGTGAAGCATGCTTTTGGCAACTATCGTGATCTTCTACACGAAGTGGCTATCCACCCAGCGATGGGTAACTACCTATCAATGATGGGCAGCACTAAGGAAAATACTTCAACAGGCGCGCTACCGGATGAAAACTTTGCCAGAGAACTGATGCAGCTTTTTACGTTAGGACTTTACGAGCTAACCCTTGATGGCAGTGTAAAAC
>NZ_JAWOUH010000807.1:0-567 GCF_033339295.1 Vibrio sp. 704 | reverse complement strand
TTCACTCTTTAGCTACAGATCCGAAGGGCGCCGGATCGACAAAAAGTGAGGCGTTTGCTCTTCCGATCTGTTGTTAACGATCACGTTGTCATCATGTTGGAAAAAGAAATTTCCGCGAAGTGGATTGGTTGGCCAGAAAAGCTTTTTGCACGCATCAATCAACTGCTTCCAAGCGTGGTTTCTTCTGCGATTCGTAAGCAAAAAGAAACCATTCACCAATACGTAAACCGAGTCAGTCATTGAAGAGGACATGGACGATGAATACCAAACAACTACTTTGCGCTTTGACGGTTTGTTCAACGTTAGCTTCGACCGCTGCGTTGGCAGGTAATGCTCCACTGCAACAGGTTCAAAAGAAATGGGCGGAATGTCAGTACAGCACGCCTGACGGTGACGAAAAGGAACAATGCTTCCATCGTGCGATTGCCAAAACCAGTATTTATCTCGACAGAGAACCCGGCAATCCCGAACTCACTGTTTGGCTGGCAATCAATAAAGCATCGCTGGCTGGTGCTCAAGGTGGCTTAGGTGCACTATCACTCGCCAAAGAAGCCAAATCTTTACTCG
>NZ_JAWOUH010000806.1:0-567 GCF_033339295.1 Vibrio sp. 704 | reverse complement strand
GTGCTAGTCGATGATGAATGGGGTGCGCCTGTTTCAGTAGATAAAGTTGAACAAGCACTACAGCAACATCCTGATACAAAAATTCTGGCTTTTGTACATGCTGAGACATCAACCGGTGCTGTCAGTGATGCGCAAACTCTAGGTAAGTTAGCCAAGCAATATAATGTGTTGTCGATTGTGGACGCCGTTACATCGTTAGGCGGCGTACCGTTAAAAGTCGATGAATGGCAGCTTGATGCTGTGTACTCAGGCAGTCAAAAGTGTTTGTCGTGTGTACCTGGCTTGTCTCCGGTGACGCTGTCTCCGGCTGCTATCGAAAAAATTCAATCGCGCACTACGCCAGTTCAAAGTTGGTTCCTCGATCAAAGCTTAGTGTTGGGGTACTGGAGTGGGGAAGGTAAGCGTAGCTACCATCACACAGCTCCAGTGAATAGCCTATATGCATTGCATGAAGCGCTGCTTGTGTTACAGAACGAGGGGCTTGAGAACGCGTGGGCTCGCCATCAATTGATGCATGAGAAGTTGAAAGATGGTCTTCAGAAACTGGGTTTTGAATTTGTAGTGGAA
>NZ_JAWOUH010000805.1:0-567 GCF_033339295.1 Vibrio sp. 704 | reverse complement strand
TTTCTGGTGCCGTTGCAAACCGATAATGACCAACAAAATGATCAATAACAGAAACGCAGCGACACTCCAACCAATGACATTAATGGCTTGTTGAACTGGCTTGGTCGGGATGAGATAACTGACATACCAATTGAGGTCATCCAATTTAACGGTATGGGCAAAATAGCGTTGCTGATCCAGCGTCCAAAAATGGATCACGGTGTTGTCGTAGAGCTTTTGTGTTTCCTCATCTACTGCATGGTTTGGCTCATTGAACCAGTCCGCGTTGTAAGTGGTACTGCTCGACAGGAAGAAACGCTGATGGCGGTTTTGCAGTGTAATAATGTCTTGGCTGGTGATGGTTTGTTCCGTCAGAAGGCTCAAGTTAATTTGTACGACGACAATACCCGCGATGTTAAGGCCATCAAAAATCGGTGCCGATAAATAATACAGAGGGCTCGAGCCTTTGGTTTTATTTACCAGAGAGACGCCTTCACCTTGGCGATGAATCTGTTCAACAATGGCACGTCGATCTGAACGGCTAAATCGTTCATCGATGAGGCTGGAAACCAACACTTCACCAGAGGT
>NZ_JAWOUH010000804.1:0-567 GCF_033339295.1 Vibrio sp. 704 | reverse complement strand
GGAGATACAGTGTCCCACCGATGCTTTCAAACGGAAGTTTAGTCTCACGGCCTTGAATGAACGAACCACATAACGCTGGCGATGCACCAAAGAAGTAAGGGATCATCCAACCAAAACGGTAATAGTTACGAATCAAAGCAAAGTAAGCGGCTGATTTGGTGTCTTGGCGAGCTTGCTCATCCTGCTCACCATAAAGCGCATCCCAAAATGACTCAGGGAATGAAAAGTTGAAGTGAACACCAGAAATAATCTGCATCAAGCTACCGTAACGGCGTTTTAGCCCCTCACGGTACAATGTTTTCATTTTCGCCGAGTTCGATGAACCGTACTGAGCAAGCTGAATATCATCTTCACTGCCGACATAACATGGCATAGAAAGCGGCCACATCTTTTCTTCGCCCATTTTGGTTTGAGTGAAATGGTGAATGTCTTTCAGTTGCGCCATCAATTCTGGAATGTCATGAGAAACCGGAGTGATGAACTCCAGCAACGATTCAGAAAAGTCGGTGGTGATCCATTTGTTTGTGAACGCTGAGCCCAACCCCTCTGGATGAGGTGTTGTTGCTA
>NZ_JAWOUH010000803.1:0-568 GCF_033339295.1 Vibrio sp. 704 | reverse complement strand
GTATTCTCTAACGAAGAATACAACGTAGAAGTCACGCTAAATGGCGTTAATTCAGCTTACATAAACTATGCTGAACACCACGGTATCGACATTTTCGAATTCGCATAAGCCATCTTTACTCGGCGTAAACACTGCTCAAGTATAAATAATGAAAAAGGAGGCTGATAGCCTCCTTTTGTTTATGTTGGTATTTCAACTTATTCGAATGGTGATGGATCGCCAGAACCAATTCGCACCACTTCTGGCTCACCTTCGCTGAAGTCAATCACTGTAGTAGGTTGCTCACCTAAGTAACCACCATTCAGGATCACATCAACTGCATGTTCAAGTTTGTCGCGGATATCTTCCGGATCAGACTCTGTCACATCGCTACCAGGCAGAATCAATGACGTTGACATCAATGGCTCACCCAGTGCTTCGAGAAGATCCAATGCGATTTGGTTATTTGGCACACGAATACCGATAGTCTTACGTTTCGCATTCATCAAGCGACGAGGAACTTCCTTCGTACCTTTGAAGATGAACGTGTAAGGACCAGGAGTGTTATTTTTCAGTAGTCGGAATGCTC
>NZ_JAWOUH010000802.1:0-568 GCF_033339295.1 Vibrio sp. 704 | reverse complement strand
GCCCCCGATTACCGAAACAACCTCAGACGCCGCTTAATGGTTGCAAATACGCGCCATGTTGACGACGAACTTGCCTTCGAGTTCGCGAACCTTATCGCGCTGTAATAAAAAGGTTAGCAATGCATCTAAGTCTAGATCATTCAACTTACAGGTATGAAAGCGTACGTCTGCGCCAAAATGTTGTGCGAGCTCGTCGCGGCTCATTGGGGTTTCACGTAGTAGGTTTAGTAAGTTGTGAGCATGAATGTCACTCATCATTAACTCCAGTTAGCAAATAGAACCCGACCAGTGTACTGAAATCGTCGAGCACTGCTTTGACTTACGTTAGTAAATGATAGAAGCAACAATGAGTGCATGAGCAAGAAAGTAGCTTCCACTTACCCAAACATACGCGCGCTTCATTGGTTTACGGAATCCGTGTATGGCGTAAGCGAGCGCGGAATACGTCATGATGACGGTGCCACTAAAGCCAATGGCATTCGCGTAGCTAGGCGTTTGTAGCCAAACCTCACCGGCTGCCCAAGCGAGCTGCACTAGCATTATGCCCATAGTCACTACGGGAAAAACG
>NZ_JAWOUH010000801.1:0-568 GCF_033339295.1 Vibrio sp. 704 | reverse complement strand
ACATGGCTGAAATGTCTAAAAAAATGGACTTTGTCGATGTAGTGCCAATCTCTGCGAAGCAAGGTAAGAACATTGATGTATTGCGCAAGCACGTACGTAATCACCTGCCGAAAGCGACGCATCACTTCCCTGAAGAATACGTAACGGATCGCTCTCAGCGTTTCATGGCTTCAGAAATCGTACGTGAAAAGCTAATGCGCTTTACTGGTGATGAACTGCCATATTCTGTAACGGTTGAGATTGAGCGTTTCGATTACAACCCAGAAACGGACGGTTTCCATATCAATGCTTTGATTCTTGTTGAACGTAATGGTCAGAAGAAGATGGTTATTGGTAAAGGCGGCGAGAAGATCAAAACCATTGGTCGTGAAGCACGTCTAGATATGGAAGAGTTGTTCGGTCGTAAAGTTTATCTAGAGACTTGGGTGAAAGTGAAGTCTGGTTGGGCAGATGACGAACGTGCACTACGCTCACTGGGTTACATCGACGATCTATAATTTGAGGCGAGAACACTTCGGTTCAATATTAAGTAGAATCCAATATCGATTAAAATAAGGAGCCGCATGGC
>NZ_JAWOUH010000800.1:0-568 GCF_033339295.1 Vibrio sp. 704 | reverse complement strand
ATATATAGAAAAAGAGCTTAGTTGGTTATCTTTCAATGAACGAGTGTTACAAGAAGCGGCCGACAAAACCGTTCCGTTGATCGAGCGTATTCGTTTTCTTGGGATCTTTTCCAACAACCTCGACGAATTCTACAAAGTGCGCTTCGCTGATGTGAAACGTCGTATTTTGATCAACCAAGAGCGAGGAGGGAGTGACAACTCCAAGCGTCTGTTGAGTAAGATGCAAGCCAAAGCCCTTAAGCTTAACGAACAATTCGACGAACTTTACAGTGAATTAATTAGAGAAATGGCACGGCGTCGCATTTTCTTGGTCAATGAGCATCAACTCGATGAAGCGCAGGAAAAGTGGATCACCAAATACTTCCGCAAAGAAGTCATGCCACATATCACGCCTTTATTGATGAAAGATGAAATCGACGTGCTGCAATTCCTCAAAGACGAATACGCTTACATCGCCGTCGAACTGCGCAAAGAAGACCACTCTCAATACGCTCTCATCGAAATTCCAACCGACCACCTGCCACGCTTCGTGATGGTGCCAGAGCAAAAAGGCAAACGCCGTAAGACC
>NZ_JAWOUH010000799.1:0-568 GCF_033339295.1 Vibrio sp. 704 | reverse complement strand
TGATTTCTACCACTAAAATTCGTAAGAATGAAATCAAACATAGCAGCCACTTTCGCAAACCAATTAACGTACTTTATCAAGAGCTCTCGCAACACCAAGAATGGGCAAGACGCTTGCGAGAAATGGTGTTAGAAAAGGAACGCGCAGTGGAAACTGCACCTAGTTTTATGCGAGCTGAAGCTCAGAAAGTATTGCTGGCGACAGAGCAACGTTTAGCTCGTTGCGAGGCAGCGCTTCTTAAACTAGAAAATCAAATTACACATAGGGAAAAGCACCAATAATGGCAGATCAACCAACCTCTCCTCTTGATGACGCGCCAGAAGAGATCAAGCTGGCCGTTGATTTGATCTACTTGCTTGAAACCAACGAGATTGATCCAGAAGTTGCGATTAAAGCATTGAAGATCGTACAAACAGATTTAGAAAACAAATTGAAAGCGCAGTAAAACGCGCTTTTTTCTTTTGTTGAGATTCATTTTCACTACGCTTTCAGAATGATACCATTCTAGAAAAATACGCCCTCAAAAGGATAAATAATGAAAGTAATCAGCTTTAACATCAATGGACTA
>NZ_JAWOUH010000798.1:0-569 GCF_033339295.1 Vibrio sp. 704 | reverse complement strand
GCTCGGCATATACTAGACTCTCAATGGGTGGTATGCGCATCGCCTTCTTATATTGCTAAAAACGGCAAACCTATCGAACCTATCGATCTGACTTCGCACAACTGTTTGCAATAAGCTTATCAAACCACCGGTGCATCGGAGTGGGAATTTAAGAGTGACGAAGGCAATTATATTGTTCGAGTCTCTGGAAGCTTTTCAACCGACAATGCCACCGCTCTGCGCAAAGCAGCATTAGGCGGACACGGCATTGCGTATGTGCCTCGCTGTTTGGTGTACCACGATATTCGTAATGGCCAGCTGGTGGATATTTTCCCCGAACTGGTCGGCAAAAAGCTGGGCATTTACGCGGTATATCCGTTTACGCGTCAGCCGCCGAATAAGGTTAAGCTGCTCATCGAGCACATTCGCGAACGTTACCTCACCATTTCTCATTACTTCTAGGTGCTTCATATTGTTTGTATTTTTTGGTTGAATTTCGCCACTTGAGCCCTAATCTAGCTATTGAGAATAAATCTCAATAAAAACAAAACACTTCAAACGGAGTAACACGGACGTTATGCATTACCCAA
>NZ_JAWOUH010000797.1:0-569 GCF_033339295.1 Vibrio sp. 704 | reverse complement strand
GAGCAGAAACTTTGCCAGCAAGATCCATCGACATCAAATCCATACCGGCGTCAATGGCTAACTCACTTGCACCTGCCGCTGCCATATTCACGAATACCGCTCTCAATAGCTTGATGCGCGAAGCATAACCTAATTCAACGCCATACACTTTGGATAAGTTATCGATCATTTTGAAGTTTCGCCACGCCACCAGCAACATATCAGCGGCGGCGAGTGGACTTACCGCAACTAGCGCAGCAGACTCAGTCGCGTGCTGAGAAACCACTTTTGTAGCGAGCTTGTCTTGTTGACTAACGACCATAGAATCGTACATATCAAGGATTTCCGCATCACTGTGTGCTGGATTAATGCTGTTCTGCCAGCGATCAAAGCCTGGGTTCTCTGCTAATACACCACTCTGTTCTGCCACCTTTTCGCAAAACACCTTGCCTTTACCCACACTGTCACTGTGAACGAGCAGTTCGGCTTCTTCTTGAATACTGAAATGATTTCTTAATTTACGTAGCTTCCAGAGTTCTTTACCGATGGTCCCTAGGCCCAATGATGCCACAGCAGTAATGAAACCCGCC
>NZ_JAWOUH010000796.1:0-569 GCF_033339295.1 Vibrio sp. 704 | reverse complement strand
GTTCTGCCGTGTTTGGTTCTGGCGTTAGCACCTACGACTCAAGTTGTTGGTTTGATGCGTGCATCTGTTGCAGAAGTTATGAGCCAAAACTACATTCGCGCAGCCCGAATCAAAGGTTTATCGAATCGTGAGATCGTCACTCAGCACGTAATGCGTAACGCCATTCCGCCCATCATTCCAAAAGTTGGGGTTCAGCTATCTAGCATGATCACTTTAGCGATCATCACCGAGTCGATTTTTAACTGGCCGGGAATTGGTCGCTGGTTGCTGGATGCGCTTGCCAATCAAGATTACGCCTCAATCCAAGCAGGAGTAATGGTGCTTGCGACACTCGTATTAACTGCCAATATCCTTTCGGACTTGATTGGCGCCATGATCAACCCTCTGGTGAGAAAGGAATGGTATGCTAACAAATAACGTTTATCAGGAAGAACGCATTCCAACTCAGTTTGAGCGATTTTGGCGTAGTTACCGCGCTAACGGGTTAGCGATGTTTGGCTTGTGGTGTTTAGGCTTGATTGTATTGATCACCATCTTAGCTCCGTGGCTTGCTCCGTTTGATCCACAAG
>NZ_JAWOUH010000795.1:0-569 GCF_033339295.1 Vibrio sp. 704 | reverse complement strand
ATCCGGATCTGGTTTCTGTGTTTGCTGGTACAACCTTGAACCAGACAGGACAAGCCATTGAAATCATCGCAATGACAATGGGCGTTTATCTAGCGCTGAGCTTGCTCACGTCTGCGTTAATGAACTTGTACAACCGCAAAGTTGCGCTGGTGGAGAGATAATATGAGTACACACCAATTTCAACCCGATCTCCCGCCACCATCAAATACCGTTGGCGTGGTTGGGTGGTTACGCAAGAATTTGTTTAATGGCCCAGTCAACTCCATTGTCACGCTTATTCTTGCTTATATCGTTTTCAATGCGCTTTGGCACATTGTCGATTGGGCATTCATTAATGCTGACTGGATAGGCTCAACGCGTGATGACTGTAGCCGAGAAGGTGCATGCTGGGTGTTCATCAGTGTTCGCTGGGAGCAGTTCATGTACGGCTTCTACCCAGAAGCAGAACTTTGGCGCCCTCGCCTGTTTTACATCACGCTCGCGATTTTCACTGTGCTTCTTGCCTATGAAAAAACACCAAAACGTTTATGGATTTGGCTGTTCTTTGTCAACATCTATCCGTTTATCGT
>NZ_JAWOUH010000794.1:0-570 GCF_033339295.1 Vibrio sp. 704 | reverse complement strand
TAAACCAAAAAAGCTCGGAGCGAGAATGGAGGTGATGATGCCGCATAGCACCAACGCTAACGATGAAAACGCTGCGTCGCCAGGTTGTTTCTCTGCGCAAGTCGCAGTGCCAAGCGCGTGCGATACTGTGCCCATCGTCAAACCGCGAGCAATTGGATGCTTAATGCCGATTAGGTTGTAGATTGGGTACGCCAAAATAGCGCCAAGAAGACCTACGATCAGTACTAAGATTGCAGCGACTGCCGCTTCACCTCCAAGGTGGCTTGAGATTTCCATTGCAATCGGAGTGGTCACTGACTTACCTACTAGGCTCGCGATTAAACTGATGTCAGTTTTAAATGCAACGGCGATGAGGGTTGTGGTTGCCAGTGACATAATACTACCGAGCGTACAAGCAAACGTGATGATTCGCCAGTTGGCTTTGATTTGAGGAAGTTGCTCGTACAAAGGGTAAGCCAACGCCACTACTGCTGGTTGCAGTAAAAAGCTGATGCCTTCGTTGTCGGCGTAGTATGTCTCAAACGGTACATTGAGGTACGTTAATAAAGGAATCAGTACTGCAATACTGAT
>NZ_JAWOUH010000793.1:0-570 GCF_033339295.1 Vibrio sp. 704 | reverse complement strand
GCGATTTGCTCTTGTATTTTCTGAATATCGCCGTTCAACGTCACTAATGACATCAATTGTTTATCGAACGCGCCTTCTGGACTCAACACAACCACAAGTTCTTGCAATAACTGTTTGTAAGCGATTGAGGTTGGCTGATTCATTAAGGTTGTGCTGCTTTCTTGCAGATCCATTAAGCGAAAGTGAATCACCTTCATCCCATTGTCGACCTGCTCCGGCATTGATGCGCCAGCAACATCAATCGCCATGTCGTACACCGCCGATTCAATATCGATGACCCGTTGCAAAGTACTCAATTGCACCAGCAAGTTTTGAATTTCTTTCGAGTCGTTTACCCGCTCAATCTGCCAGTGCACTTCTTGTCGAACCGGTTTGAGCTCAGAGCGAATATCTTGGTGAAGCCAGTTAATCTGCTCCATCAGTTGGTCGACGCGGCGAGTTTGATCGATGCGAGTTGAAATCATATCCACGTACTTTTCCAGTAGCGAGGCAAGGCCAGCTTCCGATTCGAGCAATTGATAAAACTCCGAGCTCATCTTATTGCTTTTCAGAACGGTCGAAATCGAAGCC
>NZ_JAWOUH010000792.1:0-570 GCF_033339295.1 Vibrio sp. 704 | reverse complement strand
TTGCTGACGTACATATCTTCATCCGCCAAATGCAGCGCTTGTTCCAAACTCATGTGCTGCTTTCGTTTCTCAGAAACACCAACTGAAATCGTGACGGTTTTCAGCTCCGCGCACAATTTATCAGTAACATCCAATCGACTCAGTTCCTGAACGGCTCGCGAAAGCTCTATTTGTGTTGGGTATCCGAGCAAAATAAATTCGTCACCTCCAATACGATAGCTTCGCCCAGACCACACTCGATGTATCTTCAGTGAAAGCAATTGCAGCACTTCATCACCCGCTAAATGACCGTAGGTATCGTTGATTTGTTTGAAGTGATTAATATCTAAATAAAGAATCGCCAAATCCTTATTCACCCCTTGGCGATACTTAACTTGCAAAGAGCGACGATTCCTCAACCCAGTTAAATTATCGGTGTTGGATTGACGATACAGATAGAGAGAAACACAAATTGCCAATACAAGTACGAATAGAAATACCGCTTGGGTTTGTGTTGCCAATCGCACCTCATACTCTAACGCCGTGCGCCAATCTGGACGCAAATCGTATTGAGCCACAATTTTGTCAACG
>NZ_JAWOUH010000791.1:0-570 GCF_033339295.1 Vibrio sp. 704 | reverse complement strand
TCGCTGTAAAGATGAACCTCTGCGAACCTCTATTTGTCACTGCTTTGAATGCCAGAAACGAACAGGCAGCGTTTTTGGTGTCCAGGCCAAATTCGATAAGGAGCAGGTCATTTTAGATGGTGACACGACTAACTACACCAGAATCAGCGACGATGGTAATGCAGTGAAATACGCATTTTGCCCTGCTTGTGGCACGACGATGCGACTGTTGTTATCCGCAGCTCCCGAAATCGTTGTTGTTCCCGTTGGAATTTTCAATAACACCGAATTTCATGAGCCAAAAGTTTCGATTTATGAGCAAAGGAAACATGGCTGGGTGAGTTTCGAGTGCACAATGGAACACATTCAATAGAGGGGAATCCCCCTTTATTGGCTTGTTGTTATCTGAGCAAAAGCTCTATAAATGAGTTTTTTTTGAGAATGATCAACCGAGTTGAACAGGAAAAGGTTTCGTAACTCAGTGTGAGCGTTATAATCTGCTCCTAACATTTGGTGGGGTTTTATTGTGATTTCCAGACTTCCTCGTTGGGTGGAATATGGCGCGTTTCTACTTGCCCTTCTCGCGGGCTG
>NZ_JAWOUH010000790.1:0-570 GCF_033339295.1 Vibrio sp. 704 | reverse complement strand
CGAGTTGGTCAAATCAAAGCTCAATAAATTGGGGAAGATCTCTGGACGAATATAGTTGGTCACATACACAACAGGTCTGTCTTCCAAATATCGAACGCGGTCAACACGAAAAACATCAGAGAACGGTTGCAGTTGTAACAAGCGCGCAGATTGCTTATTAGCTAAAGTGCCCTTTGCCGCAATCAGCTCCGTTTTTGGCACGCGATTTTGCGCTTTCGCCATGTTCGGAAAATTAAGTGTTTGAGTAGGGTCGTAGCGTAGTGGCTCAGGTGAAATAAACCAGCCTCTGCGATCTTCACGATAAATTCGTCCTTCGGCTTCCAATAACGACAACGCTTCGCGCAACGTAACTCGGGTTGTGTCGAACGACTCCGCCAACTTGCGCTCCGCAGGCAATTTCTGACGCGGTGATAGCATGCCCGCTTCAATCTGTTCAACAATCGAATCTTTAATTTTTACGTACTGCACGAGGTGTCCTTATCTTTTACGCCAAGCCTGAGTGCGACTTTCTAACCACTTCCCCAACGTCATCTGAACGATCTTCGCAATCGCGGCTGCAATCATGATCAT
>NZ_JAWOUH010000789.1:0-571 GCF_033339295.1 Vibrio sp. 704 | reverse complement strand
TATCCCCCATAAACAGGATGGACGTTGGTAGCGCCACAAGCGGGAAGTAGAAAATGATCACCGCGCTATCTTCGGTTTGGCTAAGCTTTCTTACAATGACATAAGCAATAGAGCTACCAAAAGCACCTAAAATAGCAATCATTACACTGAACATCGGGAGTGTTTGTGCAGATTCTACGCCGGTTTCTGGCCGAACCATGACGTAGACGCCGAGCAAACATAGCGCAATACAAATGAAGGTTGTGGGCTGAATCCGTTCTTTCAAAAAAATGACAGCGAGCAGCGCCGTAAATACCGGATGAATGTATTGGAAGATGGTTGCTTCTGCCAAAGGTAACGTGGTCACCGAATAGTAAACACACATCAGCGCGAAGGTGCCCACCGCGCCACGCGCTAAGAGTAGTGGTTTGTTGTTGCCCCAAACAGAGATTCGTTTTCGTTTCACATCTAAATAACTGATCACTAAAGAAACGAGTGCTCTTGCTGCAACGATTTCAAAGACAGGGATACCATGAAGACTGACATGCTTTACCGTGGCCGACATTAGCGCGAACCCGAAAGCGGAGAGCAC
>NZ_JAWOUH010000788.1:0-571 GCF_033339295.1 Vibrio sp. 704 | reverse complement strand
CGATTGCCGTTGAAACGCAGCCAGTACTGACCAATGCGCTATAAAAAAGAGCCGCTATTGCGGCTCTTACTATTTCAATTTATTCGAAGTTTTAAATTACTTCTCTTTACCGAATACGTTGTTCTCTTGCTCTTGTACGCGGATGAAAGTCGTACGCTTCGTTAGTTCTTTAAGCTTCGCTGCGCCTACGTAGGTACAGGTTGAACGCACACCACCAAGGATATCTGAGATCGTGCCGTGAACGCTGCCACGGAATGGCAATAGTACGGTTTTACCTTCAGCGGCACGGTACTTAGCCACACCACCAGAGTGCTTGTCCATTGCCGACTGAGAAGACATGCCGTAGAACTTCATGAAAGTTTCACCATCTTTCTCGATGATCTCGCCGCCTGACTCTTCGTGACCCGCTAACATACCGCCAAGCATCACGAAGTCTGCACCGCCGCCAAACGCTTTTGATACGTCACCCGCGCATGAACAACCTCCGTCACCGATGATCATACCACCAAGGCCGTGCGCCGCATCACCACACTCAATGATTGCAGAACGCTGAGGATAACCCACACCCGTT
>NZ_JAWOUH010000787.1:0-572 GCF_033339295.1 Vibrio sp. 704 | reverse complement strand
CAAATTTTACGCCAGTGAACAAAAGCCAGATGTGGAACAAAGCTTAACCCCGGTTTATCCAACCACAGATGGCCTGCGTCAAATCACCTTACGTAATCTTACTGAGCAAGCATTGGTGTTACTCGATAAAGCGGCAGTGCAAGAATTGCTACCTTCTGGCTTGTATAACCATCAGATTACTATGTCACAGGCGTTGCACACCATTCATCGCCCGCCGCCAACCATTAATTTAGATGAATTTGATGAAGGTAAGCACCCCGCTCAAATCCGTTTGATCATGGAAGAGTTGCTCGCTCAGAACTTATCGATGTTGGCGGTTCGCAGCAAAGGCCAGCAAGATATCGCCTTACCGCTCGCACCATGTGACAAACTGAAAAAACAGCTGTTGGCGCAACTGCCGTTTTCTCCGACCAATGCTCAAGCACGCGTGGTGAAAGAGATTGAATCCGACCTCGAAAAGCCGCATCCAATGATGCGTCTTGTCCAAGGTGACGTAGGCTCAGGAAAAACCCTCGTCGCGGCACTGGCTGCGGTTCGAGCTATCGAGCACGGTTATCAGGTCGCACTAATGG
>NZ_JAWOUH010000786.1:0-572 GCF_033339295.1 Vibrio sp. 704 | reverse complement strand
ATCTAACCAATGCGCTTTTTGACCATCAATATCGACTGGACGTTCTTCGATTGGCTCGTAGTAAAGCTCACTGCTGCCGTGGAAGCCAAATAGACCCTTAGATTCGCCAATTTTGGTCAGCTCCACTTTTGAGTTCGAGCTACCGAAGGCTTTCTCATCGCCTTTGTGCAGAATGAAGTTCATACATTCGTGCGGATCAGACGCATCTGGGTTCACTTTCAGTACGTAGTAAGCGCCGTAGGTGTCGTTGATGCCATCGAATGGACGCGGTGCAGACCAGTCCGTACCTGTGCCAGCAATACCCATGGCTTCTAAGTCGGTGCTGGTACAGCCTTCGCCGTTCCACAAGTGCAGGCCCCAACCTTCGTAGTCGCTTGCCGTTGATGCGGATGCAATATCGCGCTTGTAGTAAATGACAACCTCGTTCTCTCCCGCAGGGTATAGGCCAGAGCCTGGGTTCGTGGTGTCGTCGCTTGTGCTATCGCTGCCACAACCGCTGATGACCGCGATGGAAATCAAAGGCAGTACGGTTTTGGCAATCGTTGATAATTTGAATGTTTTATTGTCCACGT
>NZ_JAWOUH010000785.1:0-572 GCF_033339295.1 Vibrio sp. 704 | reverse complement strand
TGCTGCATCGTACGCTTTAAAATGACAAGCTACGTCAACAAGATCTCCCTGAAAATCAGGCCTCCTAGGCAACTTAAAGCACTCCGGCTCCAAACCTACTTGTAAGTATCACGAATGTTTGGAGCCTGCATTTCTATAATTTTGCAACGGTTCGCAAATATTCGATACCAAACTCACAAAATTCTCATTCTCTGATATTTACCCATCATGTTTAGGCGTCATCGCCTGTTAAACTTGTTAATATTCGCGCCATAAAATAGAGCAATTGTTCCACTCAAATCCGCCCATTACAGGCCAAAATGAGTCAACAATTGCGTAAAACATGCGTTGAAAATTCGCGTTTCGCAATGCAAGGCAGCAGCAGGCTAAGATGAAGAGAATCAACGATCTGATTCCACACCGTTCGCGATTTTCACACGCAAAGCAGCCAAAGATAATTTGGTTTTAAACATCACTTTTCGTTTCATTCGGGCAAAATCAATTCGGAGTAGATTTGAACTGGAAAAGACTTGTGCAGTTTTATAGTGTCCCGCCGTCTCAAGCCGCGTTGGCACTGGGTATGATCGGGCTTG
>NZ_JAWOUH010000784.1:0-573 GCF_033339295.1 Vibrio sp. 704 | reverse complement strand
TGCGCGAATACCGTATCCAAAAAGGCTTCGTCACGGATGTCACCTTGGTGGAACTCAGGCTGTTTGCCAGTCAGCGCTTCAATACGGTTTAACACTTCCAGTTTGGCGTTACACAAGTTATCAACGATGATAGGTTCCATTCCCGCTTCAATCATCTGAACGCAAGTGTGACTACCGATGTATCCCATACCGCCAGTGACAAGAACTTTCACTTTTTGCTTCTCCACGTTTGCTGCTTTCTGTTCATACCTCACTCTGATGCGCTAAAAGCCAATCGCCATTGCATCGAATCGGTACGCCCATTTCTTAACTGGCTAAAAGTCTAGCAACCAATCTCGATCCAGATCCGTGATCGAATTCAAATTGTGTAAACGTTTCCACAAAATTACACAAAAGCCTTATTTTAGATGCTGACTTTAGTTAAATTAAACCAGGAGGATGATGAGCAGTGAAGATGAGTCGAGCAGATACCGCTCTCTTTCGTGGATCGCACGATTTTACTAAAAGTTTGTGCATCCCTAAGTAGCTGTTTACAATAGCCAGATTATTGAGTTCTCACTTGGACTGTGAGCA
>NZ_JAWOUH010000783.1:0-574 GCF_033339295.1 Vibrio sp. 704 | reverse complement strand
TTATCGATAGGGTGCAAAAACAATAAGTGTGTGCCGTCGTTGAGTGGACGCAAGGTAATGATCGCTTCAACAAACTCACCACGAACTTCTACCGTTGTGAGCTTGCGGTTGATGCTTGCACCCGACTCAAGACTATTGAGGACATTTGGCGGGAAACGTAAAACAGAAAAGACTTCTTTATCCAAAACCTGACTGGCTTCAATGTTTAACAAGCGCTCTGATTGATGATTTACCATGGTGATACGGCTTTCTTCATCCCAGGCCAGAAGGCCGTCATCCATGCATTCTAGTGTTGCGTTGTGAGCACAAGTGAGGCGGTTAATGTTTTCTTGTTCCGACTGAATATGTATTTGCAAACTGACTTCTTTCGCGCTTGACGCGATGATGACTAAGTTTTCTTTCTTATAGTTCTCTGCTTTTTTGAGAAGGCATGTTGTGCCGCGTAACTTGCCAAATTGGTCGAAAACAGGCGCTGCTACAGAGGCATAAGAATGTAAGTGGCGATTGAAATGTTCTGCTGCGAAAACTTCACTCGGGATATGAGTACTAATACAGAGATTGACCGCATTTGTGC
>NZ_JAWOUH010000782.1:0-574 GCF_033339295.1 Vibrio sp. 704 | reverse complement strand
GCAGCGCCATAAGCTGCCACCGCTGCCGTGCCGTGGCTAGATAGCAGCATCATCAAAATCGCGCCCGACAACGGATTCATTGCATTGGATAGCGCTGCAGGGGTGCCAATTTTTAACGTCTGTTGCCAATCTTGTTTCAATGAGGCCCATTGAGGTTGTGCGTGCAGTTTTTCGCGTTTCACCAACACATAGAAAGAGCCGCACAACGCGCCTAGCCAACTAAAGGCACTCGCTATAGCAGCGCCTTGAATGCCAAGTTCTGGGAAGGGGCCATAACCGAAAATCAGTAGTGGATCGAGCATGCCGTTGATCAGACCGGCCAACATCATGATCTTAGCGGGTGTCTTAGTGTCGCCAGTGGCACGGATCGCACTGTTGCCCGCCATTGGGATCACCAACAGCGGAATGGTGAGGTACCACACCTGCATGTATTGTTCGATGAGCGGAATCAGATCGTCGGTCGCGCCAAGAAAACGAAACAGTGGCGCAATGGTAGCAAAGCCAATAGAAGAAGCGATAGCGACGAGCAACACCGCCAACAGCAAACCGTGAGTCGTAAATCGCGCCGCTTGTG
>NZ_JAWOUH010000781.1:0-574 GCF_033339295.1 Vibrio sp. 704 | reverse complement strand
CCAACGCAAAGAGATTGATAAGAAAAATAGAAAAATTGTGTTGCTTCAAAAACGAACGCTAAACGTCCAAAAAGAGATGATTCACGTATTGGGTGAGGCGATTGAAAGTCGCTCTGGAGAAACTGGCCAACATGTAAAACGTGTCGCTAAACTGTCTCGTCGTTTGGCTCAACTTTGCGGATTGACGCATCGTGAAGTGGAAATGATTGAAATCATTAGCCCTATGCACGATGTCGGTAAAATCTCCGTGCCAGAATCGATTCTCGATAAGCCTGGCGCATTGACAAGTTCAGAGCGTGAAATCATGAAGCAACATACCATTAAAGGTTATGAGTTGCTGAACATGAAAGAGGGCGACATCACCAAATTAGCAGCGGTGGTTGCCCACGAACACCATGAAAAATGGGACGGTACGGGTTATCCAAATAATCTAAAAGGTGAGGAAATTCATCTCTTCGCACGCATCGTCGCAATTGCTGATGTATTTGACGCATTATTAACAGAGCGTTGCTACAAACGGGCTTGGACAATTAATGAAGTCGTCGATTGGTTTAAGTTGGAACAAGGCAAACAC
>NZ_JAWOUH010000780.1:0-574 GCF_033339295.1 Vibrio sp. 704 | reverse complement strand
CAGTACGGTTGGGAAACCATTACGGAAGCTCTGAAATTCGGTGGCATCACTCACATGATGGACCGTCTATCTAATCCAGCGAAAATCAAGGCGTTCGAGCTTTCTGAAGAATTAAAAGACCTAATGCGTCCACTGTATAACAAGCACATGGACGATATTATCTCTGGTCATTTCTCTAGCACCATGATGGCTGACTGGGCAAATGATGATAAAAATCTTCTAGGATGGCGTGCAGAAACTGGTGAAACTGCATTTGAAAATTACCCAGAAACGGATGTTGAGATTTCTGAGCAAGAGTACTTCGACAACGGCATTCTAATGATTGCAATGGTCCGTGCTGGGGTTGAACTGGCATTTGAAGCGATGACAGCTTCTGGAATCATCGATGAATCAGCGTACTACGAGTCTCTACATGAACTTCCGTTGATTGCTAATACTATCGCACGTAAGCGTCTATATGAGATGAACGTGGTTATCTCTGATACGGCTGAATCTGGTAACTACCTATTTGCTAATGTAGCAACGCCGCTACTGCGTGAAAAATTCATGCCTTCTGTTAGTACAAACGTCAGTG
>NZ_JAWOUH010000779.1:0-574 GCF_033339295.1 Vibrio sp. 704 | reverse complement strand
AGCGGCAGTGAGCTGCTTTGCGCGCACGCTCGCTGTGGATCTTAAGAAGAAAGGCATCAAAGTGATTACTGTGTTTCCTGGGTTTGTTGAAACGCCCCTAACGGATAAAAACACCTTTGAGATGCCTATGATCATTTCAACCAAGCAAGCGTCTCAATTATTGAGAAAGCAGCTAGCGGCGAATAAAAGCCACATTTATTTTCCGGCGAGATTTACAGGCATTCTCCGCTTTATCTCGTTGCTTCCATACAGTTGGCAAGCAAGGCTGACGGCTAAACTCGTATCTTAAAAGGAAGAAGCATGAAAATCGCTATTGTAGGCACTGGAATTTCTGGACTGACATGTGGGTACTATCTGCACCAACAACACGATATCACTTTGTTCGAAGTCAACGATTATATTGGTGGTCATACGGCGACGGTTGATGTACGTGTCGGGAATGAGGATTATGCGATTGATACAGGGTTCATTGTATACAACGACCGTACATATCCAAACTTTATCAAAATGATGAACGAAATTGGCGTGGAAGGTATTCCGACGCAAATGAGTTTCAGCGTGAGAAACGATGGCA
>NZ_JAWOUH010000778.1:0-575 GCF_033339295.1 Vibrio sp. 704 | reverse complement strand
AGGTACTACCGATAATCGCGACTAACGTACCTGCTGCAATTTGGCTCGGGTAAATGGCTATTTGCCCTAACCAATCCGCCCAAACCATAAGCGTTGCACCAATTAAACTGCCAACGAATAATTGTTCTTTGACCTTTCTTGCTCCTAGCATCATCGCCATGTGTGGAGCGACCAAGCCAACAAAGGAAACGGGGCCGACCGTCGCCGTTGAAAAGGCACACAGCAGAGCAACGATAACAAGCAAAATCGTGTTCGCAGAAGATGGATTCAGCCCACGCGCGTTAGAAAACGCTCGACCAATAAAAATCAGCGTTAGCCAACGTGACAACGCAAACACAATCGCTAAAAGCACCAACACGGCGATAAGCAACATCAATGCACTTGTGCTGGTGACGCGATACGTTGAGCCCGTGAGCCAGAGCAAAATTTTGTAACTTTCCCCAGAGCCTTGCGCCAACGCAAACTGCACGAGAGCTTGTAATAGGGCGCTAAGGGCAATACCCGAGAGTACAAAATTAGAAGGGTTAAAGTGGCTGCGTTTCCCGATAATGAGCAGCAGCATCAATACGGTCAGA
>NZ_JAWOUH010000777.1:0-575 GCF_033339295.1 Vibrio sp. 704 | reverse complement strand
AGAGAACTTGCTTGAACTAATGATTCTGGAAGAAGGTTTGCAAGCTGCCATTCGCGTTTCATTTCACGTAACATGGCTCGCTCTTGCGTGGCGAGGGTTTCTTCTTCTGCTTGTGCAAATAGATCCTCAAGATGGGGCTGAGTCATGAGTGAGTGGATGTGTACTTCAAGTTCAGCCATTGCGTTGGAGCGTGCTTCAGCACCGCCTGATGGCATCACAGCAGCTTGATCCCAGCCTACAATTTCTAATAAATGGCCAAAGTTGGCGACTTTTTTTGAATGTTCGACGAGTTTTGTAAATGCATTCATTGTGACTACTCTTATTTTTGTTCTTTCCCTAAACACCCGAAAAGGGTCCTTCACATCAAGTCGCGCTAAGCAACTGAAGTTAATTTACTAATAATTAACATTTAATGACGTCTCATTGTCCACAAATTCATCCGGTTGTATAGCGCTCTTAAAAAAGAAGCTTGCGAATCTTGTGGATTGGCGGTATTGATGACGCATTACCCATTAATTATCACAACAATATGGACATACTAAATTTTGAAGCGTTTCTTATCGCTGTCACAATTT
>NZ_JAWOUH010000776.1:0-575 GCF_033339295.1 Vibrio sp. 704 | reverse complement strand
TATTGTAACGGCTTTTTGAGCTGGTGCTAGCACTTCTGACATGATTTGACCGCATGCTGAAATGACTCGGATATAAAACAATTTACGAAACCAATTCATTTATTTTTGGTCTTAGTGCTAGCCTATTCATCCTAGAGGATGACCATAAAGTATAGTGGTGATGTTGTGAGGTACTCGACCTCCAACCACGTACTTAGGTATTTTGGAGAATCTTTAAACCGTATGTTAAAACGCACTCGCTCGCTCGTTTGTTTGTGCCTTGCCGCTGCAATCAGTTCACCAACGACTTACGCCAATAGCATCGACTTGCCTGATATTGGTACGGCAGCTGGCGGCACGCTTTCTATAGACCAAGAGTTGATTTATGGCGACGCGTACATGCGCATGCTCAGAGCCAGTAAGCCTATCGTCAACGATCCGGTCATCAACGAATATATCGATTCCCTCGGACACCGCCTCGTGGCCAACGCGAACGATGTAAAAACGCCGTTCCACTTCTTCATGATTCGTGATCGTAATATCAACGCCTTTGCCTTTTTTGGCGGTTACGTTGCATTGCACTCAGGGCTATTTCT
>NZ_JAWOUH010000775.1:0-575 GCF_033339295.1 Vibrio sp. 704 | reverse complement strand
CTAATTTCAGCTGCGACATCTTATCACAGCGCTTTAATGGTTTTGATATTAGCGCATTAGAACTCGAACACCAGCACATGAAACTTCGATGCCTGATAAAAATGATAGCGCTATCACAATTAATGGTAGCGCTATCAGATAGCGCTACCATTTGTGATCACTCTCAGGTTTTTCTGGCAAATTGATCGATAAAGTACGCAGCAACAAAACAACAAATCGGAAACATTCCAATGCTACGTGAACTGATTACCTCTGATGTCATTCGCATCCATTCTGACGCAACCGACTGGAAAGATGCGATCAGCAAATCTTGTGAAGCTTTGATTGAAAATGGCGCGATAGAACCAAGTTACGTTGAGGCAATTTACCGCTCGCACGAAGAGCTTGGCCCTTACTACGTGGTAGGTCCGGGCATGGCGATGCCACACGCTCGCCCTGAAGATGGCGTTAACCGCTTGTCATTGGCGATCACGGTGATCCAAAACGGCGTCAACTTTAACTCTGAAGAAAATGACCCAGTAAAAATGCTGGTCACGCTAGCGGCAACGGACAGTAATAGCCACGTTGATGCGATT
>NZ_JAWOUH010000774.1:0-576 GCF_033339295.1 Vibrio sp. 704 | reverse complement strand
TCTGGAGTCATACTTACACCAGTTGGGAACAAATTGAATCACCATCTCCCGTTGGTGAGAACTCCGTTCACGCACTGAAGTTAGATTGGAAACGATTCTGTACTGACCGCGTCTCGAACTTCTGTGAGCACGAGATTGCACCGCTCAAGTCGATTAATCCTGATCTGCCTACGACGGCAAACTTCATGGAGTACTTTTACGACTACAACTATTGGGAATTGGCAAAGTCAATTGATGGTGTTTCTTGGGACAGCTATCCGCTTTGGCACCGTGACGGCGATGAAGTTGCGCTCGCTTGCTATACCGGGATGTACCATGATTTGATGCGCACACTGAAAAACCAGCCGTTTTTACTTATGGAATCAACCCCAAGCCAAACTAACTGGCAGCCAATCACTAAGCTCAAAAAAGACGGTGTCCATCTACTTTCCTCATTGCAAGCAGTGGCTCATGGCTCTGACTCTGTTCAGTACTTCCAGTGGCGAAAAAGCCGTGGTTCTGTTGAGAAGTTCCATGGTGCGGTGATCGACCACGTTGGTCATGCAAATACTCGCACTGGTCGAGAAGTGACAGCCG
>NZ_JAWOUH010000773.1:0-576 GCF_033339295.1 Vibrio sp. 704 | reverse complement strand
CGTAATGGTGAGCCAGTAAAACTAACCAAAGCAGAATATGAGCTTTTGGTGGCGTTATCGTCTTATCCGAATCAAGTGCTGAGTCGTGAACGTATTTTGAATATGATCAGTCATCGAGTTGATGCTCCAAATGATCGTACGATTGATGTTCTTATCCGACGCATGCGCGCAAAGATGGAGTTTGATCCTAAGAACCCACAAATTTTTGTGACCGTTCACGGTGAAGGCTACATGTTCGCAGGTGATTAATCACCATCAGACAAGCAGCAAAGAAAAAGGAGAGCCAATGCCCTCCTTTTTTGTGTTTATAAATCGGGTTTATTCCGCTTCCACCATCGGCGTTTGCCCTACGGTGTCACGCAGTCTTTGCCAAACGCTACCAAGGTATTCATGCCAAAACAGTTCAGTTTGCTCAAGGTAGCGAGCTTTAGGTGAATACTTGTCCCACGGTTGGCTAACTTCGTCTATCGCTAAGAAATTCGTTGGAGCAGGGATGGGTTTAATTCCAGCTGCGTTAAACTCGTACAGCGCACGGCTCATGTGGCTCGCTGACGTGACCAGCACAATCTCTTTTTG
>NZ_JAWOUH010000772.1:0-576 GCF_033339295.1 Vibrio sp. 704 | reverse complement strand
GGATGCACTCTTACCACCAGATGCTGGCTTTTCGCTTGCTGGTGCTTGTTTATCCAAGCCTAAGAATTCATCTAAATCGATATTAGGGCTATGAAGGGCAAAACGTATTTTTGGAATGTCTCCCAATGTCACATCGGCTTTACCATCCAATGCAATCGCGTTTGCGGTTAACTTCTCTAGAATAAAGCTAAGGTGGCTTTTGTTTAGGTCAAATGAGAGGTCAGAGACCATATCAACTTTCATTGGTGATTGTGGCAAAGCATCACCTTCAAAGCTTGATTTCAGCGTAAGCTTATTCAACAACACTTTGCTAATCGCTTGGTCAACCGTAAGCTGCCCACCGCCTTGCATGTCCAGCTTCATACCAGCCGCACTGCCTTGAAGCGCGTAGCTAAGATTGTTTACTTTATCGAATTCAAACGTATCTAAGCCAATTTTTGCCGATTCAATAGTGTTGTTTGGATCAGTGTACGTCGCATCAACATTGATGTTCTTCAACGCATAACTTGCAAGACCTTTCGCCAGTTTAAAGTCAGCCTTACCTTTTGCAGTAAACTTCTGGTCATTCATTTCGCC
>NZ_JAWOUH010000771.1:0-576 GCF_033339295.1 Vibrio sp. 704 | reverse complement strand
TGACCAATGACGGGGAAGATGAACAACGCTAGAGAGTTGAGTACAAAAACGGTAGCGAGTGCCAAACCTATTTGTTCATCTTTGGCTCTGATTGCTGGTGCGACCGCAGCAATTGCGCTGCCACCACATATCGCAGTTCCGGATGAAATGAGATACGCAGTCGTCGTTTCGAGTTTGATTACTTTGGCGATGAGTGAGCCAATGACGAGTGTGCCGACAATCGTAGCGATAATTAGCCCGATACCATCTGACGTGACAGACAATGCCTGTTCAAAATTGATACCAAACCCTAAACCGATAATAGAATAAGAAAGCAGTTTTTTGGTGAAAGAGGCGATGGGTAACTCAGTAGGAACTAAGCCAAAGCTGGCAAGTAAGAAGCCAATAACAAGTGCAATAGGGGATGACACAAAAGGAGTTAAGCAAAAAAGCAGTGCCAGTCCAAAGGGGATGTACTTTCTGTTCAAGATTTATGATTCATTGTCGTTAGTGAAAGCGAGAGTATATCGCACTGTATCTGGTCAGTTTGTCTTAATGATTTGAACACACGTTCATATAATCTAAACGTCTGCTCAA
>NZ_JAWOUH010000770.1:0-576 GCF_033339295.1 Vibrio sp. 704 | reverse complement strand
GGTGGCATTGAGGCCTTGCGCTTAAATCACTATGAGTGCAATAGCCGAAGAGGAAAGGGCGAGCCCCATGCCGATGACCAAACTCACCTGCATACTCAAGCCAAACAAACTGACAATGCTACCAATAACCGCCGTCGTCACTACAACTTGCGCGCCGCCAAGACCTAAAATCGGCCCTCGCATTTGCCATAATTTTTTCGGGTTCAATTCCAAGCCAATTAAGAACAGCAGTAACACCACCCCGAGCTCGGCAAAATGCAGAATCGCATCGACATCGCTAATCAGGCGTAATCCCCAAGGGCCAATCAATACCCCAGCCAACAAATAGCCAAGCACCGAACCTAAGCCAAATCGCTGCGCCAAAGGAACAGCAATCACCGCCGCCGACAGAAACACGACACTGCTTTGTAGAAACTCACTGGTTATCGCCATGCTGACCTCCTTGGTGCTCTGCTTCCCACTCATCAAGAGGATTACTCAGCCATCGACGATACTGCTCCGCGTGTTCATAGCGTTCAATATCAGAAACATTGCGCGACCAATACAACACCAGCGGCTCCATCCAATGCATCTGAC
>NZ_JAWOUH010000769.1:0-577 GCF_033339295.1 Vibrio sp. 704 | reverse complement strand
AAGGGGATGTAACGCGCATTAGCCAAGTGCTGAACAATCTAGTGGGTAACGCGATCAAATTCACTGAAGACGGTGAAATTGATATTTACGTCAGCCTGAATCCAGAAGACGAATCGCAAGTGCTATTTGAAGTCTCAGACACAGGTATCGGCATTTCGAAAAAAGATCAGAAAACTCTGTTTGATGCCTTCACGCAAGCAGAAGGTGGTCTGAACCAAATCGGTGGTACAGGGCTTGGTTTAGCAATCAGCAAACGTATCGTCGAAGCCATGGGCGGCGTGCTAGAAGTCGACTCAGAAGAGGGCGAAGGCAGCCGTTTCTGGTTCTCCATCCCACTTGAAGAAAGCGAACCTGTTGAAATCGGTGTTGTGGCGAGCGCTCGCTGCAAGGTGAAAGCCAAAGTGCTGTTGGTCGAAGACAATGAAGTAAACCGCGTAGTGGCGGAAGGTTTCCTCCAGAGCATGGGGCACCAAGTTGTGATGGCGGAAGATGGCCTGCAAGCTGAACGAATCATTGATAAACAAGATTTTGACATCGCGCTTGTTGACATCAATTTACCTGATTGTGACGGCACGGA
>NZ_JAWOUH010000768.1:0-577 GCF_033339295.1 Vibrio sp. 704 | reverse complement strand
TGTCAATTGTGCAAGCCTAGGCTGCCCGAATCTTCAAACTCAAGCTTTTACCGCTGAGAATACTCAAGCCTTGCTAGAGAGTGCCGCAAAGACCTTTATCAACAGCAAAAAAGGCGTCTCTATTGAAGGCAACACGGCGAAAATATCTTCAATTTATGAGTGGTTTGCCGTTGATTTTGGTGGTGAGAAAGAGGTGTTTAACCACATCAGAAAGTACGCGCCACAATACAACCGTTTTTCAGGTCGGGTGAAGTACGACTACGATTGGAACTTGAACCAAGCCGACTGATTTATCCAGCCTTGTTCAGCTTGAGATGCTTTTAACCACCGATAACCCAAAAGCTAAAAAGGGCACCAAGTGCCCTTTTTACTTTCTAGTTTGCTTGCTAGATTTTGGCTTACTTAAAGCCTTTTACCTTTTTAATTAAATCGTAAGCGTTTTGAATTTCTTGCGATTTTTCTTTTGCGACGTTCATCATTTCTGGCGGTAAACCTTTGGCCATCAATTTATCAGGGTGATGCTCATTCATTAACTTACGGTAAGCTCGTTTAACGGTTTTACCGTCCGCCTCTGGTG
>NZ_JAWOUH010000767.1:0-577 GCF_033339295.1 Vibrio sp. 704 | reverse complement strand
CTAAGGCCTCTGGCAATTGCTCCTCAAATTTCATCAAACGGTCGGCAATTTTCTTTTGCAAATAAAAGTACGCAGAGACCCAACAAGCGACCGCAACCCCAGCGCACAAGTACCAGACTTGCCCCCACAAATAGAGCAGTAAACCGACCGCAACCCCAGATAAAAAGGTGAAGAAGATAACGCGGCTGAACCCCATCGAAATACCCGCGAGTTCGAGCTTTTTCTTAAAGCTTTCAAACAAGCTAAAGCGTACTAACCATCGCTCTAGTGGCGAGAGATTCTTCAAAGAGTTTTCTCTTAGCAGCGAGATACTCTCTTGATCGATATGCTTGTGGCTTTCGTGAATTCTCTTAATGAGCTGTTTGTGTTTCACCTTTTTACCCGCCGAAGGCAGGATCAAAGCTTGGCTAATAAAGAACACCGACAAAAACAGCAAAAGAAGAAATAGGGGGAATTGACTTTCCATAGCACACCCTCCTAACGGACTTTTTCGTTAAATATTTCAAATGGAACGTCTAAGCCTCGTTTAATCAATTGATCATGGCAACTTGGTACGATGCCTGTTGCTATGTAATCC
>NZ_JAWOUH010000766.1:0-577 GCF_033339295.1 Vibrio sp. 704 | reverse complement strand
ATGATCAAAAAAAGCCACATTAAGTGGCTTTTTAAATCAGGTCAGTCAATCAACGACTATTGCTGATTGATGTACGCTTTAAAGCGCGCTTTTGTTTCTGCGTCTGCTTTTTGGTACCAGAAGTGCAGCATTTCTTCTGCCGTAGAATCTGCTTTCACTGCGGTTGCACGCGCTTGTTTCATGTCTTCAGGAATCTTTGCAGGAAGCGTGACTGGTTGCATGGTCGCTGCACCAGCAAAAGCGACGGCTGCTGTACCGCCAGCGCGGTTGTAATCTTCGATTTCACGCACGTAATCACGGCCGATTTGCATACCCGGTTTTATCAGCTTGTCTTGGTCAACTGCGACTGCTTTGCCTGAACCATCAACCAGTTTCCAATCGAGATCTTTGATGTTTTCTTCCGCGTCACGCATGTTGGGGTATTTTGGCTCTTAAATCGTCAACGCTGCATTTGCAGTATCGAAGCGTGCCACGATAGCGTCACTTTCTACGCTTAGACGGTCATTACCTTGGTTGAAGTAAGGTGCGTAGCGGAAAACGACTTGGTTTACGCCATCGGGTAGCGTCAATGTTTTTT
>NZ_JAWOUH010000765.1:0-577 GCF_033339295.1 Vibrio sp. 704 | reverse complement strand
AACCTCCCCGCTTTTTTGAACGATACAAAACTGGCGATTTGATGGCGCGCGGCACGAACGATGTAAGAAACATCGTTATGACAGCTGGCGAAGGGGTATTAACGGCAGCCGACTCGGTTATCACAGGCATAGCAGTATTGATCATCATGGTCACGCAAGTCAGTTGGAAACTGACCGTTATGGCCCTGTTGCCAATGCCATTTCTCGCGGTAATTATTTTCTTTATCGTCCGCATTCTTCACCAACGTTTTCGTGTCGCGCAGGAAGCATTCTCTTCGATGTCCGATATGACGCAAGAATCCCTAAATGGTGTGCGAATGCTGCGTGCTTTTGGTTTAGAAAACCAAGAGCAACAACGATTTGAAGATGTCGTTGACGATACCGGTGCTAAAAACATCGCGGTAGCAAGAGTAGATGCGCGCTTTGACCCTGCGATTCAGTTGACGATTGGTCTTTCGTTTCTTCTTAGTGTGGCGGCAGGCGCGTATCTGGTCGACAAAGGCGAAATCACTCTTGGTGATTTGACAGCCTTCACCATGTACTTGGGTTTGATGATTTGGCCAATGCTGGCGTTCGC
>NZ_JAWOUH010000764.1:0-578 GCF_033339295.1 Vibrio sp. 704 | reverse complement strand
GCTGGAACTTGTTCGATGGGGGGCGTGGCGAGGCGATTGAAGCCATCAACCAAGCGCGTTTTGATTCGGCGACATTGTCTTATCAACATACGGTAGAGGCGGCTTTGGCAGAAACCGAATCCACACTATTTGCTTATGGTCGCAGCCAAGAAAATCAGCGCCGAATCGATGATGCATTGAAAGCCACCAATAACGCTGTCAACAAAGCCAAGTCACTGTACCGAGCTGGCTTGATTGATCACTTATCGGTTTTAGATGCGCAACGTCAGCACCGCATGATGCAAGATCAGCAAGTAGCCGCAAAGTTACACACCGCACAAGCTACGATTGCGCTCTACAAATCGCTTGGTGGTGATTGGACGCTACAACCAGAAGCACAACCCGAAACGAATGCCAAAGGTTAGGTTTCTTACAAGCCTCACACCTTTGCGTCATAACGGATGCCGTTAAATCGGTTAAAAAGAGGCCACTTAGATGGCCTCTTAGTTTGTGAGGCAAATATTTCTACCACCTATACCCTCTCTCGGTTGTATAATGCCGACTCTGAAATATTTTGTTACGTTACTTCGGTAACCCCT
>NZ_JAWOUH010000763.1:0-578 GCF_033339295.1 Vibrio sp. 704 | reverse complement strand
ACGTAACCGAAGTTACCCTCTAATTTCGGCAGCGCATCATCAAATTCGATAAAAGAAAAACGCTTATCTAACTGATTGATCAAGTGACGCGAACAAGGAAACAGCACATCGCTATCCGCAACCAAATTCAAAATGGTGTTGATGTGCGTGGTACGCAGTTGAATTCTTGGGACAACTGAAAAAGGCTGTAATAAGCGCGAGATGTGATCTTCTTTTTCATTCCAATGTTGGATGATGTGAACCGCGTACGCGTACTCTGAAATGTCATCCAAATACATGCGTTTGCCACCATGCGGATGCGTCGCGCGGCAGGCCAGAGCAAAGTCGTCCCGCCCGCCTTTTTTCTGAACCAGATGCTTCGGCAACTCCATAGGGAAATAGTTGATACCAAAAGCGATTTCACCCGCATCGATTTTGTCTGGCGTGGTTTCCGTCCAGTCTTCGATCACCAAGTTCATAAACGGCGCTTCCTTGGCTAGCAGCTGAGTAAACGCGGCAGAAAACCATTGTGCAATGGACGAGTTGATCGCAACACGCAGCACACTGTTTTCGGTCGCAGGATCAAAACTATGAGAAAC
>NZ_JAWOUH010000762.1:0-578 GCF_033339295.1 Vibrio sp. 704 | reverse complement strand
TCTGAACAAGATCGTCGTGAAAATATTCGTCGTATTGGCGAGTTGGCGAAACTGATGGCAGATGCGGGTTTGATTGTGTTGTCCGCGTTCATTTCTCCTCACCGTGCTGAGCGTCAACTCGTTCGCGATTTACTGCCCGAAGGTGAGTTCATTGAAGTGTTTGTGAATGCATCTCTCGAAGTGTGCGAAGGCCGAGATCCAAAAGGTTTATACAAAAAAGCGCGAGCAGGTGAGATCCCAAATTTCACGGGTATTGATTCAGAATATCAAGCGCCAATCAATCCAGAAATTGATTTGCCAGCAGGCGAGAAGAGCGTCGACGAGTTGGTTGAATTGTGTTTGAATGAGCTTAAACAGCGTCGTGTGATCAGCTAACTCAGCTTTTGGAACATAGGTGGCCAAAAGCTTAGTGTACTGCTTGAGGAGCTTTTAGATCATAGGTGACCTAAAGCTCCTAGAGCGAAACTAAACGGTATAGTTCACGCTGCTGCTTGCTTCTGAGCTTACGCTAAACTTTTGATTTAACAAGGCGAGCATTTGGTCGTAGTACTGGGAATTTGGCTTGTTGCCAAGCAGTT
>NZ_JAWOUH010000761.1:0-578 GCF_033339295.1 Vibrio sp. 704 | reverse complement strand
TTACCAATGTAGAAATCCGCCAAACCCGCTTGTACCCAATATTCATCCGGAATACGCACGTACAGTTGGTAGCGACGCTCTTCACCGCTGTCGAATACTACACGAGTAGGGAAGAGATACGCATCTGCTGGCAAGTACTGTTCTGCGTATAACTCGCCCTCTTCCACATCAAACTCGTCTTCGCCAATCACGACTTTATCGACGCCTTTTAGTCCCGTACCCATGAATCTTGCCAGACCCGCAGAGGTTGGAATGTTGTGACGCATCAACTGAGCTTTACCAAGCTTGCGGCTTTGCTCTTCTTCACCGTCGTTCTTGTCGATATCGACTTCAGAATCTGGCTCGACAAGGTCAATCACACCAACCGTCGTCACGTCCATGTTGCCGTCTTTATCAAACGCTTTTAAGCGAAACAGAAGCTGCGTGTTGGATTCAAATTGGTAGTCTTGATCGGTCTTGCCATCCCAAACGATGTTGAAATCGTTGGCAAATTGCTGACCTTCCACCACCGCCAGCGGACACACCAAACCACGATCGCCACCGCGATACACTTCTAACTGGTAATGATCCACGTAGTA
>NZ_JAWOUH010000760.1:0-578 GCF_033339295.1 Vibrio sp. 704 | reverse complement strand
GCTATTGTTGATGTTAAACGTGTTCAAGAAGGATTAAGTATTGATTTAATGAACACGTCGGTAAAAGACGAACAGCTTTACCTTCTCGACGTGAAAGATTTCGCGACGGTGGTGGAAAGTGTTGAAGTGTTCCGCGATACCTCCACCACACGATTAGTTGCGTATATCGATGAAGAATACACGCATGACTATCGTTTGACGGGGCGTTATCTTGAAATCACTGTCAGCAAGCTTAAACCAAATGAAAAAGTGCCAGACAAGAGCATCTTAGAAAAAGAAGGCAAGCTGATCTCGATTAACTTCCAAGACATTCCTGTGCGTAACGTTTTGCAGCTGATTGCAGATTACAACCAGTTTAACTTGGTGGTTTCGGACTCTGTCGAAGGCAACCTTACACTGCGTCTTGATGGTGTGCCGTGGCAGCAAGTGCTCGACATCATCTTGCAAGTGAAAGGGTTAGATAAGCGTGTTGATGGCAACGTGATTTTGGTCGCCCCGACCGATGAGCTGGATTTGCGCGAGAAGCAGCAGTTAGAAAAACAAAAGCTGACGGAAGAAATGGGGGAACTTTCATCAGA
>NZ_JAWOUH010000759.1:0-578 GCF_033339295.1 Vibrio sp. 704 | reverse complement strand
CTACGTTTGAGTGCGAGCCATCAAGAAATAGCTCGAAATGAACTTTGAAATTAATCACGAATTATATCGAGTCAATAGGTCTAATGTGATCTGATTTAAATAATGTAACTTTAAGAATATTGTCGAGAAAGTGATTGTATTCAAAATTCGTCTATTGACTTGTTGCTCAAATAAAATTTGTAGATTTTTTACGTGTGAGATTTTTGAGCTCTGTCCATTTAAACAAATTGACAGGCTTTAAAGTGTGATTCGAAGCGCAAAAGTAGCTCGGTTGCGCGGTTGGGACTCTGTTATTGATAATTAACCCATCAGATGACGAACTGTTGATAGGGTTAAATATGCTGTACGAGTTAATCGACCACGAACTAGTAGATGTAATTAATGATCGCGCTTACCAATGGCAAGATGCGGTTAAAAAGACCACTCAATACCTAGAAAATAAAGGTTACGTCTCCCAGCACTATGCTGATGCGATCATCCGTTCAACGGAAGAAAACGGTCCTTACTATGTGTTATGCCCTGGATTGGCTATGCCTCATGCCCGACCTGAAACTGGCGTTTTAAAAACAGGCTTAGGC
>NZ_JAWOUH010000758.1:0-578 GCF_033339295.1 Vibrio sp. 704 | reverse complement strand
AACTAACAAGCTTTGGGCTAAGGTAATGGAAGGTATCAAGCAAGAGAACTCAACTCACGCTCCTGTTGATTTCGATACTTCTATCATCTCTACCATCACTGCTCACGATGCAGGCTACATCGAGAAAGATCTTGAGACTATCGTTGGTCTTCAAACTGACGCTCCTCTAAAACGCGCTATCATCCCTAACGGTGGTATCCGCATGGTTGAAGGTTCGTGCAAAGCATACGATCGCGAACTAGACCCACAAGTTAAAAAAATCTTTACAGAATACCGTAAAACTCACAACGCTGGTGTTTTCGACATCTACACTCCAGAAATCCTAGCTTGTCGTAAATCTGGTGTTCTAACTGGTCTTCCAGATGCTTACGGTCGTGGCCGTATCATCGGTGACTACCGCCGTGTTGCTCTATACGGTATCGACTTCCTAATGAAGGACAAACTGGCTCAATTCAAATCTCTACAAGAGCGTTTTGAGAACGGTGAAGATCTTCAAATGACTATGCAGCTTCGCGAAGAGATCGCTGAGCAACACCGTGCACTTGGCCAAATGAAAGTTATGGCAGCGAAATACGGTT
>NZ_JAWOUH010000757.1:0-578 GCF_033339295.1 Vibrio sp. 704 | reverse complement strand
AAGTTTCGTTGTCGGACTGCGCCCAAGCCATGGAGCCAAACCCGCTAAGCGATAAGTTATCGGTCAGTTCTACTGTTGCTATGCTCGGAAAAGCGACACTGCTAATAAGTACTGCGAGGAGCGATCTCTTCATTTCATTTCTCCGAACTGACGACATAAAGAACATGAGCATCCGACGGCAACGAGTCGACGGGGGCATAGCCAATGCGATTAGGTTGTTCCCGCATCCAAGCTAACAAGATTTCAATACTGGGTTGATCAATTACTTTGGGTGGACGCGCCTTGCCTGAAAACGAAAGGCTGGCCCAATGCGCATTCATTTGAGCCAAGTTTTTATTAAGCAGGTAGCGATAGAACTCCGTTCGTTCAACGGATGTCTCTGGCCAATCAGAGAGTTCAATTCGTTGGCCTTGTAATAGTCTGGTTTTGCCTCGGTAGAGCTTCCTCGCTTTATTAATGGTCAACGCGTCAAACTGAGCGTTAAGTGAGAAAATGGCGTAACTTTCTGCGGCAAATGCCTGATGGCTCCAAGGCAACGAAAATATAAGCAGCAAACAAGCGGAGGCCAGTAGTCGCAG
>NZ_JAWOUH010000756.1:0-579 GCF_033339295.1 Vibrio sp. 704 | reverse complement strand
CTTATCCGATTCAGCGATCGCTTCGTTCATTTGTTTGATGGCAAATTGACTGTCTTTCTCTAAGCTAGAGAACTCGCCTTGCAAAGAACCAATCGCACTCGCGTTGAGGTTGTGTTTTAGATACAGCGTATTATCACGCAGTGTGTTCAGCACTGGCGTCATCTTTTTCTCTGCACGCTTCATTGCGCTGAGCATGGTTTTGTAAGAGGCTTTGGTTTCACGCAGTTTTTGTTCGCTTGAGCGGCGCAGTTTCGCACTGGTGTACAAGTCTAACTCGCCTTGCCATTCTTCAAACAGTGCATCAGAGACATCTTCGATTGCAGCAATACGGTCACGCACATCTTGAGCGGCTTTTTCGCTGTCTTCGTATTTGTCATTGATGTTGTTGTAAACGCTTTCTAATTCACCACCGTCAAAATTGGTTAGTGCTGATAAGGCTTCAAGTGCGCTAGTGAATTCTTCTTGTGCTTCTTGTTGTGATTCTTTGGCATCTTCCACTCGGTCAACCATAATATCTCGTTTATGGTAGCCCACTTGCTCCATCGCAGAGTAATACGCAGATTGACACCCTGTTAAAGT
>NZ_JAWOUH010000755.1:0-579 GCF_033339295.1 Vibrio sp. 704 | reverse complement strand
GCTGTTGCTACGAGAGTTCGAGAACAGTTTTGGTGGCTTCGCATCTGGGTTAATTGCGACCTCAATGAATGGTTTGATAAGTGTTAGTTCAGAGCTACGAGCGACAATGTAAACTGCGTCCACATCACGACGACTGCGTGGCTGTGTTTCCAACTTAATGCGCATGAGCGATTGCATCTGTGCGATACGCTGTTTGCTCTCTTGTAAGCCAAAGACGTCGTTAATGTCTTTTTGTAGCTGTCGCTTATCACCAAAGTAGCTTGTTGCGACTTTGTTTGAGCTGTACTTGCTCCATTCTTCATTGAAAGCTTGCACAACACGCTCACCGTAGCTGCCTTTTGGCGCTAGGATCAGCGGGAAGTTATAGCCTTCGCTAAACAAGTATTTTGCAGCTTGAGCCACTTCTTGCTCTGGTGACAACGCTAGGTAGCAAATGTCGGTACCTGGCTGAACATCTTCAGGAATATTCAGCGCCAGTGCTGGAATGGCTGGACTGTTTGCTGAGCCATCCATTGTTGTTTGCAATAGTTCGACATTTTCTTTTTGCAGCGGGCCGACAACAAAATCGATGTTTTCGTT
>NZ_JAWOUH010000754.1:0-580 GCF_033339295.1 Vibrio sp. 704 | reverse complement strand
CGAACGTCACGATGATGATAACCGTGAAAAGTGGCAACAGCATTTCGATGATCATGCCAAGGCTCTGACCCACTTGTTCTACCATTTGCTGTGGGTTTTCTAGGTCGGCTTTCGTCAACGACATGTTATAGCGGAAAATGCCGAACATGCTTTCCCAGATGCTATTGATTTGAGAGTAAAAATACAGCGCTACAGCCATGAAAATGACTGCAGTGGTGAATTCTTTCGCTCGTGGAATTTGGCCTTCCTGGCGGGCTTTTTTAACTTTCTGGGGGGAGGCCTTTTCGGTTTTGTCTTGTGACGACTGATCGCTCATGCGCCCCCCAACATAAAGTTGTTTAAGTGTCGGATCGTCTCATGCACCAGCGCGGTATAGCGGCCCGGAACACCGGAAACAGAAATCAAAACACTAAACAGGCCAAGTAGCATGGTCATCGGAAAACCTAGCGCATAAACGTTCAGAGACGGTGCGGCGCGGTTCATCACACCAAAACTGATGTTCGCCAATAGCATTGACACGATGGCGGGCAGCGCAAGTGCGAGAGAAGCCGCAAACATCCAACCAAACACATTGATCACG
>NZ_JAWOUH010000753.1:0-580 GCF_033339295.1 Vibrio sp. 704 | reverse complement strand
AAACCGTGGAACAACGAGTAGCTCAGCAGCTTCAACTCTCATCGCCAAAGGCTGTACTGTTAGCGGAGAACTCAAAGTAGAAAACGACGTCCAGATTGACGGCATCGTCGATGGTCAACTGAATGTCGAAGGCACGTTAGTCGTTGCAGAAAGCGGTAGAGTCACTGGCGATGTGTATGCCAAGCAGCTGATCATCAATGGTATTCTGGACGGAAACTGTCACGCAGAGCACATCCAAGTACTCACTAAAGGCCGTGTCAGTGGTAAAATCTGGAGCAACAATCTGAGCATTGAACCGGGCGGTAAGTTCTTCGGTGAAGCAGCAGAATTGCCAGAAAAAGAAGTGGTCAGCCTGAAAGGCAAAGTGCAAGAAAGCGCAACGGCGAAAGACAACAGCGCCAACACTGAAAAGCGACTCGCGCGCAAAAGCGCATAAAAAAGACGGCGATTAAGCCGTCTTTTTCGTTTTACTGTTTGCATCCAATGTCTGGTTTTACATCGGGTTGAGAATCAGCGCAGAACGCTTGGCATTCGGACCAAACGCCGATGCCGCACGTGCTTTCACTTCTTCTAGTGTTAC
>NZ_JAWOUH010000752.1:0-580 GCF_033339295.1 Vibrio sp. 704 | reverse complement strand
CTTTTCAATGATGCCAATACTTGGTTGTATTGGTTCATTTGACCTTGCGCTTGTTTCAACTCTTCACGAGAGCGTGTACGCATTTGCTCAGCCTGAACCAGCTTCGCTTTTAACTGCTCACTAAGTTCACTGCTTTGGTTAAGCAAATCAACGGAGTCTGAATACGCAAAGTAGTGACGACGCTCAACGAGATCAGACAAGGCAAAGATCTGCTTCTTCAATTCTTGAAGTTGCTCGTCCGCGGCTTTGTATTCTGCTTCTAGCGCATCGAACTGTTCAGGGTCTGCATCAAGTGCAGAAGCAATTTTTTCAAGCTCAGCCACGGCTTTCGCGTGGTTGTTCAAGAACGCTTTCGCTTCCGACAGTTGCGCAATTTTCTCTTCCAGCTCGTCGAAACGCGCTTGCAGCGTATCGTCTTCAATCAGAGCCATGTTTGGTGCGAGCTTGTCTAACGAAGACAGAGCTTGCTTGCTAGTTTGAAGCTGAGAACGATGTTGTTGTCCTTTCGCTTCCAAATCAGCCAATACACGAGCGATTTGACCACGTTCTTCGCGAACATTTGCCAATGCTTGTTCTGGGT
>NZ_JAWOUH010000751.1:0-581 GCF_033339295.1 Vibrio sp. 704 | reverse complement strand
TGAAGATTTTGGGGAGAGTGTCACTAATCAAGTTGCATAACTTTGCTAGCGCTTGCAAACTCGATATTTAAGGGTTGGATGGTGGCTGTAACTCCTTAGGCTACGGGGGTCTAAACTAGTTTGTGTTCAATAAATAAACATGGTTTTTTGTGCTTGTACGCCGTAAAAAATGTAGTACAAAGTTCCACGTAAATACGACAAAAAGTGGTTACGTTGATGAGGCGAGGTTATCTAGTTGGGTGTAAAAGTGGCGGACAAAAAAGGCGCGAAAATCGCGCCTAGGAATAGAGTGAGAAAAAGAGCTTAGCGTTTGTTACGTAAGTAACGTTTACGACGTTCTTCCTTACGTTTCGCTTTCTCTTCTTCTTTGCGAGCCGTTTCTATTTCGACTTCGATCAGTTCTTGAGTAATCATCTCAGGAAGCTCAAGAGTGATTTGTCCTAGTGTACCTTGTCGAAGCTCGTGAAGTAGAATCTCAGATACTTTATGAAGATCCACTCGGCCACCTGCTCGTAGCGCACCGCGACGACGGCCAATTTCTTCCATGATCTCAATGTCAGACTCTGGCAGCTCTTCGATTT
>NZ_JAWOUH010000750.1:0-581 GCF_033339295.1 Vibrio sp. 704 | reverse complement strand
TACAGGTCTCATGCTGTTGTTCCAATGTAAAAAAGGGAGCCAGTATAACCTAACTCCCTCCTAGCAATCATAAAAACGACGTCCGCATTAGGCGTTTTCGATTTTCTTGTGGCCTTCTTGTAGATGCACAAAATCAACCAAGTCATCGCCTGAGACTTGATACGCTTGACCGAACCCTTTTACGAACAAACCTTTCTCAGCTTTTAGGTTGAACAGTACAAAGTCTTCAAGCTGGCTTAGACCGTCGATGATGTCACCGAAACGCGCTTTCATCTGACCAACGACCAATTGCCACATTTCAGTATCACGCTCAACAACCGTTGCGACCGCATCAAACGTCAGACGCTTACGTGCAAAAAGCTGTTTGGATGAATCTTCATCTTCGATCATCATCAGTGAAACGTTTGGATTTTCTAGCAGATTTCGAGCATGGCGAGCAATCTGAGAGATCAAAACGAAGTAACCTTCCTGATTCTGAACATAAGGCGCGTAACTTACGTTCGGACGGCCTTCGCTGTCTACCGTTGCAAGCTGTAAAGTACGGCGCTCCTGACGAAATTCCTTAATCTCTGGCCCTAGAC
>NZ_JAWOUH010000749.1:0-581 GCF_033339295.1 Vibrio sp. 704 | reverse complement strand
GAGCCGCCTTCAAGCAGTTCGTTCAACCAAGACTTAAACGTTAACTGACCATACAGTTTGATCAATTCGTCTTTGTTTGGCTCTGCTTTCAGTAGCGACTCTGGTGTTTCTTCCAGTTCCACATCCAGCTTGATGGTAGCCAGCTCATAAGACAGCATAGCGTTGTCTTTGTTGTCGACCAGCTTCTTCGCCATGGTTTTCGAACCGCGGAAACCAAGTGCCGCGATATCATCCAGATTTTCGTACAACTTAGTAAGGCCACCAATGCCTTGCAGCAAAGCGGTCGCCGTTTTGTCGCCCACGCCCGGTACACCAGGGATGTTATCGACTTTATCGCCCATCAACGCTAGATAGTCGATGATCAACTCTGGCGGAATACCAAATTTTTCCACCACCCCTTCACGATCCATTACGACGTTCGTCATGGTGTTGATCAAGGTAATGTTGTCATCCACCAGCTGAGCCATATCTTTATCGCCAGTACTGATTAAAACAGGCATGCCTTGTTGCGAGGCTTGGTAAGCCAACGTACCGATGACGTCATCTGCTTCCACGCCAGGAACGCAGATCAACGGCAAACC
>NZ_JAWOUH010000748.1:0-581 GCF_033339295.1 Vibrio sp. 704 | reverse complement strand
TGTAGGAACCGTACTGTTGGTGTCTCATGATGTGAGTTTCCTGAATGCGGTTACTACCTGCATCTGTGATATCGACTATCAAAAAATCCAGAAATACACCGGCTCATACCACAAAGCAATGGCGCAAAAGCGACACAACAATTCGCTGTTGGAAAAAGAGTACCACGCACAGCAAGCTGAGATTAAGAAACTGGAACAGTTTATTGCGAAAAATGGCGCAGGTGTGAATGCGAGCATTGCGAAGGGCCGTAAGAAACAATTGGATAAAATTGAAAGGATTCAGTTGCATAGAATAGATGCCGTGACTGAATTTGATTTTTCTTATGCGCCTATTGGACATCAAAGTGTTGTTAGTACCGAAGCGTTGAGCATTGGCTATCAAACGCCTTTACTGTCACCGATTGATATCACTATCGCGCGAGGAGACAAGTTGGTGATTGAGGGCTTTAATGGCGTAGGGAAGTCGACATTGCTCAAAACGCTAATGGGGGAGGTGCTGCCACTCTCTGGTGAAATGACGTTTGCACAAGGTCTTAAGATCGGTTATTTCGCTCAAGACCTATCTTGGCGTCATCCGGATC
>NZ_JAWOUH010000747.1:0-582 GCF_033339295.1 Vibrio sp. 704 | reverse complement strand
TAGGGGTGAATGCGGGTATTGGTGCGACTTTGGTTGTGTTCCCAAAACTGAGCGCTTACTTCGCTGATGGCCGCGCAGATCAGGGTTACTTACCAGCAGTGATTGTGTTGATGATTGCGGGTTTGTTCTTCATGCTGAACGGTTTTTACAACACCAAAGAACGCATCTCGACGAAGAGCTGCGAAAAAGTCACGCTAAAACAAACCTTTCAAGCCGTTCGTAAAAATAAGCCGTTGTTTTTTATTCTGGCAGCGTTTTTCATGAATGTGTTTTTCAATCTAGTGAATGGCCTGTACATTTTCTTCTTCACATACAACATGGGAGATGCAGGGTTAGTCTCTCTGATTGGTACCATCACTTTGGTAAGTGCGATTGCGTGTTTGGCTACGCCTGTGCTGACAAAGCGTTTCAAAAAGCGTGACATCTTTATTGCGCTGTGTGTTTTAGAGATCATCGCTCGCATTGGGTTCTATTTTACTGGCTATGATAATCCAACGGTCGTGATGGCGTGGTTAGCGGTGATTACAGGCATCTTTATGATGACCAACCCTCTTATCTCGGCGGTGATTGCAGACACAGTAG
>NZ_JAWOUH010000746.1:0-583 GCF_033339295.1 Vibrio sp. 704 | reverse complement strand
TGCCGCTTCACGTTGAGTGTAGAACTTGTTTTCGTACTGCTTGCTTGTCAGTAGGATGCCCACACTGCCATCACCCAACCATGATGCCATACAGTCGATCGCACTACGGCCAGGTAGGTTAAATACCGGACGCATTACTTTACTTAATAGCGCGCCAAATAGCTCTAGAAGACCGAAGTTAAGTAGTAGAGGAAGCAGAAGGCCAGCAAAAATGAATACTGCGAATAGCGTTGGTAGAAGACCAGTTAAAACAAGGCCGCCGGTGTTTTCTTCCCAAATCGCTCTTGGACCTACTTGGAAGAACGTCATCAATACCGCAGCACCACCGATTAGGCGAACAACAAGCCAAAGTGGAGACGGGTTGAAAAGTCCGTTTAAGAAACCGTTACGAAGGATCGCTGCTGGCTTGAAAATTTTACAAAGTACAGAAGCGACAGCCATGAAAGCGATAATAGCGGTAACGATAGCAATAAGTGCATCGCCAAGTAAGGCAGGAATGACTTTTGCCATGACTGCAACAGGGATAGTGAGGTCGCCATTGTAAGAAATAGGCGCCATAAACAGCAGAAGACCGATTAGGGAT
>NZ_JAWOUH010000745.1:0-583 GCF_033339295.1 Vibrio sp. 704 | reverse complement strand
CGGTTGTTGTACAAGCGTCATCAATGGCAAAAAACGGCACGAAGACCGATTTATTGCGGCCGTAATCGTGGTCAGGTAAGTAGAACAAACGCTCGCCGCTGCGCAGTACACGAATCATCTTTTTCACATCTTTGCGATCAATCAGTTTGTTGCCGTTGTGCGTGCGCCCCCAATATTGGATGAAGTTGTACGCTGGGTTGTTATGCGGACGAAATGCGCCGTAACCCGCAACACCTAAAACAGCAAAAGCTCGCGCGGTAATTTCTAAGTTAAGAGCGTGCACACAACACAACAATACGCCTTTCCCTTCCGCGCCTTTTTCTTTTAGAGCGTGGATGTCTTTCTCGACAATGAGCGTTTTGAAGCGCCATGTAGGCCAAAACCATGTAATACCGGTTTCGATCAGTGCCATCCCGGTATTCTTGAAGTTTTCTTCCACGATATGTTGCACTTCTTCTGGCGTTTTCTCGGGGAATGCCAGTTCAAGGTTGCGCTTCGCGATATGCACGCGCTTTTTGCCATAGAGCATGAACAGCTTGCCACGTGAGCGCCCCAAAGACAGTAATAGGCGATAAGGAAGAAT
>NZ_JAWOUH010000744.1:0-583 GCF_033339295.1 Vibrio sp. 704 | reverse complement strand
TACCCGTCTTACACATTTCTATGCTGCTGTTTGGCGCTTTGTGGATTCTTCAGTTCATTGGGCACAAAATCGAGGGCAAAAAGCCATCCTTTTTTGAGGACCTACAGTTCTTATTAATCGGCCCAATCTGGGTGTTTCGAAAGCACTAAATGCGCAAGCTGAGTGTATTGCCACAACACGATTAAGATTTTGAGTGTAGTATTCGGCTCCTTTCGACGTTTATGTAGTAGAGGCGAGTGGTGAGTGACGCGCATTTCCAAGGGCAGTTTGAAGTTGAGTTAAAGTATCGAGTAAAAAATCATGATGCATTTTTAAACACGCTCAAACAGATTGAGCATGAAGTCATGTTCGAAAACAACCAAGAGTCAGATTGGTTTTACGATACCCCACAACGCACGCTGACTCAGCAGGGCAAGAGTTTAGTGCTCAGAGAAATTCAGCCTGCCGGCATCAAACTGTGGATTGTAAAAGGGCCAGAAGCTGACCGTTGTGAAGCAACAAATATCACTAAGTTAGATTCTGCTCAAAGTATGCTCGAAAACATGGGCTACGAAGTGATTCAACGCAACAAGAAAATCAGAAG
>NZ_JAWOUH010000743.1:0-583 GCF_033339295.1 Vibrio sp. 704 | reverse complement strand
ACATTCGCTTTACCGGACCAAATAAAGCCGAGTAAGCACATCTCTTTTACGCTGTGAGTTTTGGGTTAGACAACACGTTTATAAAATCTGTTGTGTAACCCTTTACATTCACAGCAATGATATTTACCTCATCATTAACCTACAAGATACTGATTAGTTTATAAGCTAATTCACAGTCTTAGTGAATAATTTCATTATTTTTAAATCTCTTAATAACGGAGAAAAATAATGAAAAACATCATCTTAGTATCTTTAGTCACTCTCTTATCCTTCCCTACTCTTGCTGAAACTTGCGGTCAACACCTTGATAAAGGCATACCTTCAAGCAACAGCGATCAGTTCCTTTGCAGAGATGGCTATGCGGTTGGGTACAACTACAACACCAAAAATGCAGACTGGGTTGCTTACCACATTACCGCGGAAAGCGTGAACATCACCAACAAACGCAGTAACGCCTTCCAAGAAGACACTGAAATGCCGGATTACGCACGCTCTACCCTAGCGGACTACAAAGGCTCAGGATACGACAGAGGGCACCTTGCGCCGTCAGCGACAATGGATTTCACCCAAGAGTCAATGAAGC
>NZ_JAWOUH010000742.1:0-583 GCF_033339295.1 Vibrio sp. 704 | reverse complement strand
CAAAGCTCTCTGATGTTATTGAACAAGAGTTAGAAAGGTTGATAGTGGAAGGAACATTGTCTCCGGGGCAACAATTGCCACCTGAGCGCGAACTGGCGAAACAGTTCGATGTGTCTCGTCCTTCAGTCCGTGAAGCCATCCAACGCTTAGAAGCGAAACGTTTGTTAACTCGTCGCCAAGGTGGCGGTACTTTCGTTAGCGAAAACATCTGGAAAAGCTTTTCCGATCCTTTGCTGAATTTGTTGTCTAGCCACTCTGAAACCCAACTTGATTTGCTTGAGTCACGTCATGCAATGGAAGGGATTTCGGCGTATTTTGCAGCTTTGCGTGGTACCGAAGAAGATTTTGCACGCATTCAAGGCTGCCTTGAGCGCATTAGTAAAGAGCAAGCAAACAACGATATCGAAGCGGAATCAGCGGAAGTTATGCAGTTTTTAATTGCGATAACAGAAGCGGCTCATAATGTCGTGTTACTGCACATTGTGCGTAGCTTAGCTCCTCTACTTGAGCAAAATATTCTACAAAATTTTAAATTACTACGTCGCCGCCCTGAGGCGGTCGAGAAAGTGAGTAAACACCGAGC
>NZ_JAWOUH010000741.1:0-583 GCF_033339295.1 Vibrio sp. 704 | reverse complement strand
AAGTTAGCATCTGAACTGAAACGGTATACTTTCTCTGCAGGAAGTTCGTTAACGACTGGCTGCTGATTGCTCATTTTTCACCCTTGGAATATCCGTTCTGTCCTCACCCATCAAACGCTTCAACACTTCATCTCTAGCACCATAAAGTTTGGCGCGGCCATCAGCTAAATACAGCAATCGATCCATTTGCCTCAATGTGCTTGGATTATGGGCGATAACCACAATGGTCGAGCCCTGAGATTTTAGATGAGCGATAAGACGCTGATACGCAGCCTCACCTTCTCCGTCTAGATTGGCGTTTGCTTCATCAAAGACGACGATAGAAGGATCACCATAGACAGCTCGTGCTAGCGCAATCCTTTGTCGTTCACCACCCGACAGTCCACGACCATTTTCGCCAATAATGAAGTCGTAACCTTTGTTCTTTTTGAGGATTAATTCGTGACAACCCGCTAATTGTGCAGCTTTGATCACCTTCGCTGGATCTTCTTGTTTAAAACGCGCGATGTTCTCACGAATGGTTCCTCGAAATAGCTCCACCTCTTGGGCCAAATAGCCAACGTGAACACCTCGATCTTCAGAT
>NZ_JAWOUH010000740.1:0-583 GCF_033339295.1 Vibrio sp. 704 | reverse complement strand
CACTCTACGTGACGGAGACATTGTTTGGACAAACACCAAAACTGGTGAGGAATATGATTCGGAACCCGAAGCAGGCGTTTTTCGCCGATTAGGCGCTTGGTTCTCCGGCATTTTGCCAATAGAAGATCAACTTTAACTCGGTCACATTCTCTGCATTCCGTTAGCGCCGCAAAAAATAGAGTTGTGTAGGCTAGCTTCAAAGACAGCAAAAACGCTATTCAAATTTGAATGGCGTTTTTTATAACGAAAAGGAAATTCAATGTCAGTTTCATGGGATCCGTACTATCAAAAAGTCGCTCAACAACCACACAGGGTCAATGTAGAAAAAGCCCTACAATTTCACACATTAGCAGAGAAAATTGCCGTTGACGCTGGCTGCGGTACAGGGAGAGACTCCAATTTTCTTCTCGCACAAGGCTTTCGTGTTCACGCATTCGACAACAACTCAGATGCAATAAAAACCTGTGAGACGCGTTTTTCTGAACAGTCGAATTTCTCCATCTCGCAAGCGTGTTTCAGCGATTTTGATTACCCTAAGTGCACCCTATTTATTGCTAGCGCCAGCCTGTTCTTTTGTCCAAAA
>NZ_JAWOUH010000739.1:0-584 GCF_033339295.1 Vibrio sp. 704 | reverse complement strand
AGTGGCAACCGTTAGATCGTTACGACCGATTTGTGCACATTCATTGACAGTGCGAACCGCATGGCCAACTTCCAGTTTTAAGTCCCATAGTAAGGTAATAAATTCACTGATTTTCGCTTCCAACGCGGTCGGCAGTTTGTTGTTAGAAAGAACAAGAATGTCTATGTCGGACAACGGATGCAGTTCACCGCGACCATATCCGCCCACGGCCACTAATGAGATGTTGCAAATGTCATTAAAACCGAAGTATTGCCATAAACGCGTCAGCAACAAGTCCATGTACTCTGCGCGAGCCAATACTAAGCTGGTCACAGGGTGATGGTTAAGAAACTCTTGTTTTTGGGTTGAGCTGAATTTTTCTAACTCTTGTTTTAGTTCGCCGATATTGATTTGTTCGTCGGAAAACGTAAGAGGGGATTGAAGTGGCATATTTGCTATCCGTGCAAGCTAAAAGTAAAGATCTACAAACCTTTCTAATTTAACAAATCTCGCGGAGATAAAAAATATCCCCGCATGAGCGGGGATATTGAAGTCATTCTTGGTTACGCATTTTTCATTAGGCGAGGAATCGTATCATCGCTGCG
>NZ_JAWOUH010000738.1:0-584 GCF_033339295.1 Vibrio sp. 704 | reverse complement strand
CGGTGTAAGTCGCTGTAGCCGGTATTCTTAACTTGCACGCCTCGAACTTGTTGGGTTTTTGTCACTTCTTCGTAGCCAATGAACAAAGGCAAATAGACATATTGCGCGCGCAGCGCTTCTTCAATACCCAGCAAATGAGAAATCGGTTGTTCATAGGCAATGGCTTCTTGAAGCTGCTCGCGGTGACGCTCCATCTGGTTTTGTTCGAAACTAAAACGTAAGCCAGTCGCCACCGATAGCCATTCAAATACCCCATATTCAAATGGCGCTTCCATGACCTCTTCAATGAACAATAAATCCGCTAAGTGTGAAACTGACTCGGGAAAACTAATGTCTTCCACTTTGATGACCTCTAACTCTAGCCCCGTGCTACGAATCACCTCATGCAACCATTCAGAATGTCGCATCAGGTTCGGGATAGTCCATATCGGTTCAGCAAGCACGACTTTGCCTTGTAGCGTTGGCGCTGTCTCAGCGCTACAACTAGGCTCAAGAGGCGATAACTGAATACTGTCGACGGCACTTTGTGGCTCATGGTGCCGCTTTTGCTGATTAATATAGTTGGCAAGCTGGCGCCACTCTTG
>NZ_JAWOUH010000737.1:0-585 GCF_033339295.1 Vibrio sp. 704 | reverse complement strand
GCAGATCGCGAGCGGACAATAACACTTCTTTCTGATTCATAACGTCTCCTTAAGCCGACTGGTGGATGAGTGAAATGCTGCTTTGGGCTTTGACATGGCAGGCGATGGATTGACGACCATTGAGCGGCATAAACTTCGGCGTTTCGGCTTGGCAGCGAGCGAGTCGGTAATCACAGCGATCTCTAAACGCGCAGCCATGGTGGTTAATTAAGGCGCTCGGTGGATTGCCAGGGATAGTTGGCAAACGAGGCATGTCTTCGGTGATCGAAGGAATTGCTCTCAGTAAGCCTTGGGTATAAGGGTGTGCGGGCTGAGCAAAGAGGGTGTCCGTATCTGCTTGTTCCATTTTTTGTCCGCCGTACATTACCAACACGCGGTCACACATTTCGGCTACAACGCCCATGTCGTGCGTGATCAGCAATATCGCGGTATTGAACTCTTTTTGTAACTCACGTAACAGAGTCAAAATTTGGGCTTGTACGGTCACGTCCAACGCGGTGGTTGGCTCATCAGCGATGAGCAGCTCTGGTTTACACAGGAGCGCCATGGCAATCATCACACGTTGGCGCATACCGCCAGAAAGCT
>NZ_JAWOUH010000736.1:0-585 GCF_033339295.1 Vibrio sp. 704 | reverse complement strand
CAATTGATGAGCTGGAAGTCATTGATACCAAGTTGGCGCAAGGCAAACCTCTGAGCGAACAAGAAATCGATGTCATTGAAGGTTTGAGAACGGGTGACGTCGTCGCGGATATTCCTGAGCAAGAGCTAGCCCAGTTGGTTGCGCTGCCAACGGACGTGAAAGCCATTCTTGCGGAGCAGAATACAACGCAGCATAACAATGTACGAAACGGCAGCGAACGAACAGCCGCTGCAGTCGCGATGGGGCAACAAGCACAATACGTGAACGCGCAAGAGATGAAGCACGTCGCTGCGCAAGCGCCAATGGCTCAACATGCCGATAAACTTGCGTCCGCACCAATGCCTGATGCGCTGGTGGCGAATAATTTCAACCCAGCAGTTCAAATGGCTGCTAATGGTGAAGTGAGCCACAAAGCGATCAATGCCGCGTTAAGTGCAGGTGCGTTGAAAGCTACGGCGAGCCAGCAAGATAAGCCAGAGTCGCAATACGGATTAGCAGGACAGCTTCAAGCGGCCGCTGGGCAACAAGGTGTAACAGCCCAACAGCAAACCCGAGCGGAAGCCGCTCAGCAAGCGCAACAGCCTC
>NZ_JAWOUH010000735.1:0-585 GCF_033339295.1 Vibrio sp. 704 | reverse complement strand
ACTCAATGTAGCCGCCCGGCGTGTAACCGCCGCTCAATGAAGTAACACCGTCTTGATCTAAGAAGCGGGTAATGTGTTTTTCGAAGTCGTATTTCTCTGCCGATGCTTTCGTCTTCGCACTGACAGTATCGCCGTCAACGGTCAACAAGTTGAGGATTTCACCGACTGCATTGTTGTTTACCGTCGCCGTCACTTTGTACTCAATTTTAGTGCCTGCGGGGATGGAGGCATGCGTGTCGATATCTCGATTATTTTCAACTGAACCATCAAGATCGAGAATGGCTTTATCGCTACCACTGACGATGTTCTGCTCGATAGTCCAGCCCGAATCAAACGCCTTTTCACTTGTTCCATCAACAAGTTCCACCGTGATGTTGGATAAGCGATCCACCACAGGAATATTGTACGCGTTCCCCTTACCATCGTTTTCAATCGTTAGGCGATAGACCAATGGCTGACCCGGCTCATAGCTTGCTTCATCCACGGTTTTGCTGAATGAAAGATGGTAGCTGTTTGGAATAACGGTGATACCGCCGATGGTAATGTTACCTACCGACTCTTCACGAACTACGCCTTCGACTTGGT
>NZ_JAWOUH010000734.1:0-585 GCF_033339295.1 Vibrio sp. 704 | reverse complement strand
GTAAATTTGTCGGTGAAATCAAAGTGGGTGTAGACCCCATTACGACGGAACGCCGCACCATCTTTGAATTGGAAGCCATGCTGCTTCACCGCCTCTGTCATTCCGGCAAGTTCAACCACCTCCATACAAGCTGGAAGTAAGCTTTCGCCAATTGAGAAACGAGGGAACGTCGCTTTTTCGATCACGACAACATCAATACCACGAGATTTTAGCAACGCAGAAACGGTGGAACCCGAAGGACCTGCGCCAACGACGACAACTTGCTTGTGCTCTGTTTTCATTCTTTATACTAGCTTGCTTGGAGTTTTAATAAGGTATGTCCGAGGCCAATGTTGTCCGTTCTTTCCACAACAGAGAGACCTGCTGCTTCAACAATTTCTAGAAAATCATCACTACGGTAGAAACGGCTATTACCATTGGCTAGGCAGGTAAAGTAAAGCGAGGTAGCATTTAAGCTGTATGACGCGCCCGCGTATTTCTGCGCATCCCAAAACAGTTCGAGAACGTAAACGGTATCGCCCGCGCTCAACTGCGCCTTCACTTTCTTCAAAATATTTAAAATTTCAATTGGAGAGAAACAATCTA
>NZ_JAWOUH010000733.1:0-586 GCF_033339295.1 Vibrio sp. 704 | reverse complement strand
TGGGCCAAATGCGTGAACAAAAATCCCGTTTGGAAACGCAGCTTCGTGAGCAGCAGGCACGCCACGAACAAATGAATCAGGCTAATGCGGAAAAACTGCAAATTTTAGAGCAGGCCGAAGTGCGTCTGAAACAACAGTTTGAGCACCTTGCCAATCAACTGTTTGAAGAGAAAACCGCGAAAGTCGATTTGCAAAACCGTCAAAGTTTAGAAGGGTTGTTGTCACCGTTAAAAGAGCAGTTAGAAGGTTTCAAAAAGCAAGTCAACGACAGCTTTAGCCAAGAAGCTAAAGAGCGTCATACGCTGGTGCATGAGCTGAAAAATCTGCAACGCCTCAATGAACAAATGACTCGAGAAGCCGTGAACCTGACCCAAGCGCTCAAAGGTGATAACAAACAGCAAGGTAACTGGGGTGAAGTGGTGCTGGCGCGCGTTTTAGCCGAATCGGGACTGCGCGAAGGGCACGAGTACGAAACGCAAGTGAACCTACAGAGCGAAGCGGGCAAGCGTTACCAACCGGATGTGATTGTGCATTTGCCACAAAACAAGCAAGTGGTGGTCGATTCGAAAATGGCATTGGTGGCGTA
>NZ_JAWOUH010000732.1:0-586 GCF_033339295.1 Vibrio sp. 704 | reverse complement strand
GTCGCCTATGGTGGATGCGCGTCTAAAAGATGGCTCTCGTTTCAATGCCATCATCCCTGCACTTGCCCTTGATGGGCCATCTGTATCCCTTCGTCGTTTTGCGGTCGAACGTTTGAATATGGACAACTTACTAGGGCTTGGTTCGCTCTCGCCAGAAATGGGCAAATTCTTGAATGCAGCCGTTGTCGGGGAACTGAACATTCTTATCTCGGGCGGTACAGGCTCAGGTAAAACAACCACGCTTAACATCCTGTCTGGTTTCATTCCGAGTGACCAACGTATCGTTACTATCGAAGATTCGGCCGAGTTGCAGTTACAACAACCGCACATTATTCGTTTGGAAACACGCCCATCCAACATTGAAGGAAAGGGTGAAATATCCCAGCGTGATCTGGTGAAAAACTCACTGCGTATGCGTCCTGACCGAATTGTGATTGGTGAGGTGCGTGGCTCGGAAGCGGTCGATATGTTGTCTGCGATGAACACCGGTCACGACGGTTCACTTGCGACCATTCACGCCAATACTCCAAGGGATGCACTCAGCCGTATTGAAAACATGTTCTCTATGGCGGGTTGGAACGTTTCG
>NZ_JAWOUH010000731.1:0-586 GCF_033339295.1 Vibrio sp. 704 | reverse complement strand
ACAAACGCAGTCTATCAAGAACAGGTGCAAGCCAAGCATGAAGAGGTTGTTGAACACGATACGCCTCAACGAGAATCAAGCTATGAAGAGTATGAACAGTTTGCTGCTCAGCAAGAACAGCAACTCCATGTGGAACCAACGCCACACGAAGAGCCTGTTATTGACACTCGTGCGCTTGATGACATTACCGACCACGCTGAGCCAAGTGAACATATTGAACCAACCATCTCTGATTTTGATGTAGTAGATGAAGAGGATGCATATGTTGCTCCTCAACCTCAGTCGCGTTCACCAGAGCCTCAACCTATAGTTCAACCACAATCGGTTTCTCAAATTCAACCAGAACAGACACCAGAGCCGAGTGTAGCGTTTGAACCAGCGCCACAAGAAGTTGAGGTTGAGGAAGTGCAAGATGGCGATCAAGATGTTGCCGCATTCCAAAGCATGGTATCCAGCGCGCAAGCAAAAGTTGCCGCGACGCAAAACCCATTCTTGATGAAGCAAGAACAGAATTTACCAGTGCCAGAAGAGCCGCTGCCAACACTTGAATTGCTTTACCATCCGGAAAAACGTGAAAACTTCATCG
>NZ_JAWOUH010000730.1:0-587 GCF_033339295.1 Vibrio sp. 704 | reverse complement strand
ACTTACCAAACACCACTCACAACAACAATCAATAACGGTGTAAACCGACAAATATTGTGAGTAAGGACTATCACTTATGCCAATGACAAAAGATCTATCTCACCTGCTTCCTCAAGTTATCGAAATTGCCCGCAGTGCGGGACAAATGATTCTCGATATCTACGAGAAAAAGCAATATGAAGCGTATACCAAAAGTGATGAAACACCGGTCACAAGCGCCGATATTGCCGCGCACAAACTCATCACTGAACGTTTAAGTGAACTGACGCCAGACATCCCCGTGTTGTCTGAAGAAGCCGCCGACATCAGCTTAGAGCAGCGCGCACAATGGCAGCGTTATTGGTTGGTCGATCCACTAGATGGCACACAAGAATTCATCGCACGCAGTGGCGACTTTGCGACCATCATTGCATTAATTGACAACAACAAGCCAGCGATGGGCGTAGTGTATGGGCCTGTTTCTGGCGTCACGTATTACGCATACAGCGGCAAAGGTGCGTGGAAAATCCCAGACATGTCTGAAAGCGTGAAAATCCACACGCACAAACATGAACAAGCAGGACAAAACATTGCCATTGCTATCAGCC
>NZ_JAWOUH010000729.1:0-588 GCF_033339295.1 Vibrio sp. 704 | reverse complement strand
AATACTTACATCGAACAAATGGCGAAAACTAAATTCTTGAAAAGCTCATTTAGAAAAGGAATTCAAAATGTTTGGCTTGCGAACTCGAAACCAAGAAGCAGAAAGTGAATACCGTCGCTTCATCAAAGGCTTATCCGATAGTATGGCAATGATTGAGTTTGATACGAGAGGCATCATTCTCAATGCAAATGATTTATTTCTTTCTTGTGTCGGATACACACGGGAAGCGATTGTTGGAAAACATCATTCGATTTTCTGTGACCGAGGCTATGTTCAATCCCCTCGATACCAACAATTTTGGGATGATTTAAAAATGGGTAAGCATAAGCGCGGTACGTTTGAGCGTCTAACCTCACAACGTGAAAGACTGGTACTTGAAGCCAGTTACTTTCCCATTGAATCTGAACACGGACAAATTGAAAAAGTAGTCAAGATCGCGTCAGACGTGACACAACAGCGGCTAGAATCAGAGCAAAAAGAAGCCATTTTGAACGCGTTAGATCTGTCTCTAGCCACGATTGAGTTCGACCGAGAAGGATACATTCTGACCGCCAACCAAAACTTCTTAAAAACCTTGGGATACGAGTT
>NZ_JAWOUH010000728.1:0-588 GCF_033339295.1 Vibrio sp. 704 | reverse complement strand
TCTATGCCCAAACGCGGATTAACTTTGCGAAGTATAATTCCACTCATAAATCAGATCGTATTGATCTTGCACTTGAGGAATCACAACAGGCTGTTGTACTTGTGCTGCTGGCACAGTTTCCTCAACGGCTTGAACCACCGTTTTTGGTTGCCCTTCTACAGCTTGAGCCTCTGAAGGTAGAGTTTCTACCGATTTCTCTTCCGATGGCGTCACTTCTTCAACGTCACCGAGTGGATCTTCAAATTCCATCAATTGTGAGATCGAAGAAGCCTCTTGCTCAAATGCTTGTTGTGCAGCAAGCAAATGAATAGTCAGCGTTAACTCACTGCCTTGTACACGCTTGATTTCTGTGCCCGCCACTGAATTCAATTTGGTAAGTGCGTTTTCTAAACGGAAGAAATCAGCAGCAGACGTTACATTTAACACTTTCACGTTCACAGCTTTAGAAGACTTGCCTGAGACAACAACGGCGTTTTTACTTGCGTAGTAATCAGCAATACCATCCACCATTGCGGAAATAGCGTCTGCACCTGTTGCCGACCCGCTGCGTGGAGAAGTTTGCGCATCAATAATCTTTGCAGGCGCTTG
>NZ_JAWOUH010000727.1:0-589 GCF_033339295.1 Vibrio sp. 704 | reverse complement strand
ATCTGGACTTGCAAATTGGTTAAGCTCATTCAAGCCAGAACGGTTTGTGTCTGCATCACCATTTGCAGGCGAACCAAAAACAAAGATATCCCAAATAAAGTCTGTCGCAGAAGTGCCTTCATCCCAACGAATAACGTGACCAAACTTGTTGTTTAAGCGCGGATTTGCTGGATTCGTTTCGTCTGTGCGGCGCGTGTTATTGGTTAGCGTGAGGTATACAGAGCCTGTGAACGGGTCAACCGAACACCATTCAGGACGATCCATTGGCGTTGCGCCAACAAGGTCAGCCGCGCCAGCCGTATTAATGATAATTTCCGCTAACGAGTTAAAATAATCAGCAAGCGTGCCACCAGATGTGGTGACACTATCAAGCGTTAGTGGCAACCAAGTACCTGTGCTGTCTTCATTGAAACGCGCAACGTAAAGTGTGCCTTCGTCCATGTACTTGTCGCCCGTCGCCAAGCGATTCGCAGGATTTGCATCAGCAGGATCCCAAGTCGCTGTAGATTCGAACTTATAAAGGTATTCAAAACGAGAATCATGACCTGAGTAAAATACTACGGGTTTGCCTTCTTCTAGCTTACCGAAA
>NZ_JAWOUH010000726.1:0-589 GCF_033339295.1 Vibrio sp. 704 | reverse complement strand
AAAACGGGTAAAGTACAAAGACCAGCCAACGCTGGTCTTTTTTCATTCAAAACAACGCAATATATATGGCTACTATACATGTAAGTGGAACCAAACTTTCTCCTGAAAAAGTACAAGTTCCTCTCAATCGCAAGTTTCTCATCGCCTTGGCCGTTCTGTTTTTACTGGCCATGCACTTTTTTATGCCCAATCCAGGTGGATCAGGGTTAGCCTTATCCTTCAACGCAACAACGTGGATTGCATTTAGCTTTGCGTTAGGTATCGGTTGCTATCAGCTCGCGAGTAACCGCATTTTACGCTATTCAAAACTAACCATCGGGTTACTGATCAGCGCGATCATCATGACGTTGCCAGTATTCTACCCCAATGCGGACAGCACTCTGGCAGCGAACAAACTTATCGGCCTGTGGAGTGGTTTCCTGTTTTTTGTTGTCTTACAGCAATTTCATTTCAGTAATAAGCATCGCCAACGGTTACTTTGGTTCATCGTACTGGCTGTCGTGATTGAAGCTCTATTTGGTCTGACGCAATATCTTTTTCTAAAACCAGGGAATCCTTTCGGCTACGACACGATTGCTAACCGTCCGTA
>NZ_JAWOUH010000725.1:0-589 GCF_033339295.1 Vibrio sp. 704 | reverse complement strand
ACAGAAGTGCTAGAAGGTTACTTCGCTAACTCTGAGCAGCTAAAAACGCGTCTTTGGATCCGCACTGGCGAATTCGAAGGTAAACCGCACGCGGCGGGTATGCTTATTCAGGTTATTCCTGATGGCACTGGTTCTCCAGATGACTTCGAGCACCTAGAGCAACTGACTAACACCGTAAAAGACGAAGAACTGTTTGGCCTAGAAGCGAACGACCTACTATACCGTCTATACAACCAAGACAAAGTACGCGTGTACGAACCTCAACCAGTAGCGTTCCACTGTGGCTGTTCACGTGAGCGCAGCGGCGCGGCAATCATTACCGTTGAGAAAGCTGAAATTTATGACATTTTGGCTGAAGTAGGATCGGTTTCTTTACACTGTGATTACTGTGGCACAACATATACATTCGATGAAACTGAAGTTACCGAACTGTATACGCAAGCTTCAGGCGGCAATAAAACGCTGCATTAATTTTTATAGCTTATCAAGCACGTAATTTACCCACAAAAGGCCAGCACTATACTGGCCTTTTTGTGATCTATCCCCCGTAACACCTAGCTTTCCACGTAATAAAACAACTGCTTAATTT
>NZ_JAWOUH010000724.1:0-590 GCF_033339295.1 Vibrio sp. 704 | reverse complement strand
AACCACATACGATGGCTTTGATGTTGACCGAATTTATCGCTGGGGCTATCTGGCCGTTCGATTTATGTTCGAGCGACATAAAGATGATGTAAACCAAATGCTGGTGGAAACACGCCAAGGTAATTGGAGCAATTACAAGGCGACCATCAATCAATGGGCAAACCTATACCAGAGCGAGTTTGAACAGTGGCAACAGTCATTGGTTTCAGGTGGCGCTCCTAATGCAGTAATAACCGCAAACAATGAGGGAAAAGTCGGTGAAAGCATTACATTCAGCAGTGAGAACAGTACGGATACAGACGGGCAAATCGTCAGTGTGTTGTGGGACTTCGGTGATGGCACGGCCAGCACACAAACCCAGCCGACGCACCAATATGGGAGTGAAGGTCAGTACACGGTCAGTTTAACAGTGACAGATAATGACGGTTTGACAGCAATCGCGACCCACAATGTGACAATTTCGGCGACTGGCGGTAGTAGTACGCTTCCTCAAAATTGCGCGGTACAAAGCAAAGTGAGTGGTGGTCGTTTAAATGCTGGCGAGACTGTCTGTTTGTCAAATCAGCAAACCATTTGGCTGAGTGTTCCGG
>NZ_JAWOUH010000723.1:0-590 GCF_033339295.1 Vibrio sp. 704 | reverse complement strand
CGTTTCGTCAAATTTAAAAACTAAAAAAATCAGCCAGCGCTGTTTTCTAGTTTTTACGTAACTTTTCAAATGCCTCTCTAGGTTCTTCACCTTAAGCATCATCTTTTAAGTCAAATATTGACGATTCGTCACTTTAGAGTGATAAAAAAGCCAATCATCGTTTGGATTGGCTTCTGTAACCGATTTAACGGTTCACTGTTTCTAAGTAAGCAATCTCTTCGCTAAAGAGTTCCTGTTCTACTCGACGCCAGGTTTTCCTATAGTCCCACTCTGTAGAAAGTGGCGCCCAACCTAAGCCGTCTAATAACATATTCGCATTGTGCAACACAGAAAATGGGTCTTGGATTCGTTGTATACAGCGACTATTCGATGCGTTTTGCGCAAGCGCGTTAGAACCAAATGCGATAGACCAGTTAGCAAACACAATAGCATCCGCACCTATAGCAGGAGAAAACTTTAGATCTCCGCACTCTACTGCATTATTGACCAACGCATCTGCACCGGAAATCACTTCTTCCTCTAGCCGATTCAGCTCATTCAAACGTTCAGGTGATGCTTTTTCCAACACCCAAGGCGTTTTAGCTACAATC
>NZ_JAWOUH010000722.1:0-591 GCF_033339295.1 Vibrio sp. 704 | reverse complement strand
ATAAGCGCAAGGTAGCCGTACTGCTCCAGCAGAGGCTTCATGGATATGAGTAAAGCGTTAATGTGTTCCAAATGCTTTCCTCTAATAAAGTCGGAAGGAAATTGGAGTGATACTCCTGTTGTTTTCTCTGGTCAATTCTTGTTTCTCATTCCCGAGAAAAACTGACACACCTCTGATAATGGTGTTTACCTGATGCGCTGTTGTGCTGGATTCCGCTCGCCGTTTGATTCGCGACGGCGAGCGGTCATTACCATGGCTTGGGTCTCAGGCTACTCTTTTGGTGTTGTGAACGCACCGTACAAATCGAGGCGTCGATGGCGCAAGTTCGTTACCGAGCCTTCGGTGTTGAGCTGTTTCAGCTTGGTTAAGTCAACATCGGCAAAGATGATCATTTCCGTATTCGCACTGGCTTCCGTCAATGTGGCGTCGTGGGGGAAATAAATGTCTGAAGGTGAGAACACCGCTGATTGAGCATATTGAATGTCCACGTTGTCCACGCGCGGTAAGTTGCCTACACTGCCGCCAATCGCCACATAACACTCGTTTTCGATCGCGCGAGATTGAGAACAGATCCGCACACGTTGATAGCCG
>NZ_JAWOUH010000721.1:0-592 GCF_033339295.1 Vibrio sp. 704 | reverse complement strand
ATGGAAATGATGTATACTCATGACCATTATTCCCCAGAGGAAATTCACCGTGAACATAGAAAAGCTCGCTCGTCTCGACCTGAACTTACTGGTCTGTTTTAAAGTGTTAATTGAAGAGCTTAACGTGACTCGAGCGGCACACCGACTGTGCCTCAGCCAATCCGCGGTGAGTAAATCATTAGCCAAACTTCGCATTCAATTTGATGATCCATTGTTTACGCGTAACTCACATGGATTAACACCAACACCACGTGCATTGTTCCTCAAACCGAAACTGGATCTGTTGATTAACCAATTAGAAGTGCTGACCCAGCCAGAAGAGTTTTCGCCCCAAAGCAGTGAATACCGCTTTCAAATTGCAGCCGTGGAAAGTGTCTACCCATTAATCTTGCCGCATTTCTTACCAGCGATTTTTCAACAGGCGCCCGGCGTCACCATCAGCACGCATCCTTGGTCAGATAACACCTTCAAAATGTTGCAGCGTGGTGAGTTGGACTTGGGATTAACAGGTAAAGACATCGACATCAATGACGCAAAACTTACCCTACTGCCACCGGATGATATTTGCGAACTCGAAATCTATCGCGACCAT
>NZ_JAWOUH010000720.1:0-592 GCF_033339295.1 Vibrio sp. 704 | reverse complement strand
GTGACCGATTAATCGCGGCGGCCACGAAGTTCAATCGGTTGGGTAGATGCATCGGTTTGAATCATCACGCCGCCGTATATCGCTTCATTACGGCCTTTCAACGTAAGTTGCGAGTTTGCGCGTTCAACATCCACTTGGTTCGTATTGCTCATTGTCATGTCGATGGTACCTGTGTATGAGCCATCCGCCGCAAATGCCACATTCGCTGAGCAAACCATCAAGCCTAATGCGATTAGTTTTTTCATACATCACCTCTGTTATTGTCTGTACCTGTGTCGATGTAGAAACTGTATCAACGCAAAGGGGATGAGACGAGGAAACTCCTGATTTACCAAATGGAAATCCCCTTTCTTCACTTCCGATAGATGCCTCAATAAAATTGACCGTTTGCTGTCTTTGGATGATCAGCTCAACGCTATGATGTGAAGCGAGCCGAATTGTTGGAGTAAAGAATGGCGATTAATCTGGATATTCAAAACATTCTTGTGCTGAAGCGCATGTATGAGCTGCGCAATGTTCGGTTAGTCGCAGAGTCGTTAGGAAAAACATCCGGAGCCATCAGTAAAAACCTCACCAAGATGAAAACCCAGTT
>NZ_JAWOUH010000719.1:0-592 GCF_033339295.1 Vibrio sp. 704 | reverse complement strand
CTTTGGAGCTGATGAATGCTCAGGTAGAGAAGCAACTGGTGGACATGGTGCTGTGCTTAGTCAAAGAAGTGGTGCATGTCGAGGTTCAAACCAATCCACAAATTATTCTCGATACGGTTAAGCAGTCGGTAGAAGCGCTGCCGATTTCTGGCCATCCAATCACATTGCATCTCAACCCTGAAGATGTTGTCATCATTCGCTCTGCGTATGGTGAAGAAGATTTAGATTGCCGTAACTGGACACTGGTTTCTGAGCCATCACTTAATCGTGGCGATGTGCAAATCGAAGCAGGCGAATCGAGCATTAACTACCGCATGGAAGAGCGCATCAAGAGTGTGCTGCACAGTTTTTGTGGCGCGAACCGTCACCAAGAGGGTGAGTAATCCATGCAAGCTTTGGCCGATCGTCTCAAAAACTACAAAGTCGAAGGCTTAACCACGCGCCCGGTCGCTTCTGGCAAATTGGTGCGCGTTGTTGGTTTGACCTTAGAAGCAACGGGCTGTCGTGCGCCGATCGGCAGTCTATGTTTGGTTGAAACCATGTCTGGTCACATGGAAGCCGAAGTGGTTGGTTTTTCTGGTGACAACTTGTA
>NZ_JAWOUH010000718.1:0-592 GCF_033339295.1 Vibrio sp. 704 | reverse complement strand
AGGGGAACTCAGTGTCAGCGTACAAAACCCGTTTTTATTGGCTGCGACATTAGCTGCGTTGATCGCCTATTTGACAAAAAATGTTCTCTTAACGACGGTTGTCAGTATGGTGGCGTTTCTTCTTTTGCGCATTTGGCTTTAATCAGCCACCCACTCAATTTCTAACAAGGTGACGTCGCCACATTTTAAACGCCCAAGGAAGACGTCGCCTTGATGGACTTCGCCAACCCCTTGCGGCGTTCCCGTCATCACCACATCACCGTCTTGCAAAGTTGTGTAGCTACTTAGCTCATCCAAAATCGCAAATGGCGGATACAGCATCTGTTGTACGTGGCCTTTTTGCACACGAACACAGTTAATCAATAGTTCTAAGTTAAGGTCATGAATATCAATGCCTTCAAGAGGCACAAAGCGGCTAAAAACCGCAGAACCATCAAATGCTTTTGCTCGCTCCCAAGGCAAGCCTTGCTTTTTGAGAGAAGATTGCAGACCGCGTTTCGTCAGTTCTAGCCCCAAACCCACGGCGGCGGAGTGACCGTCTTTGATTAGAAAGCAGATTTCCGCTTCATAATGCAAAGGTTCTTGATGAAAT
>NZ_JAWOUH010000717.1:0-593 GCF_033339295.1 Vibrio sp. 704 | reverse complement strand
TTTACCTTCAAATTCCACCCTCAGCCGCGAGTTTGGTTGTAAGCGGCTGAGAGAATCGATTGTCATCGTTGGCCGATTTCCACCACAAGCTAAGTTGCTCTTTGTCCATTGGCTTTCCGAACAAGTATCCTTGCATGAAATCACATCGATAAGCGGACAACCATTTGTGCATAACGTCGTGTTCAATGCCTTCGGCGGTCACGGTTTTGTTTTGAGCATGGCACAGCTCAATGATCGGTTTGATCACGTGTCCATTATTGGTATTCATCAACGTCAGTAGAAACTCTCGGTCAAACTTAATCTTTTGTACTGGGTATTGAACAAGTTGAGTGAGCGACGTGTAGCCAGAGCCGAAATCATCAATAGCAAGTCGATAACCCAGTTTAGAAAGCTCATCAAGCAATGCAGTCCCTTGCTGTTCCGCGGCAAACGTCTCGGTAATTTCTAGTTCGATACATTCTGGTTTGATGCCATTTCTCGTTACGTGTTTATGAATGAATTGCGCCATTTCTAACGAGTTTAATTCGGCCGATGAAAGGTTGATGGACAGGACAATGTCTTTGCCAAAAATGCTTCTTAAATGATGGTATTCC
>NZ_JAWOUH010000716.1:0-594 GCF_033339295.1 Vibrio sp. 704 | reverse complement strand
TGCTTTGTAAACGGCACTTATCGTAACTTCGTGAAAGCCTGTACGCATTGGCGTTGGACGGTATTTGCTGTGTTCTGTGGTTTATTGCTGATCAGTGCTGCATTGGTTAAATCCAACTATGTGCGTGTTATCCCTAACCCGAAAGTACCGACCGATTACCCTGCGATTACTATCGAGATGAATGACACGGTTTCTAGTGAGCAAACCATTGAAGCGTTGAAAACCATCGAGCGTGTCATGCAAGAGGTCGAGTCTCAAACTATTGCTGATCATGGGCAAGGTATGATTCGCGATGTGCTTTCTTACAATCGAAGCCGCACCGAAGGACGAGTGTTAGTACCGCTTGTCGATGAGGAAATTCGTCCGTTCAATACCTTTGAACTTGCTCGACGCTGGCGTGAGGCGATGCCTGTTATTCCGGGGATGAAGAGTATCAAGATCCGCGAACAAAGTGCCGGTGGTGGCGATCGTGATGAGTTTGGCTACTTACTGTTTGGTTCCAACATCAATGAACTTAATCAAGCAGGACGTTACTTGATTGAACGTTTACAGCAAGAAGAAGGGTTGTACGATATCTCGTCATCCATTGATTCA
>NZ_JAWOUH010000715.1:0-594 GCF_033339295.1 Vibrio sp. 704 | reverse complement strand
TTGTTACATGGAGCCTGAGTATCACCAGCTCGAATTTGATGCTCGTCTGTTTATGATTTACCTCGATTTAAAAGCGAATTCGAATGAAGAACAATAGCCACAACGCGAAACAGGCTCCGTCTAAAGCAGCTAAGCCAAAGCATGATAACGACGTTAACAAGGCCAAGCCGAAGCGTGTAAAAAAGAAAGCAGCAGTGAAAGCGAAACTATCGGCAGAAAAGAGCGATGTGGATTTTATCAAGATTGCTAAAAGTGGTTTGCATGAAAGTAATGCGCATCGTGGTCGTTATGATTTCAAAAAGCTAATCGCCAGTGAGCCATCGCTGGCATCGTTTGTTATCAAGAATCCTAAAGGCGAGGATTCAATCAACTTCTCTGACCCGAAAGCAGTGAAAATGCTGAACAAAGCACTTCTCGCGGCGTATTACAACATTGATTTTTGGGATATTCCTGAGCACTATTTATGCCCACCAATTCCTGGTCGAGCGGACTCCATTCACCGAGTGGCAGAACTACTTGATGGTGAAGTCAAAGGGACCTACCGTCATCAGAACGTACGCGCGTTGGATGTGGGTGTTGGAGCAAACTGTATTT
>NZ_JAWOUH010000714.1:0-594 GCF_033339295.1 Vibrio sp. 704 | reverse complement strand
CAGTTCTGAAGTCGAAAAAGATCATTTCGCAGTTCTGGATGTGCCACCTGTCGCTTCGCCTGACGCAGAAGGGCTGCGCATTGTCTTGACTCACCGTGAAGCAGGTAAGCTTGGTGTGGGTGACCCGGTTATTTATAAAGGCTTTACGGTTGGGCGAGTAGAGAAAACCAGCTTTGACGTAGATACGCGCCGTGCTCTTTACCAACTTTTCATCTTTAAGCCTTACGACAGTTTAGTGCGCACTCGCACCAAATTCTGGCTCAATTCAGGCCTCGATCTACAATTGAATGCGGAAGGATTTGAAGTGAAATTTGGCTCGCTTGAAAGCCTTCTTACTGGTGGCGTCACCTTTGATAGCATTCCTGGAATGGAGTCAGGCGAAGCTCTTACCAAAGACATGACGAACTTCCGTTTGTACGATGATGTTAAACAAGTACGCGAAGGCATGTACGACGAATACATCGAATTCGTAATGCTATTCGAAGAGTCCGTTCGTGGCCTAAAACGCAAAGCTCCGGTTGAATACCGAGGCCTACGCATTGGTACAGTAATGAGAGTGCCTATGCGTCTTCCAACTCCAGAAGAGCATTTCTC
>NZ_JAWOUH010000713.1:0-595 GCF_033339295.1 Vibrio sp. 704 | reverse complement strand
GGGCAATGTTATTCGCAATAACCAATCCGCCGACCGAAAAGGACAAGTCGGAAAACGTTACGCCATGGTGATCGATTTACGTAAATGCGTCGGCTGCCAAGCGTGCACCGTAGGTTGCAGTATTGAAAACCAAGCGCCAATCGGTCAGTTCCGAACCACAGTGAAACAATACGAAGTCACGCTCGATGACGGTTCCACAACCACACAAGAAGCAAAGGCCTTTATGCTGCCTCGGCTTTGTAATCACTGCGATAACCCGCCGTGCGTAGCCGTTTGTCCCGTTCAAGCAACCTTTCAGCGAGAAGATGGCATCGTCATGGTGGATAACAGTCGCTGCGTAGCGTGTGCGTACTGTGTACAAGCCTGCCCTTACGATGCGCGTTTTATCAATGAAGACACGCTCACCGCTGACAAATGCACCTTCTGTGCACACCGCTTAGAACAAGGTTTGTTACCCGCTTGTGTGGAAACTTGCGTGGGCGGCGCTCGCGTGATTGGTGATTTGAATGATCCATCAAGCGAAGTCCGCCGCTTAATTACGAATCACCAAGACAACATCAAAGTGCTAAAGCCCGATGAAAAGACCAAGCCACAC
>NZ_JAWOUH010000712.1:0-595 GCF_033339295.1 Vibrio sp. 704 | reverse complement strand
CCACGATCCCGTGACCAAGACCTACTTGCAGCTATACACCGCTTATCAAGAAGCGTGTGACCGTGCAGGTTTGGTCGACTTCGCAGAAATTCTGCTTCGCGCTCATGAGCTACTGCGCGATAACAAGTTTGTCCGAGAGCACTACCAGGCACGCTTTAAACACATTCTGGTTGACGAGTTCCAAGACACCAACAATATCCAATACGCTTGGCTACGCATGATGGCGGGGCCTGAGTGTCATGTGATGATTGTGGGTGACGATGACCAATCGATTTACGGTTGGCGCGGAGCAAAAGTCGAAAACATTGAGAAATTCACCCGTGAATTCCCAAGCGTAACCACCATTCGCCTAGAGCAGAATTACCGTTCCACCAAGACCATTTTGGAAGCTTCCAATACCTTGATCGCCAATAACACTGAGCGTATGGGTAAAGAGCTGTGGACTGACGGCGTCGTTGGTGAACCGATTTCGGTTTACAGTGCTTACAATGAGTTGGACGAAGCCCGTTTTGCGGTGAACAAAATCAAAGAGTGGCAAGACAAAGGCGGAGCATTGAATGATGCAGCGATGTTGTACCGCAACAACGCCCAGTCT
>NZ_JAWOUH010000711.1:0-595 GCF_033339295.1 Vibrio sp. 704 | reverse complement strand
TGATACAAAAAGGCGCTGAAGACTTCTTAGAAAAACCCATCAATGCCGACCGTCTTAAAACCTCTGTGGCACTGCATCTAAAACGAGCCAAATTGGAAGACTTGGTAGAAAACATTCAGTCTACCTTCGATCGCCACAACTATCATGGCTTCATTGGCTCAAGCCTACCGATGCAAGCGGTATACAAAACGATAGATGCCGTCGCACCAACCTCGGCCAGCGTCTTTATCGTCGGTGAAAGTGGCACGGGTAAAGAAGTGTGCGCCGAAGCCGTTCATCGCCAAAGTGATCGCAGAGACAAACCTTTCATTGCCATAAACTGTGGTGCGATACCACGAGATTTGATGGAAAGTGAGATTTTCGGTCACGTTAAAGGGGCGTTTACTGGCGCAACCACAGACAGAAAAGGCGCAGCAACATTAGCCCACGGTGGGACGCTATTTCTCGACGAGCTGTGTGAAATGGAACTGGAAATGCAGAAAAAGCTACTGCGCTTCTTACAAACGGGCACTTACACCCCACTTGGCGGCACAAAAGAGATGAAAGTCGATGTACGTATCATTTGCGCCACCAACAGAGATCCACTTACAGAAGT
>NZ_JAWOUH010000710.1:0-596 GCF_033339295.1 Vibrio sp. 704 | reverse complement strand
CAAGGGCAGGATCGATATTCATCTTCTTCAGAAGGACAGCGATGGTTACCCCTGCAACCCCGGCGACGAACAGGTTGGTCAACATGGCGGCAGAGATGATACCTCCGAGCATCCAGTTGCCTTTCCAAACTACAACGATACCACCGATGATCAACGCCCACATGATGCCGTTAAGCAAACCGATCGCGGCTTCTTTCATCAACAGTTCTCGTTTGTTCGAGTCACCGATATGACCTAAAGCAAGGCCACGAATAACCAGTGCAACGGTTTGATTACCTGCAACACCACCCATCGATGGCACGATGGTCATCAAGACCGCAATTGCCGCCATTTGGTCCAGAGTGGCTTCAAACATGTTGGAAACCGAAGCAGCCGCTAATGCAGCTAGGACATTGGCTCCGAGCCAAACACTTCGTTTACGCGCGGATTTGAAGACGGGAGCGAAAGTATCTTCGTCATCGTCCATACCCGCCATACTCATCATTGAGTGTTCGGCATCTTCACGAATAACGTCAACCACGTCATCGATGGTGATACGACCGACAAGGTGCTGGTTTTCATCCACTACGGGCGCGGACACCCAATTACGACGTTCA
>NZ_JAWOUH010000709.1:0-596 GCF_033339295.1 Vibrio sp. 704 | reverse complement strand
TGTCTATGACATTACTGATGATGGCACAACCAATGGAGCACCGGATCCAATCACAATCAGCGGTTCTGCGGTCATGAACGTTCAAGCGGTTAATGATGCTCCGGAGATTGATGGCTCATTAGTAACCAGCACGATCTTCGAATCGGCAGGTCAAAAAATATCAGGCATTACGATAGCGGATGTGGATTTCACTGGTATCCATGAGAACGAGATCATGACGATTTCGCTCAGCACGAGTGAAGGTGATGTCAGTGTTATCGCGCCATCCGGCAGTGGTGTGACGCAAGGTGTTGGTTTAGCGGGTGAAACCGTGTTGATGGGGACGTTGTCCCAACTTAATGCGGTGTTGACTTCGACAGATCCAAATGTCGGTGTTTTTGTCGATGCAAGTGACGTGAACAGTTCAGCTATTTCATTGACGGTTACAGCGGACGATAATGGAATTTACTACGAGAATTCCACAGGAACGTCGCTGCAAACCACCGAAACGTTTGATATCAACGTGACACCAGTGGCAGACAAACCGACGCTTGCCTTTGACGCGAACTTTAATTACATCCAGCGCATTACTGCTAGCCAAAGTGCGAGTTTTCAGG
>NZ_JAWOUH010000708.1:0-596 GCF_033339295.1 Vibrio sp. 704 | reverse complement strand
GAAACCGGGTGATTCGTACTCAGGTGATACGCCCGTTAACATGAGCGCATGGAGCAAACACGCGGCTGGTTTCGTTGTACCCACGATTACTCATGAAAGCCCGACGCCTATTTCCGTGAATAACGACGACGTCAAATTGGTGTATCTCGACCCATACTTAAAAGAGTTTGGCCCACGCGTGTATTTGGAAAACCGTACCTTTAGCGGTTACGACCGAGCATTGGCGGCAGAAGGGGTATTGGCGACGTCTGTGAACGTCCAGAACCGCTTTAACGATGTTGGCGCGATGCAGGTTCAAATCATGCAGGCTGATGGTCTGAATGAGTTAGAAAATGATGGAAGCAGTGATGCCGGCGATTTGTATCCTAACGGTGGCACTGAGATTTCCGACACTTCTAATCCAGGACTTCAAGCAATTGCTGGGTTTGAAACTGGTGTTCGTATTTCTAACATTGCTAGCAGTACGAATGGCGGCAGTTTCTCCCTTGAGCAAGCGAGCGAGCCAAACAAATCGGCTTGGCTGAACTCTCTCTATCAAGGTTATGTGTTTGCTAGTAGCACAAATACGCTGGCGGTTTCACTAGATTTAAATAACG
>NZ_JAWOUH010000707.1:0-596 GCF_033339295.1 Vibrio sp. 704 | reverse complement strand
AGTGCACTTCTACCGACATCATGTTGTCGCTGTGTGCCAGTACTTTGCGTGAAATCCCTTCGCCGAGATCTTCCATCGGAATGTCTTGGTTAAATACGAACATGGTTCACCTAATAACTTGATTGATTAATCATGGATTCTGATTGCTGACGATGTAAGCGATAAATCGTCAATAAATTCATCACGATCACGGTCATTTCTAACAGCGTTCCACCAATGGAACCCACCAGAATATTATTGGTTAGCCAGCAAGACGCGCCGAGCAAAAAGCCAATGCGCATCCTGATCCCTGACAAGCAGAACACCGAGTATGTACCAATCACCGTCCCGATAATCGGCCATAAATCACGCCATTGCTCTGCTACCCAAAAGCCACTGACTAAACTGATCACAATAAAGACAGCAGCGACTCGTTTCGACGAGACAAAAATCGCCGTGGTCGTTCTGAGCGCCGACAGCAATGCGCTCAGCGCAGAGACCATCGAACCCAGCAATAAAAAGTGGAGAAGATGATTGAGGTTAAAAATCAGCATCAAGATTTTTAGGTGCCTGTCATTCTTCTGGTAGAAGACGGAGAATCCCAAACCAAAACTAAT
>NZ_JAWOUH010000706.1:0-596 GCF_033339295.1 Vibrio sp. 704 | reverse complement strand
CGACGTATTTCCCTTTACAACTTATCCAGAACCAAGTGGTGACTGGGAAAGTCATCATGCTTGAACCAAGACGATTAGCCGCGCGCAATATCGCGAGATATTTGGCCGAGCAACTTGGCGAGCAAGTTGGCCAGCGAGTGGGGTATCGCGTTCGTGGCGAGACAAAGGTAAGTGCTTCTACTCAGTTAGAAATTGTGACTGAAGGGGTCATGACTCGCATGATCCAAAATGACCCTGAGCTAGATGGCGTCGATTTGCTGATTTTTGATGAGTTCCATGAGCGCAGTATTCATGCAGATACGGCTTTGGCGCTTAGCTTGGAAGTTCAAGAAGCATTGCGAGACGATCTTAAGCTGGTGGTGATGTCGGCAACGTTGGATCAAGAAGCGTTGCAATCCTTACTGCCGGAAGCTTGTTATATTGAATCAGAAGGGCGCAGCTTTGCCGTGGAAACTCGCTATGCTCCGCTTACTGCCAACGATCATCTTCCAACGGTAATGGCAAAAAATATAGAGAGTTTGATGAATAAAGAGTCAGGCTCTCTGCTTGCGTTTCTTCCCGGTGTGGCGGCCATTAAGCAAGTGCAAGAGCGGTTA
>NZ_JAWOUH010000705.1:0-597 GCF_033339295.1 Vibrio sp. 704 | reverse complement strand
AAAAGTAATGCCGAACGCGCTCCATACGTATGACGCATAGCCACCCATGGCAAAAAAGTCGCTCAGAGATTCAAAGTGCATCGTTAATTACCTCACTGAGTTTTGTCTGTTGCGAGCTCGCGAACCCAAGGGCGATGACTTTCTTTACTGATGATTTCGTTACGGAAACGCACCATAGTCACAGCACCAAAGAAGAACGCAAAACCAAAGATGTTCAGCAACAGTGGCCAAAGCATGTCGGATGAAATTGAAGGTTGTTCGAATTTCGTAATTGTTGCGCCTTGGTGAAGCGTGTTCCACCACTCAACAGAGAAGTGGATGATTGGCAGGTTCACTACGCCAACAATCGCCAAAATACCTGCTGCTTTTGCAGCCGTTTTTTGGTCATCAAACGCGTGGTAAAGTGCTATCACACCAAGGTAAAGGAATAGAAGAATAAGTTCAGAAGTAAGACGAGCATCCCATACCCACCAAGGGCCCAACATATGTTTGCCCCAAACAGCACCGGGAAGAAGAGCAATAAAGGTGAATACTGCGCCGATCGGGGCCATCACAAGAGCGGCCATATCTGATAAGCGGACTTGCCAAACCAAACCG
>NZ_JAWOUH010000704.1:0-597 GCF_033339295.1 Vibrio sp. 704 | reverse complement strand
TCCACAACGTTGGTCAAGTAACCATCGAGGCGACAGCAACATACAGCGATGCTTTCTTAAACAAGCAACAAGTCGCTCAGTTTGTGGTCGATGTGAAACCAGGTCAACGTCAAGCGATCAGTGTTGCGAATATCGCTAAGACGTATGAAGACGGTGGACGCATTTTCCCTCAAGTTGCGCACGCTCGCGGCGATTATGGATATCGCATCATCAATGGTGAAGACGTTGTCGCTAAAACTACGGATGGTGCAGCGTTGCTGATCAAAGGCGTTGGTAGCGCAGAAGTTGAAGCCTACGAATACGACTTGCGTAATTATCCAGCAAGTAAAACCCGCTTCAACATTGAAATCGAACGCGCACCTCATCCGGTAATGAAAGACGTGGAAATGTCTCTCACTTATCAGCCTAAACTGGCTATTCCACTGACGTTTGCTGGTCAGAAAGGCAAAGTCAGTCTGATTGGTGGGTTGCCTGAACGTCTTCGAATGAAGGATGGCAACTTAGAAGTGGATACCGCGGGCGAATATCGTCTTAAGTTTGAAGATGATGGCGGTGACTTTTACCAACCAATTCAATTCAATGGTGTGATCAAAGTTG
>NZ_JAWOUH010000703.1:0-597 GCF_033339295.1 Vibrio sp. 704 | reverse complement strand
ATACCCGCGCCAGGAAGCAACATGGCGGTTGGTACTTGGCTTGCGACAACGTTCTCTAAACCGTTGTCATGCAGGTTTTTTAGCAAGATGTTGTTTAAGAAGATCCCGCCAAAACCAACAGGAAGCACCATGTAAGGTGTAATCAGACCAAAAGTCAGCACACACGCAATTAAGCGACGATCCAGTTTAAGCTTCGCAAATACGCCCAAAAGAGGTGGAATCAAAATTGGAATAAAGGCGATATGAACAGGAATTACGTTCTGAGAAGACATGGTTACGAGCACTAACGCCACTAATACAGCGTATTTAAGGCCAGTAGTCGATGCTGCACTTTCTTTGCCGTTTAGGCGTTTAATCACGCTTTTTGCGAGCAGGTCAGTGATACCAGATTTAGAAATGGCAACGGCGAATGTGCCAAGCATAGCGTAGCTAAGTGCAATCGTTGCACCGCCACCTAAGCCACTTTCGAAGGCCGCTACGGTATCGCCTAAGCTCATTCCCGCAACAAGGCCACCAACAATGGCACTAAACGTGAGGGCAACCACCACGTTTACACGCATCAATGCTAACACGAGCATGACGCAAACTGAGATAACG
>NZ_JAWOUH010000702.1:0-597 GCF_033339295.1 Vibrio sp. 704 | reverse complement strand
GCACAAATTGTCGAGGAGACGCCTTGGCGAGTTACACATATGTGCTACGATGCGGTTAATGTTAAGTGATAAATGCTGAACCTTAATGAAAGTGTTAAAAATTGCCGCCATTGCGGTCGCACTCGTTGCGGGATTCTACGCCCCGACGCTGCTCAAGAGTTTCTCTTCTTCCTCGACAGTCAAACCACTTGATGAGTACTGCCTGCTCTCGACAACGGCATGTGTCCAACAAGGTGTCACCATGACACTCAATGTCGATAATGCTCAACCCCTTATTCCTGCAAAACTCGATGTTGAGTGGAACAAAAGTGACGCAGAGCAGTTGGTTCTGAGCCTTTCAGGAAGAGAAATGGAAATGGGCGAGCCGAAGTTTCTCCTCAAGAAAATAGCACCTGGAAAATACTCTGGCGAAGTCGTGTTGCCCGTTTGCACTCAAGAATCGATGACGTGGGTCGGAGAACTGACCGACGGACAATCCACCATCTATCCCGCCATCAAAATGCAAAGATAAGGAATCATTATGAGCCGCAATTGGTCTCTCTTTCTCGTAGTCGCATTCGTACTGGGTTTCGGTACTAAAACCTATTTAGATAGCCT
>NZ_JAWOUH010000701.1:0-597 GCF_033339295.1 Vibrio sp. 704 | reverse complement strand
TTTGGGCTGAGCTGATACTGAGCCTATATAGAAAACAAAAAGCCCGAAGCATTCATTCGCTTCGGGCTTTCTTATTGGATTAACGAATCTACTAGTAGATTACTTTAAGCGAGTCTTAAACTCGGCTACCGCTTCATCCATATCGTGTGCTTGAGCCGACACTGAGTTCACTTCATGCAAACATTCTTGCGCGGAGTGCATGTTGTTTTCAGAGATAACGTTCAGCTCAGTGATTGAGTCGCTAACTTGGTTCATCACAATGCCTTGCTCTTCAATCGCAGAAGCAATGCGCTCTGAGTTGCCTTGAATCGCGTGCATGTCCGTGATGATTTGCTGGAGGCTTGCGTCTAATTGTTCAGATGCACTCAGGGTTTGCTGACCTTGTTCGTTACATTGATCAATATCGGAAACCACCATCGACATCTGCGCTTGGATGTCCATCACCACTCGCGTGATCTCTTCCGTGGATTGATGTGTACGGCTCGCAAGAGCGCGAACTTCATCTGCAACCACGGCAAATCCACGTCCTTGCTCACCCGCACGAGCCGCTTCGATAGCCGCGTTAAGTGCAAGTAAGTTCGTTTGTTCAGCTATGTC
>NZ_JAWOUH010000700.1:0-598 GCF_033339295.1 Vibrio sp. 704 | reverse complement strand
TGCGCCAATGGATCCAAATTATAAGCGCGACAAACCGGGCAAATCGCCAATGGGCATGGACTTGATCCCAGTGTACGCCGAAGATCTCGCGGGTGAACAAGACAAACCCGGCACGGTAAAAATTGACCCATCGGTTGAAAACAACTTAGGTGTAAAAACCGCTCAAGTCTCTTTAGAGCAACTTTCACCTCGGATTGAAACTGTCGGCTACATCGCGTTTGACGAAAGCCATTTGTGGCAAACCAACGTTCGCGTGGCGGGCTGGGTTGAAAAGCTTTACATCAATGCCGTGGGTGAAAAGGTCAACAAAGGCGACGTGCTGTTCACGTTGTATTCGCCTGAGCTAGTCAAAGCACAAGAAGAGCTGCTGAACGCCTACCGAACTGGGCGTAGTGGCCTAGTGAAAGGCGCGACAGAACGTTTGGTGACACTGGGTGTTGATCGTTCTCAAATCAAAGCCATCACTCAACGCGGGAAAGCATCGCAAACGATTGAAATTAAAGCTCCGGAAGATGGCGTCATCGCGAGTTTGAACGTTCGTGAAGGTGGTTACCTATCCCCTGCTCAAGCGGTGATCAGCGCAGGCCCACTTGAAAAC
>NZ_JAWOUH010000699.1:0-598 GCF_033339295.1 Vibrio sp. 704 | reverse complement strand
AAGCAGTGGCTCAAGCGGCCCAAGACCAAACACTTCGTCTTCGATTTGGTGGATCACGCGGTTGCGCGCTTCTGAACTTAAAGGATGCGTTTGGTCTTCGGCGATCAACTGAATCACCGCTTCCCTTAACTCTTCTTTCGCGCGATCTTCTTGCAGATGTGATAACAAGCCAAGGTCTAAAGTATCCAGCAATTTCTTATGGTAGTAGTGCTTAATAGCCAGATCTTGCTCGAGCTGTTTTTTCTGCTCTTCAATCGCTTTCAGTTTCGCTTCAACCGGCGTTAATGGTTTGTTTTCACTGACGTAATCTTCGTCTTCTGCTTTCGCAGCAAGATCGACCTTGACGACTTTCGATTCTTTTTCTTCATCTACGGAATTGAATGAACTCCCGACGCCTTTCCGTTTGAAAAACATAACTCCCCCTTACTAAGAAAAGAATTTCTTAATCCAACTTTGGTGCTCTTGTGTTGGGCTTTCTAATAAGTGCGATATTTCCGCTAACGAAGCTTTTAAAGCACTATTTTTCTTAGATTGAACAATTGGGTTACCTAAATTGGCGCTCTCTATCGCAATAGCAAAATTATTTGGAACTAAATGT
>NZ_JAWOUH010000698.1:0-598 GCF_033339295.1 Vibrio sp. 704 | reverse complement strand
CTGAATGCTTTAGAGAGTGACAGGGCCGCTTTATCGAACCGCTTCTTACCATCTTCCAGGTTAAGAATGTGGTTCATGGCACCTGCGAGCAAGCCAAGTGTATTGGTTCGATAATCGCTGTAGTCGAAGCCATGCATGATCCCACGGCAAACATCTAGCTTGGTCATAGTGACGGCTAAAGCTTCAGCCAGGTCAATTGTCGGAGACCCGTTACCGCTTGCTGTGTAGTTCGCAATTGCATTGCGAAGCTCAGGCGCGATGCCTAAGTAATCTACAATCAAGCCACCTTCTTTATCGCGGAATACACGGTTAACACGAGCGATAGCCTGCATCAAGTTATGGCCTTTAAGCGGCTTGTCGATATACATGGTATTCAAACAAGGCGCATCAAAACCTGTCAGCCACATATCGCAAACAATGACCAGCTTCAGTTCATCTTCAGGGTCTTTAACTCGCTTAGCGATTTTCTTCTGAATTGGCTTTTTATGGATATGCTTTTGGTACTTGGCAGGGTCATCAGATGTGCCTGTCATGATGACCTTCATGCAGCCTTTTTCTGGATCGTCGTTTGCCCAATCAGGCTTGAGTTCAGCAATCT
>NZ_JAWOUH010000697.1:0-599 GCF_033339295.1 Vibrio sp. 704 | reverse complement strand
AACGAACTAGAATGAAATGCGATCAGCGAGATGGCTGACGGCAAGCGCGAAGTAGTAAGAGCGGTTCCACTTCATCAGTACGTTATAGTTATTGTAAACCAGATAAGTACGACCGTTTTCATCGTCAGGCATGATAAGCCATGCTTGGATATCTTCATTCAATTTAGGTAACGGACTGCCATCGTACTTCGTGATGCCAAGTTTACTCCATTCCTGAAGATATTTGCCTTTTTCTGCCCCGCGTCCTTCTAGACTACCATCAATCCCTTTCGGCACTTTCACTTGGCGCCCCCAAGTAAACTTATCGTCCCAGTCAGACTCGCTCAAGTAGTTAGCGGTAGATGCAAACACATCCGCTTCTGATTGCCAGATGTCTTTTTTTCCGTCTCCGTTACCATCGGCGGCAAAACGCAGGAAAGAGCTTGGCATAAATTGACACTGTCCCATCGCACCAGCCCAAGAACCTTTAAAATTATCTAGCTCGATATGGCCTTGATCAAGGATTTGCAGCGCCGCCATGGTCTCTTTGCGGAAAAATTCTTCACGACGACCTTCAAATGCCATCGTCGACAACGCATCAATTACGCGGAAGTTACCTG
>NZ_JAWOUH010000696.1:0-599 GCF_033339295.1 Vibrio sp. 704 | reverse complement strand
ATGGTGGAGACTTTGATCAGTTTACTGGCGCTACCATTACGCCTCGAGCTGTCGTCAAAGCAGTCAGAAACACCGTAAACTACGTAAATCAATCTCGTGATGAGATTCTCAGCCAGCCACTAAACTGCGCAGGAGACAATCAATGAGCGAAAACAAACAATTGATGAAGAACGGCATGTGGAGCAACAACCCAGCATTGGTTCAGCTGCTCGGTTTATGTCCTCTACTCGCCGTTTCATCGACGATCACCAACGCGCTGGGTCTTGGTATTGCCACATTACTGGTACTAGTGGGGTCTAACGTAACGGTTTCACTGATCCGTAACTATGTTCCTAAAGAGATACGAATTCCGGTTTTCGTTATGATCATTGCGTCACTCGTAACCTGCGTCCAGCTATTAATGAATGCTTACGCTTACGGATTGTACCTATCACTGGGTATCTTTATCCCGTTGATCGTAACCAACTGTATCATCATCGGTCGCGCCGAAGCTTACGCTTCAAAAAATGATGTGTTTCCTGCCGCATTGGACGGCTTATGGATGGGACTGGGCATGACCAGTGTGCTAGTTGTGTTGGGCTCAATGCGCGAGCTTAGCG
>NZ_JAWOUH010000695.1:0-599 GCF_033339295.1 Vibrio sp. 704 | reverse complement strand
TACGCGCTCGGTTTTCATCCGTATTTTCTAGAAGATAACGTTGAGCAGCACCTTGCAGAACTAGAACGCTATCTCAACCAAAAATCGCCACAGTGTGTGGCAATCGGAGAGTGCGGACTAGACTTTGCAGTTAACGTAGATCCTGAGCTACAAGAAAGGGCGCTTGAAACTCAATTTGAGCTGGCAAGGCGTTTCAATCTTCCTGTCATTTTGCACAGCCGGAAAGCACACAATCGACTCATTCAAATGGTCAAAGCGGCGAAGTTACCTCGTGGTGGCGTTTTGCACGCGTTTGCTGGTAGTTATCAGCAGGGGATGGAGTGGGTCAGATTAGGTTTTTTCATCGGTGTTGGTGGAACCATTACCTATCCGAGAGCCCATAAAACTCGCGACGCGATTCAAAGATTACCACTCGAAAATCTAGTTATAGAAACAGATGCTCCAGATATGCCTATACTTGGTTATCAAGGGGAGCCGAATCACCCTGCCAAACTCATTCATGTATTCAATGAGCTCGCAGAGTTGCATAGTGTGCGAAAGCAATCGATTGCCACTCAGCTGTGGGAAAATAGCAATTTTGCTTTCTCTATCTGTGAATA
>NZ_JAWOUH010000694.1:0-600 GCF_033339295.1 Vibrio sp. 704 | reverse complement strand
TCCAAGATGTCCAAGTACAGCTCAATCGACTCAATCAGGTTCGACAAGGGGTTGATCGCCTTTCCCCTCAAATTGCACCTTTTGGTTATTACTCCAATCTGAATCAGCTCATCATCGACAACATTGACGTTTTGATTGCACAGACTCAAAGCCGAGAGCTAGGTACGCTTGGTGATGCGTTGATCTCTGTGATCGTGATGAAAGAGCGTGCAGGCCAAGCACGCGGCGCACTTAATGGGGTATTTGCGAAAGGAAGCGCCACATCTGTTTTGTTCTCCAACATTGAGGGATACATCCAATCGGGGGATTACGCATCAAGAAAAGCGCAAATTGCGTTCCCAGAACAATATCGACAGTCATTGCAATCGCACCAAAACAGTCCTGCGTGGAAGAAGGTTGAGCAAGTACAGCAATCCTTCCTTAACCAGAGTGCCAACCTAGACAGCATTCAGGGGCCTCAAGCAACTGAATGGTTTCCTATGGCAACCGAGCGCATCGGTCTCATGAACCAGTTTCGTAACCAAATGGTTGATCAGATGCTCATTGCTGCAGAACATTCCGCTCAGCATGCCACTTTAAATCTCAACTTGTTGATGGCTG
>NZ_JAWOUH010000693.1:0-600 GCF_033339295.1 Vibrio sp. 704 | reverse complement strand
ACGGTTTTAATGCCTGCTTGCTTTAAATCTAACTCTAGACGCAAGTTAAAATCTGGCGCATCAATACCGACAAAAACATCTGGCGGGTTCTGAGTGAAGTACTTAACAAGCTCAGCTTTTACTTTTAACAAACGAGGTAATCGTCCAAGCACTTCAACTAAGCCCATTACAGCTAACTCTTCCATATCAAAAAGAGATTCACAGCCTTGCGCGATCATTTTTGGCCCACCGATGCCAACGAACTCTGCATTCGGGTATCGTTCTTTCACTGCCTTGATAAAGCCTTCCCCTAGCGTGTCACCAGATAACTCGCCAGCAATGATGCCAATACGTAATGGTTTTTCCATATCGATTTCGCCCTATGTACTATGGATAAGGGATTCCTTATCCATAAAACACAAAAAGACCGCAGCCCTAATTGGGCGCGATCTTTTCCACTTATTGATTCATTCGTGAATTAACGAATGATACCACGTTCCGTTGTTTCTAGAATGTCAGAAAAACGCTTCACAGCTGGCCATTCTTGTGCCATTTCTGCAAGAATCGGTTTCACTTCTTCTAGCGTTTTACCAGAGCGGTAAATTTCTTTGTACGCTTTTT
>NZ_JAWOUH010000692.1:0-601 GCF_033339295.1 Vibrio sp. 704 | reverse complement strand
AAACGCGTCGAACCTAGCAATTCAACTGGCTTACCTTGTGCAAAATCGCGGATCAGTTCATGAGTGTATTGACGAGTGACGGTCGCAGGCGTTGCGATTAACCCTACTCCCTGAGTCGCTAGTAGGGGGGCCGGTTTGATGGCAGGCACGACGCCAACAACTGGAACTGATAAGTTGTCACGCAATGACGGCAGCACGATTGTACTGGCAGTATTGCACGCAATGACGACGATATCGATGTGATGCTCTGCCACAAATGCGGAAACCAGCTGATTGACGCGCGAGATAAGCACATTCTGATCGAGTTCGCCGTAAGGATAAGCTTCGTTATCGAACAGATAGAAGTAGTCTAAGTGTGGAAGGAGTTGGTGAATTTCTTGGAAAACTGACAGTCCGCCGACACCGGAATCAAACACTAGAACTTTTTTCTTACTTGATGCTCGCACGAGTCTTACCTGATGAATAGAGACTCGGCGATCATACTGGTTAGATTTGTTTTGGCAATGCTTTAGCATGGTATCTTTGATGGCTAAATCGCTCCCCTATTTCCACTTCAAGCTTAGTCAGTTCTATATGTCCTTGAAATGACGGCGTTGATGTC
>NZ_JAWOUH010000691.1:0-601 GCF_033339295.1 Vibrio sp. 704 | reverse complement strand
ATCTTGTCGAGGGCGAATATGTTGTTTCGGAGCCGAATGTGGTGGTGGAGAGGCTCAACCTTCGATATCAGCAAACGCCTGACAGCCAGTTGTACTTCACAATCGTTTACGCAGTTTTGAATACTCAAACAGGCAAACTGAGGTACTGTACCGCCGGTCACCCTAAGTTCTTATGGCAACATCAATCAGAAGCAACCATTGATATGGTTGGTGATGAGAATTTTATAGTAGGCGCGTTAGCACCAATGCAATACAAGGGCGGGGAAATTACGTTAGAACCAAACGACTCGATTTGGTGCTTTTCTGATGGCGTGGTTGAAGCGCGGTACGACAATGAGCTTTTCTCTGTAAATCGTTTAATCGCGAACGTACAGAGCGTTTCTGGACTTCCATTTGAAGCACAGGTTTCTTCTGTCGTCGAAAGCATTAAACGTTGGCAAGTGAAGGAAGAGCTAGACGACGATTTGACGCTTTTACAACTTCAATGGTCTGGTCCAAACACGTCGACATGTGAGGGTGAGGATGACTGAGTACGAGTTTAAAAAAACGTTTCTTAGCTCACTAAAATCTTCCCGTGAGGCGAGTAAGCAGCTTGCCGAGT
>NZ_JAWOUH010000690.1:0-601 GCF_033339295.1 Vibrio sp. 704 | reverse complement strand
AGCCGTCGACGGCATCAAAAAGATCGAGCTACACGGCATTCAACCTCGCGTTGTACATATCGATATGCCAGACGAGCGCTTGGCTCAATATGGTTTGTCGATCGCACAAGTTTGGAACCAACTGAGCACACAAAACAGCACGTTCGAAGCGGGAAAATTCGATGCGGGTACAGAGCGTATTCGTATTGCGCAAACCAGTGAGTTTCAGTCTCTAGAAGACATTCGCAATTTAATCATCAATGGTGGCACCGGCGAGTTTGGCTCGGGGTTGATTCGTTTTGGTGACATCGCCGACATCACCATGGGTTATCAAACACCAGCATTGGCAGAAAACCGCTACAACGGAGAGCCCGCTGTCACCTTGGCTGTGAGCCCAGTTCAAGGCATTAACGTGGTGTCACTTGGCGATACGATTCAAGACATCATCGCTAACTACCAGGCAACGCTGCCGCTGGGTGTCGACATCTCGACCGTTGCTTATCAACCTGAAGAAGTACAAAAGTCTATCGACGACTTTGTTGGCAACCTGCTTGAAAGTGTCGCGATTGTTTTTGTGGTGTTGTTGGTTTTCATGGGCTTTAAGAGTGCGACCATCGTTGGC
>NZ_JAWOUH010000689.1:0-601 GCF_033339295.1 Vibrio sp. 704 | reverse complement strand
AAAGATAGGCTTTTAGCGCGATTCACTGGCCATAACAAATCACCATTTAGTGAACCAATGGTCGAGATCTTGTGTCGCGTTAATCGCTCTACAATCTCGTCAACATTCAGGCTAAACATCAGTGGTTTGGGTAATTGCTCGATATCTTTCGCTTTCAGTTTATTGCGGTTGTTGGCATCGTAATTCCACTTTTCACCCACTGGCTTACCGTCTTGCATCAAAATATCAAAGCGCTTGCGCATCCGTCGGTAAAAGTGCTCCATCATGACATGTTTGCCTTGCGGGAACTGCTGTTCTATTTCTGCAAAAGGCAGTAAAAAATGCTCAGTGTCGACGCAACGTTTGACAACACCTTCTAATTTCAACTTGGTCAGTTGTTCCAACAGTCGATATTCATCTGGCCGTTGATACTCAAATTTGCTTGCCCCAACTTCACGAACGTAGTGCTGCAATACTTGGTCAAGATCGTCAAAAGCGGCAGTGTCATCCAACGTTAGATGCAGAACATGATGCCCTTGCTCTTGCTTCTCTTGAGCAAAAATAGCCATCGCGGAGAAGAAAGCGCACACCTTTTGAATGTGATGCGTAACGTAAGTGTTAG
>NZ_JAWOUH010000688.1:0-601 GCF_033339295.1 Vibrio sp. 704 | reverse complement strand
ACGTTATCAAAAAGAACTTTAAACCGGGTGATGAGTGTCAGCCAGACCAACAAAACGGTACTTACATTGTTCAGGCGCATGAGTGGGGTAAATATGTTGGCCGTGCCGATTACGAATTCCGTAACGGCGAACTACGATCTTATTCCGGTAAACTTGAAGAAAAAAATCAATGTGGATGGCCAATCACAACGTGTGTTTGTTCAAGATGAAATTACTCAAGACAAAGCGATGTTGGACTTCCTTCGTCCTTTCCAAGAAAAAGGCCAAAGCCAGCTGAATGTGAAAATTGCGGAATCAAACGGTAAGCTAGAAGGTGACCGTGATGTCGTGCGATTCCAACAGACGAATCTAGGTCGTTTAATTGCAACGGCTCATATGGAACGTGCAAAAGCTGATTTCGCAGTGATGAACTCAGGTGGTGTGCGTGATTCTATTGAAGCTGGTGAAATCACATACAAAGATGTGCTGACCGTGCAGCCATTTGGCAACATGGTTTCTTACGTCGATATGTCTGGTCAAGAAGTCTTGGATTACCTAAATATTGTTGCAACCAAGCCAGTTGATTCAGGTGCTTACGCGCAGTTTGCGGGTATCTCTATGC
>NZ_JAWOUH010000687.1:0-601 GCF_033339295.1 Vibrio sp. 704 | reverse complement strand
CCCGCCGCCACATAAGGATCGGCGTCAGCCCATGTTTTGGCATCTTCCAAAGAGGCAAATTCAGCAATGACTGTCGAACCAGTAAAGCCGGCTTCTCCTGGGTTATCAGAGTCGATCGCTGGCATTGGACCTGCGGTAAGTAAACGACCTTCATCTTGAAGCTGTTGCAAGCGTTCTAAATGTTGAGGACGAACGCCCATACGTTTTTCCAATGAGTTCTCGACGTCCTGAGAAAAGATGACGTACCACATAGCATAGTTCCTTAATTGGTGGGGTAAAGTGTTAATTTAACGTCTTTTTTGAACCTCTCACAAGTGAACAATAGAAAATGTGAGATTCTTCCTAGCAATTCGATTTTATGACAACTTAGCTTTGCACTGGACGTGGTTTGCCTTCACTGTCGATGGCTACATAGTTAAAGGTTGCTTCACAAACCATGAAACGATCTTCGATGCCGTCGACTTTCACTGGTTTCACCCAAACTTCTAGGTCAACGCTCATCGATGTACGGCCGATTTTCTTACACACGCCGTAACAACAAACCACGTCACCTACGCTGACTGGTTTTTTAAATGTAATGCTTGAAACAGAAACGGTAACG
>NZ_JAWOUH010000686.1:0-601 GCF_033339295.1 Vibrio sp. 704 | reverse complement strand
CCCCATGTCGTGTGCAGATAAACTCTGCATCGGCAGCCAGTTCGGCGGAACGTCGATCGCCAGTTGCAATGACGATTGCAAATAACGCACGTTAACCCCAGCGATGGAAGAAACGTCAATCCTGTCTTCCGTTCCTGGCAACGATTTGGCCGTAACGCCAACCGCTATTAGATCTTGCCGCTGGAGAAAGTACTGCTCGCCAATGCGCTCGACTTCGGTAATATGCCCCGTCGCTCTTTGATTGATCACCAATTCTAGTTTCAAGCTAATATTGTTAAACTTATCAAAAGAAAAGTTTTCAGGACTCGGTAACTCAGAAAAACTGTTGGGTGAGTTCGCACAAAGGCCAATATTGCTCCACGCCATACTTAGTAATCCAAGCCAAAGCAAGACATACATTTCATTGCGTCTGTTCATTATTATCATTATTGCGTCAATGGTATTTTGTAGCGTTTACCTCCAATATTCGCACTCAAACTCATATTGTTTATATTCTTATATGAAATAGGCCAAACCTTATATTGCTCTGGAAGAATATAACCGGCTAATCCTTCAGAAATCATTAACGGTTCTTTATTCGGAGAATCCAGTTGTAAATTCA
>NZ_JAWOUH010000685.1:0-602 GCF_033339295.1 Vibrio sp. 704 | reverse complement strand
TCGCTACCGCAGTAGAACTGCTTCCTGCTGGCGGCACCATCATTTTGAAAGATGGCGACTACCAAGGTATTGAAATCCCGCTGACGGCGAGTGGCAGTGTCGACAAGCTCAAGCACCTACGTGCGGAAGGAGACAATGTTCGCTTTGTTTCGGAACTTCGTCACGAGGCAAATTACTGGCACTACCAAGGTATTGAAGTTGCGCGTGCGCAGCTCATTGTTCATGGTAGCCACAACACCTTCGAAAAAATGGTGACACACGGCGCGCCAGATACTGGTTTCGTGATCACCTCTCCTGAAAACATTGGCCGCGCACTGTGGGCAAGTTACAACCAAGTGATTGAAAGCGAAAGCTACAACAACATGGATCCTTCGCAGATCAACGCAGACGGTTTTGCGGCCAAGATGCGCATCGGCGATGGCAACACCTTCATCCGTTGTTTGTCTCACCACAACATTGATGACGGTTGGGACTTGTTCAACAAAGTGGAAGATGGCGCAAACGGTGCGGTGACCATTTTGGATTCCATCTCGTTCAGCAACGGTCGCACACTCGATGTTGCCAACAAGGGTGGCACGATTGGTAACGGCTTCAAGCTAGGC
>NZ_JAWOUH010000684.1:0-602 GCF_033339295.1 Vibrio sp. 704 | reverse complement strand
CTCATTTGTGAAACTCGCGGTCGTGTTTTCGCTGCTGCGAAATGCGCTTGGCGTACAACAGATTCCGCCGAATATGGCGCTGTATGGCTTGGCGATCATTTTGTCGATTTTCATCATGGCACCGGTTGGCTTTGAAACGTACGATTACGTAAAACAGCACGACATTTCTTTGGAAGACTCAGCCAGCGTTGAGGGCCTGATTGAAAGTGGTTTACAGCCGTATCGCGAGTTTTTGAAAAAGCACATTCGTGAAACCGAAGCGATATTTTTTACCGACGCAGCACGCACACTGTGGCCGCAAAAATACGTGGACCGTTTGGAATCCGACAGCTTATTGCTGTTGCTGCCTGCATTTACGGTCAGCGAGTTAACGCGGGCTTTTGAAATCGGCTTCCTACTCTACTTGCCGTTTATCGCTATCGATTTGATTGTTTCCAATATTCTGCTCGCAATGGGGATGATGATGGTGTCACCGATGACCATTTCTCTGCCCTTCAAGTTACTGCTTTTCGTTTTGCTTGATGGCTGGACAAAACTCACGCACGGCTTAGTGCTGAGTTACGGTTGATGAAGGAGAGAGAATGAATCCTGCAGAAATCGTC
>NZ_JAWOUH010000683.1:0-602 GCF_033339295.1 Vibrio sp. 704 | reverse complement strand
AGTGGCTACAGTCTCTGCCGTGATGTTGTCGTTGGTGATGTTCGGGTTGCCTTTCATACGGATTTGGTCGGCATTAAGTGCGCGAATGTAATAACTCTTACCGACGTCTTTTTCTCCACGCTTGGTGTACAGCGTGCCAAGTTCTTGTAAGGAACCAATGTTGTCAGGATTTTCTGCAAGCGATGCACGAAAGGCTTTATCTGCCAGTTCGTAGTTCTCGCGAGCTAAGTGAATACGCCCGACGGTGTATAGCGTTTTGTCTTTATGCACCGCGTTAGGGAAAGAAAGGGAGCGAATGTATTCATACAATGCCAAATCGACATTTTTGTTGGTAAGCGCAATATCACCGCGCGAGATAGCCTCTTCCTCAGTTTTGGGCGGCTCATCATTAGTGAGCGACTCAACGGGTTTGCCAGAATACAAGCTGGAATCAAAATCGGATGCTTGTTCATTTGTTGCACATGCAGTGAGCACCAACAACGAGATGATGACGTATTTCTTAATCCACAACATAACTATCCCTATTTTTATCTAATTAGAAAATGCCTCAGCCAATGAAATTAACGCAGGTCCGATAGCCACAATGAAAAAGCATGGCCAAA
>NZ_JAWOUH010000682.1:0-602 GCF_033339295.1 Vibrio sp. 704 | reverse complement strand
AAACCAAGCGCTAATCAAAGATAAGCGCACAGACAATCTTTTCATTCTTCCAGCATCCCAAACTCGTGACAAAGATGCGCTAACGAAAGACGGCGTGCAACGAGTTTTCACTGAGCTAGATGAAATGGGCTTTGATTTCATCATCTGTGACTCACCAGTAGGTATCGAGCAAGGCGCGCTCATGGCGTTGTACTACGCAGATGAAGCGATTGTAACGACTAACCCTGAAGTATCTTCAGTACGCGACTCAGACCGCATTCTAGGTATCCTAGATTCTAAGTCTCTACGCGCTGAACAAGGGCTAGAGCCAGTGAAGCAACACCTTCTACTGACACGTTACAACCCTACGCGTGTAAACCAAGGTGAAATGCTGAGTGTGGAAGACGTAGAAGAAATCCTACACATCCCACTATTGGGCGTGATTCCTGAAAGCCAAGCGGTACTTAACGCATCAAACAAAGGTGTGCCGGTCACATTCGACGAAAACACCGATGCGGGCATGGCGTACTCTGACACTGTTGATCGCTTACTAGGCAATCAAGTTGAATTTCGTTTCCTTACTGAGGAGAAGAAAGGACTCTTTAAACGACTGTTCGGAGGCT
>NZ_JAWOUH010000681.1:0-602 GCF_033339295.1 Vibrio sp. 704 | reverse complement strand
TTGACTTGTCTATCGTTAATCATGTGTACCAATTCATCGACGTTGTGTGGGCGAGAATAGAAGTAGCCTTGAATATAATGACAACCCATGTCGATAAGCGTGTTTAGCGCCCTGTCGTCTTCTACGCCTTCTGCAATTAAGTCGACATCCAACAGTTGAGCTAACTGGGCTATCAGATACACCACTTGCTCTGACGTTTTGTTCGAGAGCATATTGCGCACAAATGTGGCGTCAATTTTGATGCTGTCGATAGGGTAATTATGAATGTAATTTAAGCTCGAATAGCCAGTGCCGAAGTCATCCAGTGCGACTTTAAAACCAAGATAGCGAAGTGAGTTCAAAACCATCTGCTCGCGTCCACTTTGTGAAAGCAAAACGGTTTCGGTGAGCTCTATAACAAAGTCCGAAGCATCATGACCGTATCGCTCGAGCAAGGTTGTTAGGTGGTTGATGTAGCGGTTTGAATCGACCAGTTCGTGTGCAGAGCAGTTGATGGATAGCTTCACGGTATAACCGAGGTGAGCCTCTAACTCTTGCTTCGCAATACATGCTAACTCTATGATTCGCTCACCTAATTCGATGATTAATCCTGATTGCTCAGC
>NZ_JAWOUH010000680.1:0-603 GCF_033339295.1 Vibrio sp. 704 | reverse complement strand
GATTATTCTGTTTTCTCGTCAGTTGTTCAGCTTAACTAAAGCTGGTGTGCCTTTGCTGCGCTCAATGCGCGGCTTACTGCAAAACTGTGAAAACAAGCAGCTAAAAGAAGCGCTAGAAGATGTGGTTTCTGAGTTGAGTAATGGTCGTGGCTTGTCGTCTGCGATGCAGCCGCACAACAAAGTGTTTAGTCCGTTATTCGTTTCCATGATCAACGTGGGTGAGAATACTGGTCGACTCGATGAGGCATTGCTACAGCTAGCAAACTACTATGAGCAAGAGCTAGAAACACGTAAACGCATTAAAGCCGCGATGCGCTATCCGACGTTCGTTATCGTATTTATTACCATCGCCATGTTCATTCTGAACATTCTGGTTATCCCCGAGTTTGCATCGATGTTTACTCGTTTTGGGGTTGAGTTGCCGCTTCCAACTCGGATCTTGATTGCGACGTCCAACTTCTTTGTTCACTACTGGGGATTGCTCATTGCCGCTATGGTCGGTGCACTCTTTATGTTCAAAGCTTGGGTTGCGACAGCAGATGGGCGGGAGAAGTTTGATAAATTTCGCCTCCGCTTACCAATCGTTGGCGATATCGTAAATCT
>NZ_JAWOUH010000679.1:0-603 GCF_033339295.1 Vibrio sp. 704 | reverse complement strand
AAATGCCAACGATTCGTCAGAAAGACGGCTTACACCCTTTCCCTTGGCGCGAAGAGAGCGAGTACGACACGCTATCAGTTGGTCACTCTTCTACTTCCATCAGTGCAGGGCTTGGCCTAGCCATCAGCGCTCAAAAAGAAGGTAAAGGTCGTAAAGTCATCAGTGTGATTGGTGATGGTGCGATTACTGCCGGCATGGCATTCGAAGCCATGAACCACGCAGGCGATGTTCACCCTGACATGTTGGTGATTCTGAACGACAATGAAATGTCGATCTCAGAAAACGTTGGCGCTCTGAACAACCACCTAGCGAAAGTCCTTTCCGGTAGTCTTTACACCTCTATCCGTGAAGGTGGAAAAAAAGTGCTCTCAGGTGTGCCACCAATCAAAGAACTGGTTCGTCGCACTGAAGAACATCTAAAAGGCATGGTTGTCCCTGGCACTCTATTTGAAGAGTTTGGCTTTAACTACATTGGTCCAATTGATGGGCACGATGTGAATGAGCTCGTTAAAACACTGAAGAACATGCGTGAGCTTAAAGGCCCTCAGTTCCTGCACATCATGACTAAGAAAGGCAAAGGTTATGAGCCAGCAGAGAAAGATC
>NZ_JAWOUH010000678.1:0-603 GCF_033339295.1 Vibrio sp. 704 | reverse complement strand
GTTGTTGTATTCCCGAATCAAAACGAAGAAGGCGTGGTGTTGTTTCCTGACGAGTTTGATTTCGAACTGCGTAAACAAGCAAGCCGTCGTTAATCTGACTTTACTCGCTTTACCCAATAGAAAAAGCCTGCATGAAAGCAGGCTTTTTGTTTTTCGTGAGCCATCTGTTTAGTGGCTTGGCGCTTTGTAGAAATGGCTTTCTACCAAGCGCTGGGTAATCGCATGTTCTGGATTAGTAAGGACTTGGTTTGTCTCTCCAAACTCAACCACTTCGCCTTCGTGCATTACCATCACTTTGTCGGTGATGTGTTTTACGATACCGATATGCTGAGACACGTACACAAACGACAAGCCCATCTCTTCTTGCAGCTCCAAGAACAGGTTGATGATCTGCGAGCGCATCGCCATATCCAAACCGTTTAGTGCTTCATCCGCCACAATGATTGATGGCTGAAGGATGAGTGCACGAGCCAAACAGACACGCTGTTTTTGACCAGCCGCAAGCATTTGAGGATAGAAGTAGGCGTGCTCCGGCAGAAGCCCTACGCGAAGCAACGTCTCTTTCACACGTTTCATTCGTGCATCTGGCGGCATGTTGGTGTT
>NZ_JAWOUH010000677.1:0-603 GCF_033339295.1 Vibrio sp. 704 | reverse complement strand
CGGAAGCCTCTTGCCACCTCTCGCAGGATTTGCGTTTCGCGATCCGTTAGCGAATCAAAAACATCTTCATGATCAGAGCGTTCACTCAAATACTTGGCAACCTCTTGGCTGTATGCCTTGTCACCCTGATGGGCCTGTTTGAGTAACTCAACAAGCTCATCCGGCTCTGTATCTTTTAACAAATAGCCATCCGCGCCACTGCGTACAATCGCTTCAATATCCGCAGGGCTGTCTGAAACGGTCAGAATAACAGTCCTCGCCTCACAGCCATCTGCTCGCAGCGCTTTTAACGTATCCAGCCCAGACATGCCTTTCATGTTGAGGTCTAGCAGTACCAAATCGAGCTCAAGCTCATGCGCTTTTGCGACTGCATCTGCGCCATTGCTTGCTTCTGCAACGACTTCAAACTCTGGCTCAAAGCTCAGGAGTTGATGGATACCACGTCGCATTAGTGGATGATCATCCACCAGCATTACTTTACACACTGTCAAAGTTTACTTCCTTACTGTGTTGGAATTCGAGTTTTACGGTGCACCCTTTGTTTATTGATGCTTCAATCTGTAGATCGGCGTGCAGTCTCGCTGCTCGCTCTTGCATGATCGT
>NZ_JAWOUH010000676.1:0-604 GCF_033339295.1 Vibrio sp. 704 | reverse complement strand
ATCAGCATGATGGTCTTGAACATCGCTTGCTCTTCTAGAGGCAAGCTGTGGATTGATAAGTTAAGCAGGCCATCGGCCTCAACCTTGTTGTTTGTCGCTTGTTGAGGCGTCACTTCTTGTTTGATCATGGAGAAATGAACTTGGCTGTTCTTGCCTCCCACAAGGTCAAGTAACGAAACGTTCGATTCATCCCAAACAAGAAGGTTAGGTTTTACGGCTTTCTGCTCTGAATTTGGCGAGAACAGAACCCAATCTTTTCCAGACCAAACTTGCACCATCGGTTGGATGGTTTGACGACGACGGCCATCTTCAAGCTCGATTACGCCAACAATTTTACTTTGAACGCCAGCCGACAGAAGAATCTTGTGCAGTGCATCGGTGCGGTCAAAATCGTTCAATAATAGAGCGGAGTTTTGGCTGTCTGGATCGTTAAGCGCTTTGATTAACTCGCGTGCAAACGTCACGTTGTCCGCAGAACGGCTCATGGCTTGATCGATGAGGGCGCTTGCTGCCGCTTGTTGCGGAGCGGATAAAGTCGGTGGCGTGATATCGCCAGCAGGAGGCAGTGGTTCCACTTTAGCTTGTGGATCAACTAAGAACTGCG
>NZ_JAWOUH010000675.1:0-604 GCF_033339295.1 Vibrio sp. 704 | reverse complement strand
TTACATTGCAGATGAACGTATTGATGATTTTGCATGGAAAGAAATGAACAAGGAACAATAATGCACATGATTGCCGGCCTGTTAGCAGGTTTTCCAAACTTTTTACTCTACTTCTCAGTATCCATTATTTTTGTTTTGGCGTTTAAGTTCATCTACGTCAAGCTTACGCCTTATGATGAATGGCATCTGATCAAGGAAAAGCAAAATACCGCAGCCGCAGTGGCGTTGAGTGGCGCTTTTCTGGGTTATTGTATTGCGATTTCGGGTGCGGCAAAAAACTCAGTCAACATTGTCGACTTTATGGTTTGGGGCGTTGTTGCCATGCTTGCGCAAATCATCGCATTTGCCATCGTGCGTTTTATTTTGCTGCCAAGAGTTACTGAGCGTATCGAAAAAGATGAGCTGCCTGCAGGCATTGTACTTGCGGCGGTTTCTATATCGGTCGGCATGTTGAATGCTGCTTGTATGACGTACTAGGAGGAACGATGAAGCGCAGTTCCAACGTTAAACGTTCTTCCATGGATAAAAGCTTAAAGCTTGGAAAAATCATACCGTTCGCGGCATTTGGCGGAATTTTCTTCCTTGCGACCCAAGAATCAAAGAC
>NZ_JAWOUH010000674.1:0-607 GCF_033339295.1 Vibrio sp. 704 | reverse complement strand
ACTCACATCCAACCGAACACGGTGTGGATTTGAGTTTGGCTCACTATAAGCAGTCAATTTCCCTGCGTCCATCAAGGTCAAGCGTACAAACCTTAACCAGCACTCACATAGCGTAATTAATCTGTTGTTTTTCTGTAACTTAGCGTTCACAAACCGACGTTAGAACGAAAGAAACAGATCGTTTCCAAAAAGAAACAATAACAAAACCATTCTTTAACAGGTGTGCGCAACGTCTTGTTATCAAAGTAAGTGATGAAGGAGTAACACCGTGTAAGTGGCTAAATTGGATAAATTATTTAAGAGAAAAGGTGGAAACAAAACCACAACACCAAAGTAACCAATAGCGTTGTAGACTTGATTTAAAATCGATGATTTTGACTTTGGAAGCTGTTGTATAGGTGATCAATGAAGATCTTAATCTTCTCGGGTTGCTGCCTTGTGTATGGGTAGACAGCGTAGATACCCAAGCATTTCGCCGTTTCTTCTTTGAACAACTGGATCACGCTGCCCTGCTTTAAATCTTCATACACCAATACACGAGGCACGTAGATAACACCTTGCCCTAACAGCGCGACATTTCGCAACGCGGAAGAGTTGTTAGTGCATA
>NZ_JAWOUH010000673.1:0-607 GCF_033339295.1 Vibrio sp. 704 | reverse complement strand
TTTGATGCGAAATTTGGAACATCAACATGTGCAAGTTTGCCTAATCAAACATCTACACAGCCAACAGCTTGATTTCGGTCACCGTGTCGCAGCGATCATTACTCAACCTTTGCTAGGACAACGTCTACTCAAAGCGCTTGAAAGCTGTGCTGAACGATTTACTCAATCTATTTCCGTCGTTCAGCCTGCAACCCGACTTGAAACATTACCCAAAGTGCTCGTTGTAGACGACAATACTGTGAACCAAAAAATTGCAGGGTTGCATGTCACCAAAGCAGGTTTTAGTTTTGATGTCGCTGCTAATGGTGAGGAAGCGGTCGACATGTTCAGAACATCCCAATACTGTCTGATTTTGATGGACTGCATGATGCCGGTGATGGATGGGTTCGAAGCAACGAAACAGATCCGCGCTTATGAAGCAAGCTTAGGACTCGAAAAAACGCCGATCATCGCGCTAACAGCCAGTGTGGTCGACGACGATATTCAACGCTGTTTTGACTCCGGGATGGACGCTTATGTGCCTAAACCAGTGAGAAAGGAGAAACTGTTGCATCAAATCGAAAACGTAATGTAGGCGAGCCACACATGAGCATGATTCTCCCCCCTC
>NZ_JAWOUH010000672.1:0-607 GCF_033339295.1 Vibrio sp. 704 | reverse complement strand
ATGTTTGCACCAGCTTGGCCACCCGCAGAGGTGTTGATTGTAAAGTCGATTGCACCTTGCGCATCCGATTTAACAACGTCTATCGCAGTACCATTACTTTCTGTGACCAGCAAGCGCGTTTGATCGCCTATCGCACCAGAGGTATCTTCTGGTTCAACAACCGGATTCACTTGAACGTGAACCGAACCTGTAATCACCGCTTCTGCAATCCCTTGTCCTGGATTTGCCGCATCAACGTACTCATGGTCAATCTCTTTCACGGTCAACGTTGTGCTCAAATCAAAGTCGGCACTGGAATCTTGTTCCAACTCAACTTGAACATAACCACTCTGCGTAACGCGAGCAGAGAAGTCTTGCTCCGATTCATTGGCTTGTGGCGTTAATGTTAACGTACCAGCGACGAGCGTTTGCGCTACACCATCCACGAACACGGTACAACTAGGAGGGAAGCCAGAAATCGTCACTTCTGAGAAGAACTCATCGGCATCTGGACTTTGGCTGGTCGTTGGTTTCCAGTCGATGTTGAAGCGCGTATCTTCATCACCTTCCGAAACCACGGTATAGTTATTTCTTGCGTCAATCACAGGGCCAACAATCACACGAATTT
>NZ_JAWOUH010000671.1:0-607 GCF_033339295.1 Vibrio sp. 704 | reverse complement strand
TTTGGTCGAGCCTTAGCCGTATCGACCAGTAATGTAGTCTTCTGTCTGTTTCTTCATTGGCGATGTGAAGATTGAGTCTGCGTCGGAGTATTCAATCAACTTACCCATGTGAATGAATGCGGTGTGGTCACTCACTCGCGCAGCTTGCTGCATGTTGTGGGTAACGATCACGACAGTATATTGAGTCTTAAGCTCGTTGATAAGTTCTTCAATAGTTAAAGTTGATATTGGATCCAGTGCCGATGTTGGCTCATCCAATAACAGCACTTCTGGTTCAATTGCTACAGCACGCGCAATAACCAAACGTTGCTGCTGACCACCCGAAAGTCCAAATGCGTTTTCGTGCAATCTATCTTTCACTTCATCCCACAACGCAGCAGAGCGAAGTGAACGTTCAACCGCATCATCTAATGTGCGACTGTTCTTGACACCTTGTAAGCGTAAGCCATAAACCACATTCTCATAAATCGACTTAGGAAATGGGTTAGGACGCTGAAAAACCATTCCAACGCGACGCCTAAGCGTTGCTACATCGACATTCGGGTGATAGACGTTCTTACCGTGCAAACGAACTTTTCCGGTGACTTTACATCCTTCCACCAAGTCG
>NZ_JAWOUH010000670.1:0-607 GCF_033339295.1 Vibrio sp. 704 | reverse complement strand
GCTCAAGTATTCGTGATGCTCAAGACATGGCTGCCCAAGAATGCGATGTGCGATCAATGGTTGCTTGTAGAGATACCAACCCGACTTGTTCACCCCACCTTCTTTAACTTCGATGAAGCTCAAATCTGGTTCATGTAAATCAGGGGAAATTTGTGGGTTCAGCAACGTCACTTTGCCCGGCAACACTTCAAACGCAGCGTACAACTTACGCGCAAGAATGCTGATGTCTTGCGGGCTGATCGCGGATGTGATGTCGTTGCGACGCGCAAACTGAATCAAGTTACGGTAGCTCTGCATCAATGCATCAAGCAACGCATGATGCACGACTTTCACCTGTTCAACTTTCCAGTTGCGGCGATCATCGAGCTCGGCAACCACGCTGTCATCCCACTTCCATTTCGCAACCATGTCGCTCAGCGCTTCACGACGCCAAGCCACCGAACCGACATCGGGTTCACGCGACAGCTTTTCATGGGTTTTGAGATAAAAACAACGACGCACCAAATCCAAACGTGTATCGTCTTGGATTCGTTCTAAATAGCGCGTAACTTTTTCCAACATTAAGTAGTATGCGTCCATGCCATAGAGATCTGGCTCATGGGCAAAG
>NZ_JAWOUH010000669.1:0-607 GCF_033339295.1 Vibrio sp. 704 | reverse complement strand
ATACAACCCGAAGGAGTTTCGAGTTGATGTTCAAATCACCAAAGTTGTCTCTCATTATTTGAATGAGCGAGAGACATATCGATTTTGCCGGACTCAATTTCGAATAATCACTGTAAAAGTGATATTCCCAAGAACACTCGAATGTGTTTTTTGGTGTTTGTCATAAAGACAAACATTGAGAACTTTACAAACAATCTTAAAGATTGTTTTGTCAGCTTTCCAAATTGTTAAAGAGCTATGTTGCTTCACAAGGAAGTTACATTTTCTAAAGACTTTCAGAGTCAAAAATACCAACCAGTATCAATTGCTTGTTCTGGTTTGGACGTTTTATTCCAAAAATACTTAGAGAATGGTGGGCGATACCGGGCTCGAACCAGTGACCCCCTGCTTGTAAGGCAGGTGCTCTCCCAACTGAGCTAATCGCCCACATTGTTTTGATTTCCGTGGAAGGAAATGGTGGGTCGTGCAGGATTCGAACCTGCGACCAATTGATTAAAAGTCAACTGCTCTACCAACTGAGCTAACGACCCAATGGTATCCCGTAGGGGAGTCGAACCCCTGTTACCGCCGTGAAAGGGCGGTGTCCTAGGCCTCTAGACGAACGGGA
>NZ_JAWOUH010000668.1:0-608 GCF_033339295.1 Vibrio sp. 704 | reverse complement strand
AATTTTAGGTGCGCTTCTGCCGCGCGAGACTCGACGAGAAGTAGCTTGCACTGCATGAGCTGCTTAAAAGCTAATAGATTGACTTGCTGCTCTTTACCCAACTGCTTTTGCGTGAGTAAACAGAGTTCATTCAGTTGAACAAGCACTTTCCTCTTGGTATGAATATGAGTAAGCGTTTTAAAATGGTCGCTGACTAAATCAACGTAAGAAGAAAGGATATTAAGCCATTGGGCATCGGTTTGTGATAAATGGGCTGCATAGGTACGGCCTAGCTCATAGAGATCTTCAAACAGGCCCAACTTGGCAGTAATTCGGGATGCTGAGAGAAAACGAGAACCATTACTTGGCGTGAGCGAAAAAGCTCTTTTTGCCAAACAGAGCGCATGTCGTTGTTGCCCCAAGCTTTCATAAAGACCGATCAAACTGTCAATGGCAGCCAAGCAGAGCGGATTCCGAGTTACATAATCAGCCAGAACTTTGACTGCTTCAGATATGTGCCCTTGATGATGCAACAAAAACGCCGTCGCACATACTTTACTTGCATGTTCTTTCTGACTGCAGAGAGGTAAATAATCCTCAAGTAGCGTGTAGTCACGTCTTTCAACTAA
>NZ_JAWOUH010000667.1:0-608 GCF_033339295.1 Vibrio sp. 704 | reverse complement strand
CGCAGTAAGGAGTAAGATATGCACGACTTAGCATCAATTCGTGCTTTTGATGCGCTTAACCAACACAAAAGTTTGACCGCAGCCGCCAAAGCATTGAATCAGCCGAAATCCACCGTGAGCCGCCGCTTAGCACAATTAGAAGCCGACTTTGGCCAAGCGCTAACGACTCGACAAGGCAACCGCTTGATTCTGACACGCGCAGGGGAGATTTTTGCCGACTACAGCCGCCAGATCCTAGAGCTCAGCGAGGAAAGTTATGAGGCGCTTCAAGGCTTAAATAATCAAGTATCAGGCTCTCTACATATCGTTTGCCACGCAGCGTTAGTTCGCAGTTGGTTAGGCGATGTGCTCAATGAATTTCTGGCGGAGAACCCTGACGTCAGAGTCCAGCTCACCAGTGATTTTTCCGATACACACCACGATCCAGATTTGTTTATCTGGCTAGGTGAACACAAAGGGCTGGATTGGCGCAAAGAAACGCTTGGCGTATTTCGTTACACCCCATTCGCGTCGCCAAACTACATCGAAAAACATGGCCCCATCCACCACCCGAGAGAACTAAACAAACATCCGTGGATAGATTTTGGGTCGATACAAGAGAATGGTTT
>NZ_JAWOUH010000666.1:0-609 GCF_033339295.1 Vibrio sp. 704 | reverse complement strand
TAGCTTGATTTGGGACTGTTCCCAAGTAAGGTAATAAAATAATGAATAAGAAAATACTGCTTCCCCTAATGTTAGGGATGTCCGCGACTGCTGCTGCTTCTGATAACAAGGTTGTAGAAAGTGTCTTGATTGATAACATCGCGCTAGAAGGTTACGTAAAGAAAAGTTATGAGGTCGTGATGCAAAGCGATCCTGAGCTTTTCCCGTACGAGTTTCGTGGTAGCCGTGTGCAGATGAAGTTACTGGTTGAGTTATTCCATAACTCAAAGAACGACAAAAACGCGGCTCGCGTGATCACTCTAGGGAATGGTTATGTACCAGGTAAGCCGGGTGTAAAACACACTTTTGATGCAGCGATTGTTGACCGTTTTACTCAAAACTACCCAGTTGCGTTCGATTACAGCATCTATCAAGCTGGTGGCACGCCTGTATTTAGTGAGGATTACTCACCGCAAAACGAAGCCAATGATGTTTCGGTATCGACAACCACGGTTGCACCGTCTATCGGCTTAACCGCGACTGCAACACCGGGCTCGGCACCAAGTTTTTCTGGCTCGTTGACGACCGATCTCGGTGTGGCTTATACGTCTCGCTACTCAAGTAAGGATT
>NZ_JAWOUH010000665.1:0-609 GCF_033339295.1 Vibrio sp. 704 | reverse complement strand
TGTTTTGGATGGATTGGAGCCCACGCTGGATCACCAGCAACCGGATCATTTCTGCCACGCAGTGTATCAACGATGCCGCTACTCTCGTCTTTCGACTTATCGCCTTCAACCGCATCCACAACGGTAGTCGCTTGCGTCACTTCATCCGTTTCGATGGGTTCTAACATCGCACAGCCAGACATGGTTGTGATCAGCGCAAGTAAACAGATACGTTTCATTATGAGCTCCTTAATGGCTAACTTTCGCCGTTACAACTGCTGGTTAACGAAGCTCATCATCTTATCGACAGATGAGATCACTTTAGAGTTCATTTCGTACACGCGCTGAGCTTCGATCATGTTGACCAATTCTTCTGTCACGTTTACGTTGGAGGCTTCTAGCATCGATTGGCGAATTTCACCCAAACCGTCCAAACCCGGAACACCTTCTTGCGGGTCGCCACTTGCGCCTGTTGGCAAGTAAAGGTTCTGACCGATTGGCTCTAGGCCACCTGGGTTAACAAAGTCTGTAATGGTCAACTGGCCAACGACTTGGTTATCTTGCTGACCACGTACGCGCACAGATACTTCACCGTCCGTACCGACAGTGATAGAAATCGCATCTTCAGGA
>NZ_JAWOUH010000664.1:0-609 GCF_033339295.1 Vibrio sp. 704 | reverse complement strand
AACCTTATCGTTGCTGGCTGAAGTCGTCGGCTTTCAACAACATCACGCGCTGCTTACCCCACTTGGCAACATGTTTGGCATTTCATCCAATACCGAGGTGAGCCCGATGGGGAAAATGCACGAAGTCGGTGTCGGCGATCACTTGCTGGGAAAAATCCTCGACGGACTGGGCCGCCCTTTCGATGGTGCGCAAAGCCAAGAGCCAAGTGCTTGGTATCCCGTTTATCGTGATGCCCCGCCACCGATGCAGCGTAAATTGATCGAAAAACCAATTTCGCTTGGCGTTCGCTCCATAGATGGTTTGCTCACTTGTGGTGAAGGCCAACGTATGGGCATTTTCGCTGCGGCTGGCGGCGGTAAAAGTACCTTGCTGGCGAAGCTGATTCGCTCTGCGGACGTAGACGTAACCGTTCTTGCTCTGATTGGCGAACGTGGGCGAGAAGTGCGAGAGTTCATCGAACACGACTTGGGCGAAGACGGTATGGCGCGTTCAGTGCTGGTCGTTGCGACATCCGACAGACCAGCCATGGAGCGCGCAAAAGCGGCGTTCGTTGCGACTTCTATCGCCGAATATTTCCGAGACCAAGGCAAGCGCGTTTTGCTGCTGAT
>NZ_JAWOUH010000663.1:0-609 GCF_033339295.1 Vibrio sp. 704 | reverse complement strand
CTCGACTAAAAATCTTCAATAAAAAAGCGAGCACTCTGCTCGCTTTTTATCTTCTGAACTATTTATAGACGCGCTTTGTTATTGAATAACGGGCACTTCTTCACTGTATAAAGGTTCACCTTGCATGATACTGATTTCAACACGACGGTTAAGTGCGCGGTTTTCATCAGAATCATTCGGCACCAAAGGCTCGGTATCCGCCATACCTCGCACACGAAGACGCTGGTGCGAGAAACCTCTGACCTTTTCCATCTCTTGAGCGACCGACACTGCACGCTGCGATGACAAGTCCCAATTCGAGCGATACAGCTCAGAATCCAAACGCTGATTGTCCGTGTGACCAGAGATTCGGACAATACCTGGCACATCTTTCACTAGCTCAGCAATCTGTCGCACTAATGGTCTGAACTTCGGTTGCAGGAATGCAGAACCTTCTGGGAATGCGCCTTTCTCTCGCATTCGTATAACGATTTGCTGACCGAGGTTCTCCACTTCAATCGCGCCTTGTTCGATTTCACGTTCGAGCGCCTTCTTGATGCTCTCCATCAAGGTTTCCATCTCTTGTGACATCTCTTCAGACTGCTGCTGTTGCATGTCTGACTCTGCGGA
>NZ_JAWOUH010000662.1:0-610 GCF_033339295.1 Vibrio sp. 704 | reverse complement strand
CCTTGAAGAGGGCCGCCAGCCAATAGACCGCCTTGCGCTGATACTACTAAACTAGCACGTAAGCCCAATACATCCAGCACGCTTTGACGAAGGTTATCACGCGCTACAGCAAGGTTAGACAGGTTCAAGTAAGCAAGAACGTTCGCATTTGCCGATCGTTGTTCGTCTAGGCTACGTGTGCCGTGGATTGGAAGATCGATAGCAATAACAGCTACGCCAGTTTGCACCATATTAAAAGCAAATGCATACGCGTTTTCTTTCGCTGAGGTGATACCGTGTTGGTAGATCACCACGTCTTTTGCTACACCATTTTGAGGAGTAAACAGTAAGAACTCGACATTTTCTAAAGACTTAACCGCAGGAACAGGAGAGTAACGAGTAATAACTCGCTCACTATCCAGCTGTGTGCCGTCGTTTAAGTACAGTTTCGAGCCTACCAGTTTTAGCTGCTCTGTTGGATCTGTTGCCAGCTTGCTAACGTCTACAGGAGAGCTTGCGAAAACGCCAGAAGAAAGCTGCTGAACCATGTTCGCTTGTTCTGCTGGATCGGTAAGTGCTGCGTTTAGCTTCGCTAGGCTTGGCATCGCAGACACCATCGGTTGCATGTTCC
>NZ_JAWOUH010000661.1:0-610 GCF_033339295.1 Vibrio sp. 704 | reverse complement strand
GCCATGCAGGTGCATTTTGCGGCAGCAACCAGACCATTTTCCAACTTCCCAAACGCGGGTTGATCTCGAAACGAAAGCAAGTGTCTACGGGCAAGATGGTCAGCGTATATGGTTCGATCTCCTTAACGCAGTTCGGCGTAATCAACACACCGCCGCCTTCTAACGTGAATAACAACGTATGCACGCCCACCTTGTCACGCTCAACGTGATAACCGTCGTGCAGCTCAGCCAATCCCGCCATAAAAATATCGGCACGTTGCCATTCTGGAATTTCCGTTAGCGTAAGAAAACGTTCTTTGCACGCAGGTGCAAGGTAGACGTCATCGTGCCACTCATGTTGAGGAGAGAATTGACCGATGACGGATTTGCACAGGTTTTGTCGATTTTCGAACATGTATTTATGCCTCGGTTGGTTTTATATTCCCCCACAAACTGAGGAGTGACTATGACGAACAACACTGACATCAAAAACCAAACAAATCCTATGTCTGGCGACTTGTTACGTCAGATTATTCGCTTAGGTTTTCCCGTCGCAATCCAAAGCGCGCTTGTCGCGATATTGGCATTGGCTGATGTTCTCATGGTTAGTGACTTTGGTAAAGAAGCGACA
>NZ_JAWOUH010000660.1:0-610 GCF_033339295.1 Vibrio sp. 704 | reverse complement strand
GCTTTTTATCCCCTTGAGTAAGATCAATAACTTCGCGCACCGTAAACTTTTGAGCGGCTTTGGTCAGAACAATTAACTCCGAACCATCACGTAAATAAAGCGTTTCACCATCCGGTGTTAAGAGCATCTGTTGGGGAGCGTCAAAGCCCGCAGAAAAGGAGAAATCAATCGTGGTTGGAGCGACGCCTAGCGCAGACTTCTCTTGCCAACGCGCTTTGACTTTCCCGCTGCGAGTCTGCCAAACAATAGTTGGAGTTTGCGTTGATGCACTGAAGACAAATTGAGTCACAGGATCTCGCGCGTCGGTAAGCGTCAAATTCATATCCGTCGACAACGCCACCACTTCTGGCGGACGAGTATTTTCTCTCAACGTCGCGTTGAATTCTGGCTTGAAGATATGTGCTAGACCTTGATCATCCACTAATCCATACCAACCAAGGCCAGGAGCCGATTGAGAAAAAGATACCGGATTAGTCGCTAACTGTTGAGTATAAATGGCGGGCTTGTCAGGTGCGTCCATCGACAAATATTGAATCTCACCACTTTGCGTTAAAACGAAAGCAAGTTGTGAATAGTCATCGACAGAAATGGCCAAAGGCATGCCCACTTG
>NZ_JAWOUH010000659.1:0-610 GCF_033339295.1 Vibrio sp. 704 | reverse complement strand
TGTGCAATAAGCACATCCTTTTTTATTGTTTTGGATTTTGGATAGAGCCTAAGAGCGACCGATGAGTAAGAAATTTGATGTTGTTGTAATTGGCGCGGGAGCCGCGGGTTTGATGTGTGCTGCAGAAGCAGGCAAGCGCGGACGCAGTGTGCTTGTGCTGGATCATGCCAAAAAGCCAGGACGTAAAATCCTTATCTCTGGTGGTGGCCGCTGCAACTTCACCAACTACGACGTATCAGCCAGCAACTACCTATGCCAAAACCCACACTTCGTGAAATCGGCGCTGTCGCAATACACCAACTGGGACTTCATCTCCATGGTCAGCAAACACGGCATCGAGTTTGAAGAGCGCGACCACGGCCAATTGTTTTGTGTCGATGCTTTTACCGCCAAAGACATCGTGAAGATGCTGCTGGCCGAGTGTGACATGCCAAACATTCAACAGCGTTACCAATGCGATGTGCACACCATTGAGAAAACCGAAGAAGGCTTTCGTCTGCACGCGGGTACTGAGCCCGTTGAGTGCGAATCTTTGGTGATTGCGACCGGTGGCCTTTCCATGCCAAAACTGGGCGCGACGCCATTTGGTTACAAAGTGGCTGAGCAGTTT
>NZ_JAWOUH010000658.1:0-610 GCF_033339295.1 Vibrio sp. 704 | reverse complement strand
CAGGCACCAAGGTTGTGAGGGTCAGTCACGCCATCCAACACCAATAGCAACGGTGTCTCATGCTGCGCTAGGATGTCGTCAATGTCGTTTTCGTTCAGCTGTTTTGCTGGTTTTACGCGCGCGATGATGCCTTGGTGGTTTGCACCATGTGCTTTGTCATCCAAGGTTTTACGCGTCATTTGTTGGATAGAAACACCACACACCTGCAAATCGTTCAAGATTGGCATTAGGCGATCGTCTTGGCGTCCTTTTAGAACGTACGCTTCAATAAAACGTTCTGGTTCGCGTTCCAATACCGCTTTCACGGCATGAATGCCGTAAATAAATTCGTTGCTCATTACTTAACCTGTTTCTGTGCTTCGCTCACCGCCAATCTGCGGTAACAGATTGGCGCTTCAGCCTACTGCGCGTCTTGCTTAGTGCGCTTGGTTTTCTTTGGCTTACTGTGTGGCTTTTTCTTGTGGGCTTTCTTCACCTTTGGCTTCTTTGCGCTGTCGTCATCCCCACGTTTTGGCCCTTTGCGTTTACGGCCAGAATCCGTTTGTTCTGGGCGCTTAGTTGGCTCAATAGCAGGAACAGCGCGCGCTGTAGCACCTTCTTTTGATGAAGA
>NZ_JAWOUH010000657.1:0-611 GCF_033339295.1 Vibrio sp. 704 | reverse complement strand
GTGCATATCAATCAGGCTTTTAGTTTTAACTGCTCAAGAAGTTTTCCGTGAATACCACCAAAGCCACCGTTACTCATTACCAGAATTTGGTCTCCAGGCTGAGCACGTTCGACGATTTTAGCTACAAAATTATCCATATCGGCATCGACAAACGCTGGCTGCTTGCATTGATCAGCCATGTCTTGCACCGCCCATTCGATGTTGTCTGGCTGGAATAAGAACACTTCATCTGCGCTGTGTAGCGAATCCGCGAGTGTATTCTTATGAACACCACGCTTCATGGTGGCAGAGCGAGGTTCCAATACAGCAAGGATACGTTTTTCACCCACTTTGTTACGCAAACCGCCCAGTGTCAGTTCAATTGCCGTAGGGTGATGCGCGAAATCATCGTAAACCGTGATGCCTTGTTCTTCACCTTTGAGCTCTAAACGACGCTTAGTGTTGATAAAACGACCCAACGCCTGACAAGCAAGTTCTGGCGTTACACCAACGTGTCGTGCGGCAGCGATCGCCATCAGTGCATTATCCACATTGTGGTCACCCACCAAATCCCATTCGACGGTACCGACCTTCTCGCCTTGCAAAGCAACTTCAAATTTTGAGCCATCAAG
>NZ_JAWOUH010000656.1:0-611 GCF_033339295.1 Vibrio sp. 704 | reverse complement strand
CGCTAAGTGTTGATTTCCTAAACTCAAAAGAATACGGCAAGCTGGCGGACCTTTCTGAAGTCCTAGACGGTCTTCTAGAAGAGGGCGCGTACATCAAACGTGGTGAACGTACTCTGCCAGTATCAAGCTTTGCTGAAGCACTTGAGTGGTTGGTTAAAGAATCGATGCGTGGTCTAAGCCGTCAGCGTTACAAAGGTCTAGGTGAGATGAACCCAGATCAGCTTTGGGAAACCACAATGGACCCAGAGACACGTCGCATGATGCAAGTAACGATTGAAGATGCGGTAGGCGCAGACCAATTGTTTACAACGCTAATGGGTGACCAAGTTGAACCTCGTCGTCACTTCATCGAAGAGAACGCACTGAAGGTTGCAAACCTAGACGTGTAGCGACAAGCGTTTTTGGATAGAAAAAAGCAGCGAGCCATCGCTGCTTTTTTGTTTCTTGGTGGTATGAAAATCACCACTTTATGCCAAGACTTTGGCTTTTCTGCTACTAACTGCCAGAGGCTTGAGTAGCGGCACCATTTTGTTTCCCTTTTCTGTTTTTCTTGCCATTTTGTTCGCTTGAGTGCTTTTGCTTTCTTTTTCCTGCTCGCTATAGTGCTGTAG
>NZ_JAWOUH010000655.1:0-611 GCF_033339295.1 Vibrio sp. 704 | reverse complement strand
TGCTGGACACAGAGAAAACGAAATCTGTGATGAACTCGCCCGCACAGCAGCAGAAAACCCAACAGAAGAAGATACAGGCTACCAGCCATCTTAATACGCTAGTAGCGCTGGCTCGACACTCTCTTCACACCAAATCCCTCTCGGTTCATCACGCCAAGCGGCGTCAGTTTTTTCTTTAGACGCCAATGTGGTTTGATTGGCTTGAGAGGGTACGTTCGTTTACGAGCGACGATATAGTACAAGCTCCCCGCCGGAGAAGCCCAATCCCCCAAGCTGTTTTCTAACCAAGTCCACATGGTGCGATAACGTGTCATAGGAAACAGCGCATAACGATCACAATGAATTACTTGGTAATTGAGTAACCCTAACCAGTCATTGATTCGGCTCGAAGTAAACATTCGCCCACTCCACGGCAAGTTATTTTTACGCCATGGGAACAAACTCGCCAAACCAGTAAAGCTAATTGGGTTAAACCCCGTAATGATCAAACAGCCATCATCCATCATCACTCTGTCGACTTCTCGCAGCAGACGGTGTGGATCACTTGCATAATCAAGCTGATGGGCAAGTATCACGACATCAAAGCTTTTTTCCAAAAAGGGCAATTCGTA
>NZ_JAWOUH010000654.1:0-612 GCF_033339295.1 Vibrio sp. 704 | reverse complement strand
GATAAGCAAATAACAAACTTCACATTAGAAAATATAGTGCGTCTTTTGTCAGTTATGCGACAATTATTTCAATACTCAATATCTCGTTTAAGTAACATTTAACAGAAATAATCACTATCTTTCTCCGCTAATGTGAGTACAAAATTATGTGGAATAAACTAAACAAATCTATGATGTTCTGCCAAATGATGTTTGGCTTATCATTTTATGGCGTGTTAGTGAGCTTAACTCGCTTTTTTCTAGAAGATCTAAATTACAACGAAGCCGATACGATGATGATCGTGGGCGCTTTTTCTGCCATTGGGCCATTGTTTGCCATCGCTGGCGGATTTATTGCGGCTAAGTTTTTAGGAGCTTACCGCTCTCTGTCCATCGCCTTTCTGGCGTTCGCTGCGGGTTACGTTTTGCTGGTACTTGGTGCTTCGGCGACAAACGTTCCTTTATCGATGTGTGGTATCGCTCTAGCAAGCTACGGCCGTGGTTTGATGTCACCTTCTTACCCAAGTCTTTACAAACGCACTTTTAAATCACAAGAAGATTTCGAAAAAGGTTACCCAATCAACTATTCGGTGAACAATGTCGGCGCTTTTTTAGGCCAGTACCTGTTCCCGA
>NZ_JAWOUH010000653.1:0-612 GCF_033339295.1 Vibrio sp. 704 | reverse complement strand
ATGAAGGCTTTAGAAAATGCAGAAATCGCCACACTGGCTGGCGGCTGTTTTTGGTGTACGGAATCGGACTTAGAACAGCTTCCTGGCGTCTTAGATGTGGTGTCTGGCTACTCCGGCGGGCACGTGAAAAACCCAACCTATCGCCAAGTATCTTCTGGAAAAACCGGACACATTGAATCCATCGAAGTGAAATACGACCCGAATGTGGTGAATTACGAACAAGTACTCGATTACTTTTTCCGCCACATTGACCCAACCGACGATAAAGGATCATTTGTCGACCGAGGTCCACAGTATCGACCTGCCATTTTCTACCACAACGCAGAGCAAAAGCAGATCGCAGAGCAGTTTATGATGGAAATCGACAATGCGAAGATTTATCCAAAACCGCTTAAAACTGAGTTGATCAAGTTTGAGACATTTTATCCAGCGGAAGAGTACCATCAGGATTACTACAAAAAGAGCAGCCTAAAGTACAAGTACTATCGTTACGCATCCGGTCGAGACAAATACTTGGATGAAGTGTTTGGTGACGATCGCAAAGAACATCCGAAAACACTGCGTCAGCTTATCGATGAGAAAAAACTGCTGTCGAAGGTAAAAGCATACAAC
>NZ_JAWOUH010000652.1:0-612 GCF_033339295.1 Vibrio sp. 704 | reverse complement strand
AGCTGAGCCACCTGCAGCATTTGTGTGTGAAGTGGATGGCCACGCGCCAACGTTCACATCCATTCAAGACATTCAAGGTGAAGGTGCTTCTTCGCCATTTATCGATGGTTACCCATACATTACGACAGAAGAGCATTTTGTTACTGGTGTCGTGAGCGCTGTTACTAGCGGTTTGACGAAAGGCTTCTACCTGCAAGCTATCGAGAACGATAACAACGATAAGACGTCTGAAGGTCTATTTATTCATACGAACGCCGCAGATACCGAGCTAAAGCCTGGTGACGTAGTTTGTGTGAAAGGTAAGGTTCAGGAGTACTACAGCAATACTCAGCTTTCTTCTGACGCAACCAGCTATGTAAAAACTGGCACGTCAGACATTCCATTGGTGACGCCGCTTGTGATCAAAGAAGGCGAAACTCTGCGTGATGCGTTAGAGCGCCATGAAGGGATGCAAGTGACGCTGAACTCAGCCAGTGATTTGTTTGTTACTCGTAACTTCTCTTACGATTACGATTCAAAACGTAACAACATGATGTTGTCGCACCAAGCTCCGCTCTTTAAGCCAACTCAGCTTCACGCAGCAGACAGTGCAGAAGCGGTCGCGCTAGCAAA
>NZ_JAWOUH010000651.1:0-612 GCF_033339295.1 Vibrio sp. 704 | reverse complement strand
TAACGCCGCATTAAGGTGTGAGCGGCGCTTGGCTATACTTGAGCGAAGCGAAACTGCCAAGCGTTGCGAATCACTCTTGAATGCTTTGTTATGTGCGTGCTAAACGGTAGCGCCTTACCGTACCCTCAATCTCATCTGTGTAGTTACCGAGGTATTCACCACCACAGTTTTCGATGACCTTTTGAGATGCGGGATTGTCAATTGAGCAAGTAACAATAACTGAATCAGTGACAACATGGTCTCGCACCCAAGAAAGCAGAAATGAGGCTACACCCTTACCACGAGCTGACGGTCTAGTTTCGTAGCCAATATGACCAATGACATTTTCTACGTTGGCATTAGTACCTTTGCGAACTCGGACTGCACCTAAAATTTCGGAGTTCGATACACAGTAGTAAGTTGTGCTAGGTAAATATCCCTTTGGTAACTCAGAGATTGCCTTTGAACGTTCGACCAAACCTGACAAATAAGCTGTCGGATCTTGCTCCACACCCGAATATTTTGGAATACCCGATTCTAGGCATTCTTTCGCATAACTCGCTAATATTGGGGCCAAATCAGGGTTGGCCTCTATCACTTCCATGTCAATTTTCCTCATAAGCACATAACGCC
>NZ_JAWOUH010000650.1:0-614 GCF_033339295.1 Vibrio sp. 704 | reverse complement strand
AGAAGCACTAGAAAAAGGCGTGGATGCGATGATTTCAAGCTGGAACCGCGCTGCGCCAAACACCATCCCTACCGCTTCAAAAGCGGGTGTGAACTACCTTTCTTCACTACTCGTTGGTGGTGAAGCACGTCGTCATGGTTACGACGAAGGTATCGCACTGAGTGTTGACGGTTACTTGTCAGAAGGCGCGGGCGAGAACATCTTTGTCATCAAAAATCGCGTGATCACCACACCACCAGCAACCAGCGCTATCCTACCGGGCATCACTCGTGACTCGATCATGACCATTGCTCGCGATAAAGGTTACGAAGTCCGTGAAGCTAACATTGCTCGCGAAGCGCTATACCTTGCGGATGAAGTATTCATGACCGGTACCGCAGCAGAAGTTGTGCCTGTGGCAACCATCGACAAAATTGAAGTGGGCAGCGGTACACGCGGTCCGATTACCAAAGAATTGCAAGAAGCCTACTTTGGCCTATTTAACGGCACCACGGAAGATAAGTGGGGCTGGTTAGACTATGTGTACCCAGAGCAGCAGTAAGAAGGATTTAAGAAATGCCAAAATATAGATCAGCTACCACCACACATGGTCGTAACATGGCGGGAGCTCGTGC
>NZ_JAWOUH010000649.1:0-615 GCF_033339295.1 Vibrio sp. 704 | reverse complement strand
CGATCTATGTTTGCCCCGTTGCTCTGGTTACCGCTAGGGCCGTTTCTATACCTTCAGAAACACCTAGTACCTCACCAGGCTCACCTATCGGAATGGCACCACCAGTGATTGTTCTGTCACTTGGTATCGGCATCATCTTTTTAGGCTTTTCAACCGGCGCTTTGAATCCATCTTCACTTAGGTAGATCCGATGAAACGTGGCCGAACGCCCTTGCTGAGTAACGATTTTTCCTAGCAGCGCTGGGTAGCTATCGATAAACAGACCATCTTCATCATGGTAAGGCAAGTTTGGATGAAACCTCAGCACCGAATCCCATTCAGGACGAAGCCGCGTCACAATGCCACGACGATGCAAGTAGTTCCAAACTGGTTGCGCACGAGTATCTGCAAGAGATATCGTTTCTCCCCAGGTTTGATTCAAGCGATGGATAATCGCTTTGTCCTCTACCTGCTTTTTAGTCTTCCAGTCAACAGCGTTATTCGGTATTGCCCGAGTTGGTACTTGTCCGGGTTGAATACCAAGAGCCTGGCCGATTGCTTCAATAGACTGAGCAAAGTTCCATCCATTGATCCAAGACAACAGTTCAAAACCATCATGAAAGATACCGCAGGTAT
>NZ_JAWOUH010000648.1:0-615 GCF_033339295.1 Vibrio sp. 704 | reverse complement strand
GTAAGGTGATTGAAGTCTTTACCCTGCATTTCCGTCACTTCATTAGGACGAAGACTCTTAATGCCTTGTTGGCTCTTCCATTGGAACTTCACATAGTTCACATCACCTTGTTGGTTGATCCACTTGTAAGCGTGAACGCCAAAGCCATCCATTGTGCGATAGCTCGCTGGCGTACCAAGATAGCTGTACACCCAAGTCAGCATGTGAGTCGCACTTGGTTCATGGCTAAAAAAGTCAAAGAATCGGTTTGGATCCTGAACGTTGTTCACTGGTGACGGTTTCAGAGAGTGCACCATATCCGGAAACTTGATCGAATCACGGATGAAGAACACAGGCAGGTTATTCCCTACCAGATCCCAGTTGCCCTGTTCAGTATAAAATTTAGTGGCGAAACCTCGTGGATCACGCAGTGTCTCAGGTGATCCTTTTGAGTGAATAACGGTCGAAAAACGAACGAAAACAGGAGTTACCTTCCCCTTTTCAGTGAAGGGAGCGGATACCGTTAAATCACTAAAATCGCCAGACGCAACAAATTCACCGTGCGCACCCGTGCCACGAGCGTGTACAACTCGCTCAGGAATACGTTCTCTGGCAAAACGTTGCAATTTTTGGATC
>NZ_JAWOUH010000647.1:0-616 GCF_033339295.1 Vibrio sp. 704 | reverse complement strand
TTCCCGGCCCTGCGGGTGGCGGAGAAGGATTTAACTCAACTCGAAACGATATGAATGATGCGGTCGCGTTTCACGCTGGCGTCATCAGCCATGATGATGGACTGGCGGATTCAACCTTGTCGGCAAACCATCGTTTTCTAAATCCTGGAGCGAAGGTCACGATCACGCGCGTTGAATAACTCATCTGCTCTGGTGGCGGATCCTTTCCTAAAAGTGTTTGTTCATGCTTTTATCCCTCATTCCACCACCAGAGCACTTTTTGACCTTGTTGAAAGCTGACCTTGTTGAAAGAAATACCGCTCCGTTCCGGTCATTTGCAGAATGAGACGTCTCCCAGGCAAGGAAAGGACTATGGAACGGCATACAACCAACGTGGTGGCGAACATATTGTTGATTGAAGATGATGATGACTTGGCCGAACTGGTTCAAATGCATCTCAAGTTTCAGGGGCATCAAGTCAGTCGAGAATCCAGCGTTGCAGCGGGTAGAAATACTTATCAGCAGCAGTCGTTTGATTTGGTGATCCTCGACAGAGGTTTACCCGATGGTGATGGTTTAGATATCTGCCATCACTTGCGCCAGCAGCAAGATTGGACGCCGGTTTTGGTGTTGACCG
>NZ_JAWOUH010000646.1:0-616 GCF_033339295.1 Vibrio sp. 704 | reverse complement strand
ATGAGTATTCAAACTCCGCCTCTTTCAAACTCGGGAAAAGTTTATCGAATGACTTCCTTAGAAGATTTTGATAACGAGTTGGTTTATTGAACATCACGTCCACTTGGTTGTTGAAAGAGAACTGATTGCCTCCCTTGCCTAACATGAAGCGACCATCTGGCGTATCGCGGTAGTAATGAACAAAAATACGCGAATCTAACACGCTCGTTCCCGCTTGCCAGCCCGTTTTCCGTAACGACTCACCAAGCGGTTTGGTGATGACCATGTCGGAAGAAACCACCACGATACTGTTTTTGAACTGTGTAAAGTGCTCCACCATCCATGCGTTTAATGCCAGCACGACCTGCTTCGCTTTTATTTGTGCGTCAGGGGTGTACACGGTAGCTGGTTGGCCAAAACCCAATTTGGTCATTTGTGTGTTTTCGAAGATTTCGATCCCCATTTCTAATGCGACTCGGCGCAAACCTCTAGCCAGCAAGGCGGGCTGGACGCTAGCAGCAACCGAAGAATGGAAACCTTCAAGATGACGGGGCGAGCCTGTATTCGCGTGCAGCTCATCTTCTTTGCAGCGACGCCAACTATTGACGCCTAAACGTGAAAGCTCATCGACGACAGG
>NZ_JAWOUH010000645.1:0-616 GCF_033339295.1 Vibrio sp. 704 | reverse complement strand
GACCATCTTCAATTCCGTATACGACACCGTGAATTTCGACATCTTGCCCGCGCTCCCACGCGTTTTGCATGATGGTTGAATTGCCTAGGTTATAAACTTGTTCTGCAACGTTAATTTCACCAAGCTTATCGGCACGATCTTCAACAGGCATTTGGTCTAAGTAAGAACGATGCTTGAAGTAAAGATCTCTGATGTGCAGTAGCCAGTTATTGATAAGCCCGAGTTGAGGGTTATCTATCGCCGCGTTAACACCGCCGCAACCATAGTGGCCACACACAATAATGTGCTTCACCTTGAGTACATCAACGGCGTATTGAACAACGGAAAGGCAATTGAGGTCTGTGTGAATGACTTGGTTTGCAACATTGCGGTGAACAAATAATTCACCGGAGTAAAGGCCGGTTAATCGTTCTGCGGGTACTCGACTATCGGAGCAGCCAATCCAAAGAAAATCAGGCTTTTGGCCTTCGGCGAGCTTAGCGAAATATTCAGGACGATCAGATTTGATTTCTTCCGACCATTTTGAATTATTCTCAAATAACTGTTTAATTTCCGGCATCATGCAAACTAATTCCCTTGATTGACAAAGGCACTCATCGCAATTGAAACATATCAA
>NZ_JAWOUH010000644.1:0-616 GCF_033339295.1 Vibrio sp. 704 | reverse complement strand
AGTAAATTACCACCTTCTAAAGAAGGTGGCTTTGTGTGAGCCCCCTAAAAGGGGGCCTTTGTTTAGTCCAGCGCCAATTGCTGCTGCTCTACTCGCTCTTGCTTCTCTTGATGTCTTACATATCGGCGTATTATTTCTTCATTGATTCCAACACTATCGACAAAATAGCCTCTTTGCCAAAAGTGATTACCCCAAAGCCTGTTCTTCCTAAGGTGAGGAAACTTGCTAAATAGCTTTAAGGCTATTTTGCCTTTCAATACCCCCATCAACTTGGATATCGAAAGCTTTGGTGGGACCTTTACAACTAAATGTACGTGGTCAACTTGTACGTTTAGCTCTACGACTTCACATCCAAGTTGATTACAGTAAACATAAATACATCGATAAACTTCTTTACCTATATTGTTCTTCAAGATCCTAAATCGATACTTTGGCGTCCACACTATATGGTATTGACAACGCCAAAATACGTGGGAAGCTTGATTGTATCTACTCATGTTATTTGTCCTCTTTGACTTCTGGAAAAATCAAAGACGCATTTAGCATGAGTAGTTTTACAGGCAAAGCCGAAACGGATGATAACCACCTACTGAAGTAGGTGGTTTAGGGCTGAAAA
>NZ_JAWOUH010000643.1:0-617 GCF_033339295.1 Vibrio sp. 704 | reverse complement strand
ACAAGGAAACCGGTTAATTACGCGAAGCGCTCAACAATAATGTCATCGGCATTTGCAACAAACAGTGCGCCTTTTTCTTTCATCTCTGCGATCACGCTGTCGACCGTATCTGGCAGAACGGCGCGAGTTGCAGCTAGATTCACAATCACCTTAAAGCCGAGATCTAACGCTTGCATAACGGATTTCTTGACGCAGAAATCGAGCGCTAATCCACCAACTACGACGGTATCTATTTTATTGCATTTCAGAAACTCATTTGCACCCGTAGTTTTGGTGTCAGCCACGTCATGGAAGAAGATACCGTAAGGATGCGCGTCCGGATCCATCCCTTTATTGACTTGGAAATCGTAGTCAAGCACTGGAGGTAACCCATCCAGAAGCTCTACGCCTGTCGTGCCAAGCACACATTGGCGATTCCATTTTACGTCGACATTTGGCAAGCCAACGGGCTCTAGCATGTTCGCGGGCGTTTCTGCATCCCAAGCGGCTTTCGGTGGGTGCAAGTCACGGCTTACTAGCTTCAAGCGACCTTTCGCATGGTTTTTTAGTAGCTCCGGCACGATGTCCAATGCGCCTGCTACAGGTAATTCATCTGGACAAAGCTCACTAAAGCCTTT
>NZ_JAWOUH010000642.1:0-617 GCF_033339295.1 Vibrio sp. 704 | reverse complement strand
CCTCGTCAGGACGTGTTAGATCAATACCGACAAGACGAACAGAAATACCAGTCTCTGAAGCTTTTCGGCGATTTATCCAAACCGCTATTTAGTGAAGAAGATTTTGTTGAAGCGTTTGGTATCAAAGACTGGAAAGATAAATGGCAGGTCCAAAATGGCCGAATTACAGGTGGGCCAACTGATCCTGGTTTACCAACCCTTCGCGTTTGTGAACATGTTGTCGAGCAGCAGCGAGCTTACCTAAAAGCATTGAAAGCGATAGGTGTGAAAGGCTTCCGTATTGATGCCGCGAAGCACATGACGCTTGAACACCTAAAACGCGTATGGACAGACGACATAACCCAAGATGTGCACATTTTTGGGGAAATCATTACCGATGGCGGTGCAACAGAAGAAGAGTATCAACTGTTTCTTGAGCCGTATTTACAAGAAACCCGTTTAGGTGCGTATGATTTCCCGCTGTTTTCGACCATCTTTAAAGCATTTTCAAAAAAAGGCAGTTTCAAGTCTCTGATTGACCCTTACTGTTTTGGCCAAGCGCTTTCAAACGGTCGAGCCATCACTTTTGTTGTGACGCATGATATTCCCAACAACGACGTCTTTCTCGACTTGATAAT
>NZ_JAWOUH010000641.1:0-617 GCF_033339295.1 Vibrio sp. 704 | reverse complement strand
CCCGTGCGAGTCTGACCCAATGTGGCATCTTGTATGGGCCACCAATGTCACCAAACGAAAGCTATAAATTAGAAATTCTTCCTTGCCCATAACCAAATAAGGCTGCCAATCGGCAGCCTTATTACTTTTAACTCTGTGCTTGATGAGCGATATGCAAATTAAGCGAATACGTATTTATCCATCATATTCACCATACGACCAATTTCTGGCTTGGTAATGGTGTCATTAGCGCCAAGCGACAGCGCTTTTGCTCGGTTATCTTCACTCATTAGTGACGAGAACATGATGATTGGCATTTGGCGGAACGCTTCGGTTTCACGCAACCTTTTCACTAAGTGCATGCCATCCATTCGAGGCATTTCTACGTCCGTCACAACCGCATCCAGCAGTTCTCGCACTGGTAGCTGTTCTTCTTTCGCAACTTCAATCAGGCTCATCAATTTCTCATGCGCTTCACCACCATCTTTGCAGGTGATAACGTTGTAACCTGACGACGCCAAGGTATCTTGAATCAGAGAACGGATGAACGCGGAGTCGTCCACAACCATGATGGTTTTCGCGTTACGCTTACCAACCATGCGCTGGTTCAAATCAACAGATTTATCCACTTTCACGTC
>NZ_JAWOUH010000640.1:0-617 GCF_033339295.1 Vibrio sp. 704 | reverse complement strand
GCTTAACAAGCTGGAAGTGATCCCTGAATTGAATGAAGCCAATGTGCGTTTGCACTACGACAGCGGTATTCGCTATCACTTTGGTCCGGTAGAAATTACGGGAAGCCAGATCTGGGAAAACCGTGTTGAGTCGATGCGACCTTTTGAAATTGGTGAACCTTACCTTGTCTCTGATGTGGGTGAATACAACCAAAACCTCTCTAACACCGATTGGTTCTCCTCCGTGTTTGTTGAGCCTGACTTAAGCAAGCTTGAAGATGGGCGCGAGTTGCCGATTAAAGTCTCGTTAGCGCCTGCTGCGAAAAACCAGATTGAAACCGGTATTGGTTACTCCACCGATACGGGTGTGCGCGGTACTTTAAAATGGAAAAAACCATGGGTAAGTGCACGCGGTCATAGCTTTAATACGGCGCTTTCTCTCTCCAAACCAGAACAAACCATCACCGCCGGCTACAAAATTCCATTAGACGACGTCTTACGTGAATACTATCAATTGCAATTTGGTCTGAAGCATTTGGACAACCGTGATACTGAGAGTTTGGAATCAAACCTTGCGGTAGAAAGACACTGGTTAACCGACGGTGGTTGGCACAAAACCGTGTACGTTCGTCACTTGT
>NZ_JAWOUH010000639.1:0-617 GCF_033339295.1 Vibrio sp. 704 | reverse complement strand
AAATAGGGCAAGAAATTGCCAAAATGCACAACGCTGGCGTTAATCACACAGACCTGAATATCCACAACATCTTGATCGATGACAAAGATAAAGTGTGGATTATTGATTTTGATAAGTGCCGCAAACAAGAGCACGGCGACTGGAAAAAGCAAAACTTAGAAAGGCTTCTTCGCTCATTCAAAAAAGAACTGCTCAAACGCCAAATCATTTGGCAAGCGTCCGATTTTGATCATGTACAAAAAAGTTATACTGAAAATACGTAAAGTGAGCTTTTTGTCAGTTATTCGTGAGACAATCCAATAGCGCATTTCGGTACACCCACTAAAAGTACCCATTAAAGTAGGTAACATTTGCAATGAAAATACTAGTAACAGGCGGGGCAGGCTTCATTGGCTCAGCTGTCGTTCGACACATTATTCGTGACACCCAAGATAGCGTCGTTAATTTAGACAAGCTCACCTACGCAGGAAACTTGGAGTCGTTGGTAGATGTCGCGGACAGTGACCGTTATTACTTCGAGCAAGTGGATATCTGTGACCGAACTGAACTAGACCGCGTGTTTTCAGAGCATCAACCCGATATGGTGATGCATTTAGCGGCTGAGTCGCATGTCGATC
>NZ_JAWOUH010000638.1:0-617 GCF_033339295.1 Vibrio sp. 704 | reverse complement strand
TCAACAATCTCGACTGTCCCTTGCTCACTCGGCACAGACGCCGAATCAATGCTTAACGTATCACCATCGATGTCAGTATCGTTTGGCAGAACATCAATTGTCACTGGCGTGTCTTCGTCAGTAACAGCTGTATCATCTTTTGCCACTGGCGCGTCATTGACTGGTGTGACATCGACGTTCACCGTGGTGGACTCACTGACCCCACCCGACGTAACGATGTACGTGAAGCTGTCTGTACCGTGGTAGTTGTCGTTCGGCGTGTAAGTGACGCTGCCGTCCGGGTTGACCGAGACCGTGCCGTTGGCTGGACCGTTATTGGTATCCAGCGACACCACTTTGTCGTCGCCTTCGAACGTGTCGTTATCTAAGACCTTGATGATGGTTGGCGTGTCTTCCACAACCGTCGCTTTATCTGCCACGATGTCCGCCACAGGCGCAACCGTGAAGTTCACCGTTTGGCTAACGCTTTCGCCGCTTGGATCGGTCGCCGTAAAGGTCAATGCTTCTGAGCCGTTCCAGTCTGCCGTTGGAGTGAACGTAGCAATACCATTGACGATCGCCACTTGAATGTTGCTATTACCAGAGACGCTAAACGTTAACTCGCCATCCACGTTATC
>NZ_JAWOUH010000637.1:0-617 GCF_033339295.1 Vibrio sp. 704 | reverse complement strand
GGCGTTAGTTTGCAAGAGGAAAAACGCGGCTATATCCCAAGATTTAGTGGTAAAAGCTCAAAGTCTAAATTGTCGTACCGGCTTTCAATTTCAGTGTTAATTTACGTGGTAAAAGTCAAAATTAGGCAACCCTTCAACGGTTGATATGTTCTTTGGTGCGGCGACTTTTGGGTTAACTGCGTTGAACTTTTTTGCTGAAACTCTGCCCCTTGAGTTTGTTGGTACAAAAGCCGATTTACTCGCTGAAATGGCGCTTTCTCTGATGTGGAAAGATCACGTGGTTTCAGTGACTTTGTTGAAAGTCCGCATTGTGAGATTGGTTTTCCAAAAGCACTTTTTGGTGTTGTTAGTTCGTTTTCAACGGTGTTGTTTGTTCCACGTGGTTTCATTGAGTAGCCGCTTTGAGACTACGCCTGACTTAAGTGCATCAAAATACATAGAGTTTATTGTTTTCAAAATTTAAAATAACGTAAAATCAACGCTTTGGGTTTGCAAACTAACAAACTGCTCAAGAGGGATTCGCAACGCGTGGCATTTTTACTATGCGTTGAATTTAGTGATTAAGGTGGTATGCGGCGGCTTCGGTATTGCGTTGCTCACCCCTTAGCAGGGCGTTA
>NZ_JAWOUH010000636.1:0-618 GCF_033339295.1 Vibrio sp. 704 | reverse complement strand
CCCGCCCAAGGCAGCAAAAATAACAACGCAGGTACGACGATTAATCCGCCCCCAATGCCGAGTAGCCCCGCCATCACACCAACAAAAGCGCCCAGCGCCAGCAATAACAAAAATAAAGAGACGGTCACGATTACCTACTTTTTCCCTGCACGAACGAAGCCTGCAAAACCTTGTTGGATAAAGAAATCATGCATCATTTGATGAATCTCCTCTCCGTACGATTTTGTCATCGCCTGTTCCGCTAGTTTTTCTAGTTCCTGTTGTTGGCTATGACGAATCAAATACTTCACCTTAGCCACGTTAGATGTGTTCATACTTAAGCTGGTGTATCCCAACCCAAGTAATAAGAGCGCACCAAATGGATCACCGGCTAATTCACCGCAGATGCACACTGGCACATGATATTTATCGCACACGTCATGAATCTGTTTGAGTGCTAACAGCACTGCCGGATGCATGGATTCATAGACATCAGCGACGCGGGAATTGTTCCGATCCACCGCCAGTAAATACTGAGTTAAGTCGTTAGTACCAACAGAGACAAAATCCACTCGATGCGCGATGGCAGGAAGCAGATATACCATCGATGGCACTTCTATCATCACCCCGACTTTTGGA
>NZ_JAWOUH010000635.1:0-618 GCF_033339295.1 Vibrio sp. 704 | reverse complement strand
CCCACATCCAACTGATCGCCGAGTACAAAACAGAACTAATTAAGGTCACAACCACAACGAAAAATAGCGCACCCAAGATTTTATCTTGGCGACCACGGTTATTGTCCGTGTTTAGTCGCTCTTCATTAAGTGCAATATTCAACAACGTCTTCGTTTCCTGACTTTTGTCGTGTACTTTTCACCGCATAATATCGTATCGGCAAAAGTATTGACTTTAACCTTGGGATTATACTGAGCTCTTGTAAACTATCAAACACTGATAACAATAAATCACAACGATCTTGACGCAAAATCGAGATCTGAGTCTTATCTGTCCTTTGCGTCATCACTCTGACTTATCCAAGCATCTTGTTTATATTTAACTCAAGATTAGCCAGCTGTTTGGCAACTTTACCAACATCACCAGCACCTTGCGTTAAAATTAGGTCGCCGTCTTGTATAACGTTAGCCAAAACTGATGGTAATTGCTCGATTTCTGGAACAAAAATCGGATCTACTTTACCTCGGCTGCGAATCGTACGGCACAAAGAGCGTCCATCCGCGCCAGCAATTGGTTTTTCACCCGCGGCATACACGTCAAGCATGATCAATACATCAACCTGCTCAAGCACGTTTGCA
>NZ_JAWOUH010000634.1:0-618 GCF_033339295.1 Vibrio sp. 704 | reverse complement strand
AGAAACCTCTGAATACGTAACCTACCCACCGATTCAAAATGTGCCAGAAAAATACTGGGATATTGCGAAAGAAGGTATGCGCCGTGTAAACCATGGTACTCGTGGTACAGCTCGTCGTTCTTTCTACAATATGAGCTACCAGACAGCCGGTAAATCAGGTACAGCGCAGGTCTTTGGCTTGGGCGAGAACGAAGAATACAACGCAGATGAAATCGCGGAACACTTGCGTGACCACGCCCTGTTTACGGGCTTTGCTCCGTTTGACGATCCAAAAGTTATCGTTACTCTCGTGCTAGAAAACGCAGGCGGTGGCTCAAGTAACGGTGGTCCAATGGCGAGAAAAATCTTTGACCGAGTGGTACTTGGCCCAGAAGAAATCAAACCAGAAGATGACAAAACCAACGCGCAAAAAGAGGTTACACGCTAATGAAGATGGATCCCTCTACAGGTAAAAACCGCGCCTTGTTTGAGCGCTTCCATATCGACTTGCCCCTCCTACTCGGCATCTTTGCTTTAATGGGTTTTGGTCTTGTGATCATGTACAGTGCCAGCGGACAAAGTTTGGAGATGATGGATCGCCAAGCAATGCGCATGGTATTGTCTCTTGTCGTGAAGGTG
>NZ_JAWOUH010000633.1:0-619 GCF_033339295.1 Vibrio sp. 704 | reverse complement strand
CCCGTAGATTGGCCGGCACTAAAAAGCATAATGCGTCCAACCATAACTATTGCGATCGCTAATGCGAGACACAGCGCTACGCGACTTTCTTTCCAAAGTACTGCTAACCACTGACGCTTTTTAAGTTCACCAGTGGCCAATGCACGAATGACCAATGTGGCCGCTTGAGTTCCCGTATTACCACCAGCCGCCGCAATCACCGGCATGTATACTGCCAGTAAAACCAGTTGGCTCAATGTATCTTCATACTGAGCAATAATCAGCCCAGAAACGATCCCCAATAAAGCGAGTGCAATAATCCAGCCTATTCGCTGCTTTACATGCTCTAGTACGCCTGTTGATAAGTAACCGTCAGGAGTATCAACTTCCGACACATGCAAACCCAATTGGTGCGCATAGTGACGCGCACGCTTATCATGACCCGCATGCTCAAGTTGAGGCATCAAACTGTTCACATACCCTACAGAACAGTGCTTCAAAATCCCCACCGCTTCATCTATTGGCATGATGGTGAGCAAATGAAGTTGCTGCTCTTGATCGTATTTCAAAAACGCATTGCGAGCTGCACCAATTTCTACTTCAGAAAAGTTTGGTGTTGTTTCAATAAAAGTGTTGTTCA
>NZ_JAWOUH010000632.1:0-619 GCF_033339295.1 Vibrio sp. 704 | reverse complement strand
AATTCCACATTCCATGTCTGATCAAAAACAGCTTTAACCCTCAAGGTGCAGGTACGCTTATCGGCCAAGATACTGGTGAAGATAATCTTGCGATCAAAGGTATTACAACGCTTAACGACCTAACCATGGTTAACGTATCAGGCCCAGGTATGAAGGGGATGGTAGGCATGGCGAGCCGAGTATTTGGTGCGATGTCTTCTGCTGGTGTCTCTATTGTATTAATTACTCAATCATCGTCTGAGTACAGCATCAGCTTCTGTATCGAGGCTGATGATAAGTTGAAAGCTCAACAAGTTCTGGCGGATGCGTTTGAACTTGAACTAAAAGACGGTCTATTGGAACCGGTTGATTTTATCGATGATGTTTCTATCGTTACCTTGGTTGGTGACGGCATGCGTACATCCCGTGGTGTTGCTTCACGTTTCTTCTCTTCTCTTGCGGAAGTGAACGTCAATATCGTCGCGATTGCGCAGGGTTCTTCAGAGCGTGCTATCTCTGCGGTAATTCCGGAAGACAAAATTTCTGAGGCGATCAAAGCGTGTCACGAAAACCTATTTAACTCGAAATACTTCCTCGATGTGTTTGTCGTCGGTGTTGGCGGTGTTGGCGGTGAGCTGGT
>NZ_JAWOUH010000631.1:0-619 GCF_033339295.1 Vibrio sp. 704 | reverse complement strand
TCTTCATGAACGCCTCACCCGTTGCGGCAGCGAGTTACGTCATGGCCCGCTCAATGGGAGGAAACGCGGTACTGGCAGCCAACATTATTGCTTTGACAACCGTGCTTTCAACCGTCACCTGCACGTTCGGTATTGTGGTTCTAAAATCGTACGGTTTAATCTGAAAAATGAAATAAAAAAGCCTCAGAACATAGCTGAGGTTTTACAAAAAGGCTTAGATTTAACGCAGAGAAAACGCTTACGAATGATTGGCTAATGTCATTTTCCTTACCAAACGAAAAAACTCTGCCGACTCATCTTCTGATAAACAAGAGAAGAACTCGCGCTGTAAGTTCCTCATTATTTGATGAACTTTCTTAATCGTTGCTTCACCTTCTTTCGTCAAACTGAGCATTTTCAGTCGTTGGTTCGCCTCACTCTTCGAAACGCACACAAAACCACGTTTTTCCAAGTTATCGACCATGCGCTTTGCAACGCTTCTTTCGGTCAGAACGGCATCGGCTAACGCTTGTTGACTCATGGGCTGAAACTCTTCTAACGCTGCCAACGCACTCGCCATCTCTAAGGTCATCTGATTTTGACGACATAACTCTGCTTGCGCTCGGTTGCGATACATCCG
>NZ_JAWOUH010000630.1:0-619 GCF_033339295.1 Vibrio sp. 704 | reverse complement strand
TTAGGAAAATTGCATATAGCCGCATTTTTCTCATTCAAATCTGTGCAACAAAAAACGCCAGCGAAAATCGCTGGCGTTTGAATGATGTGATATCAGAATCGATTGATGTGCTCTAAGAAAGGCTCGGCTTGCATAAAGCCAGTTAAACGAGCGTTTGAAACGTGTTCGCCTTTCGCATCCCAGAATTCGATGGTCGGCAAACCCAGCACGTTCATGTGTTTGAGTAGCTCAATATCTTGCACTTGGTTTTTGGTGACATCCGCTTGCAGCAACACAAAGTCTTGCAGCTTGGCTTCGACTTTTGGATCGTGGAAGGTGTACTTCTCAAACTCTTTACACGCTACACACCAGTCGGCGTAGAAGTCGAGCATGACAGGTTTACCTGCTGCTTTCGCCAGCGCCAGTTGCTCTTCAAGCTCGGCCACATTAGCAATGCGAGTAAAGCTAACCGTTGTTTGCTGTGCTTGGGTTTCGTGATTGCCAAACCAATAATTCAGTGCTGGTTGCGCGGAGGCGAACAAACCGAGGACGGCAATAATGCCAATTGCGCTTTGCTTCCAGCCACCAAACTCCAAGCTGTTTTTGATGTGATACAACCAACCAAATGCCGCGATACCGA
>NZ_JAWOUH010000629.1:0-619 GCF_033339295.1 Vibrio sp. 704 | reverse complement strand
AATGGGGCTGATAGAAAAAGCAGCCCCGCAAGATAGCGGGGCGTTTTTGACGTATGATGGTGAGCGTTTGCCTTGGTAAGCGTTACGGGTTTTTCTCTGGTTTGCTGCGTCGGCAGCGTTCAGAGCAATAAATCACCGTCTCCCAATTTCGCGCCCATTTCTTGCGCCATGAAAAAGGTCGCTCACAGACGGGGCACAGCTTTGTTGGTAAGTGCGATTTAAAGCCTTTCATCATGCTAATTCTCAAACGCTAACCAGTCTTTATTATTGTTCAAACAAGAACAAATAGTCGCCGTAACCCAATTGTGCCATTTTGCTTACTGGCACAAACTTCATCGCTGCCGAATTCATGCAGTAACGCAGCCCGGTTGGTTTTGGGCCGTCGGTAAATACGTGCCCTAGGTGAGAATCACCAAACTTACTGCGAACTTCTGTTCTAGGATAAATCAACTTGTAATCGGTTTTTTCGACGATGTAACCTGGGTTGATTGGCTTAGTGAAACTTGGCCACCCCGTCCCCGATTTGTACTTGTCGGTAGAAGAAAACAACGGCTCACCAGTTACGATGTCGACGTAAATACCGGCTTCTTTATTGTCCCAATATTCGTTGTCAAACGGG
>NZ_JAWOUH010000628.1:0-620 GCF_033339295.1 Vibrio sp. 704 | reverse complement strand
ACGCTTAACCCCCAATGATTTTCGAGCGATTGGACGATAGCGCCGTACACCAATAGTGTGGCGGCAATGCTAGAACACAGAAAAACGATTTTCTTTTTTCTCGTCGAGCGGATATCCGCCATTTCTTCTAGGCGAGCCCCGGCCAATGTCGACATCTTCTATCCCTACTTAAATTGATATGTACGTCTATTCTAGGCGGTATTTTAGCGATAAATAGAATAACAAAATCGCCAAATGTGAACTTAGTCATGTTGCGAGGTGATTGAATCTTGTAAGGAATTTTCTGGGTGTGACGACGCCAAGGGTTTTGTTTATTACGATATCTATCGATATGTTGTCTGCAATATGGTGATGACGGTTACAAAGCTACCTTGATGTGTGCACGTTGATAAATACAGATAATGCATAAAAACGGCTGTTGGTGAGTCGATTCTCAATTCGCTGAATGGCGTCATTTAACGGCGTTAAGCCAATTATCAACCGCGTACCTATTGAGCTCATTGTTCGTCAGTCGATGATCTCTAAGCTCCGTCAATGAGTCGCGTGGGCTTGAAAAATCATTAGAAATATTTTCCTCAAATGACAGGAATTATTGTTGTTGTTGTGACCAATCTCCGACT
>NZ_JAWOUH010000627.1:0-620 GCF_033339295.1 Vibrio sp. 704 | reverse complement strand
TATTTGAACTTAGCATTGCGCTACGCAACCCACATAGTTGCGCTCAAAAAAGGTCAAATTGCCTTTGAAGGCAACGCCGAAATGCTGCTTGATGAAGCGCGTTTGTCTGCACTTTACGAATCACCAATTAAGCTCATTGACCATCCAACGCCCGCGGAAACACTTGCTAGCCAGAAGGTGGCGGTGGTATGTGCATGATGGTTCGATTTCTCAAACAACTAAGCTGCACGACTCTACTTTTCACAGTGATGATTGCACGAGCGAACGCAGACATTACCGTTCATGATGCGTACGGAGCGGTGACTTTTGAGCAAGTGCCGCAACGCGTCGTGGTTCTCAACTGGGACATTTTGGAGCAAGTGCTCGCGTTGGACATCGAGCCCATTGCTGCGCCTAACTTGCCGGGTTATCGCCAGTGGGTAGTGAATCCTTACGCACCAGAATCCATTGAGGATATCGGCACTCGCGCCGAACCCAATTTAGAGAAGATAGCGAGCTTGAAACCCGATGTGATCCTAGCGGCGTCTCCCCAGCAAGATTTGATTCCCCTGCTCAGACAAATCGCGCCGGTGGTGTATTTGCCGAATTTTTCGCAAAACGAAGCCGCGGCTCAAACCGCA
>NZ_JAWOUH010000626.1:0-620 GCF_033339295.1 Vibrio sp. 704 | reverse complement strand
ATACGCTTACGCAGGTTTTCCCCGCAGTTTGAATGGATTGGCTGCTTTTATGGATGTTGTTGAAGTGCGCAAAAATCGTGGTATTACCGACACATTAGGGCGTGAATCGACGCCGTTATCGACAGATAAAAGCAGCTTAGAGCTAGGCAGTCAGAACCAAACAACGCTGGTCGGTATGCAAGTTAAAGGCCCGCTGTTCGACTTTTCACCTCAAATAGATCAGTACTTAAAAGCCCATTTGTTTGGTGACATTTTCGCGCGTGACCTCCTGACGTGGAAACAACGAGAAATTGCCACGATTGCAGCGCTGGCAAATATCAACGGAGTGAACAGTCAGCTTGCGGCACACTACAACATCAGCATGAATAATGGCGTGTCTGCCGAAGAACTGAATGATTTCATTCTGGTTTTAAAGCAGTGCTGTGATGAAAGTATTGCGAGTAATGCTCAATCTGTACTGGATTCGGTGTTAGACGCCAAAAACTGATTGTTTTGGGTTTGGGAGATGTGTTCTTGGGCATGAAACAAACGATAAATGGTCAACAGGTTGGTGACGATAAAGGTGCTCTCAACCAATGAGCCACCAATCGAGCCAAGCCATAGGTTGTGGCTCACCCAAC
>NZ_JAWOUH010000625.1:0-620 GCF_033339295.1 Vibrio sp. 704 | reverse complement strand
GTCAGTGTTTTGAAACCGTCAGCAACGATAGCGTTGAAGTGTACGAATACATCTTGGCCGCCGTTGTCTTGAGATAGGAAACCAAAACCTTTAGTTTCGTTGAACCATTTTACTGAACCAGTTACTTTAGCAGACATAAAAACCTCTGAATTAAAAACATTAATGATAAATTATTGGTGGATCTTTTTTTAAGCTATTGAATGTCAATCAAGAGGAAGTTGTACGCAGGTGTCTGAATGGGGATTCAAGATTTTACTGAGAAGGAACTTAAACTAAATGTAGCATTAACAGCTCTCTTCGAAGAGCCAAGCACTACTATACACCTTGTTTAAGAAATAGCTACATTTATTTTCAAATAAATTCAAAAACGTTTATGTGATAAGAGAGAACTTATCATCAATCGCCGGGCACTGGGCCTGTATGAAAAATGTCCAATGGTGTTTGTTACCGATTTCCTATTGTTCGAAAAACTTGAATAAGTAGCTCGAATCGCTCTGCTCATGATTATTTTTCTCCAAACTAAAATAAAACCATGTCGATAGCCATGAGCTGAAACTCGATTTGCAGACAGCCACCAAGGCGAACGAGGAGAAGAAGTATGAGCACATTCAGAGAAATTC
>NZ_JAWOUH010000624.1:0-620 GCF_033339295.1 Vibrio sp. 704 | reverse complement strand
TCCAACTTCATCGCCACTAACCCAGAGCTTTTGAAGCTGACACTTGAGCAAAACGGTCAAAATCTACTGGCTGGCTTAGAGCAGTTGAAAGAAGACGTTGAGTCGAGCGCAGACATTTTAAAAGTGCGTATGACGAACAACAACGCTTTCCGAGTGGGTGATGACGTTGCGACAACCGCTGGCGATGTGGTGTTTCAGAATGAGTTGTTTGAGCTTATTCAATATCGTCCGTTAACCGAAAAAGTCAACGCGACACCACTGCTTATCGTTCCGCCTTTCATCAACAAATACTACATTCTTGACCTCACTGCGAAGAACTCGATGGTTCGCTGGTTGCTTGAACAAGGCCACAGTGTGTTCATGATTTCTTGGCGTAATCCAGGTAAAGCGCAAGCGCATGTTGAATTTGGTGATTACGTTACTGAAGGCGTTGTGAAAGCGGTTTCTGCGATTGAAGAAATCACAGGGCAAGAGCAAATCAACGCGGCAGGTTACTGCATTGGTGGTACGGTTTTAGCGAGCACTGTTGCATACTATGCCGCAAAACGTATGAAGAAGCGCATCAAATCGGCGACGTTCTTCCCCACGCTTTTGGATTTCTCTCAACCGGGCGAAGTCGG
>NZ_JAWOUH010000623.1:0-621 GCF_033339295.1 Vibrio sp. 704 | reverse complement strand
TGGCCGGTATACAGGCAAAGCAGATGACATTATTGGTTTCGCAAACGGAAAAGAGCAGGGTAACGCTCTGCAATGGCAATATGACTTTGAGTTAAAAATGGACGACTCGACAGTGACCGTTGCCTTTGATGATTGGCTTTACCGACAAGATGACAAACACGTATTCAACCTGACCAAAATTAAAAAGTTTGGCGTGGAGGTGGGGACAATAACCTTGTTCTTCAAAAAACAACCCTAAATCCGCGATGCTCTACACGTATTGGGCGAAAATACTCTATTTGAATGCCTCGGTTGGTAAGCTTCCAAACAAAAAGGTTGACGCTTTCACGTCAACCTTTTTAGTTATTCGCTCATTATTGAGAGATTATAGCTTGTCAGTTAGCTCGATTGCTTGACCGATATAGTTCGCTGGCGTCATCTCTTTTAGACGTGCTTTTTCATGTTCAGGAAGCTCAAGGCCGTCAATGAAGTTACGCATTGCTTCACCGTCTACGCGCTTGCCGCGAGTCAGCTCTTTCAACTTCTCGTATGGCTTCTCGATACCGTAGCGACGCATTACCGTTTGTACTGGCTCTGCTAGAACTTCCCAGTTTTTGTCTAGTTCAGCAAGAAGCGCGTCAC
>NZ_JAWOUH010000622.1:0-621 GCF_033339295.1 Vibrio sp. 704 | reverse complement strand
TTTCCTGCATTTTGAAATCTTGATAACGGATTTTAAGTGGTTCCATTCCCAAGCTACTGAACACCACCCCATCGGCAAGCAACGCTGATTTCACGGTTACCATTTGAGGGTACTTTCGCGCAGTGATCATCGAACCATCGGCTTTGGCAATCATAAAACGACGGTCAAAACTCAACCCTTGTTTTTCTACCCATGCGGACGAAAGCGACACACCTCCGACTGATTTAACCGGAAAAACATTAATTTGGGATAAAACGGGTTGCGACATAGCCTTCTTCCTACGGGTGATCTTTAATTGTTGCAGTATTGTATACCTAAATGACATTAAGATGCAGATTCACGCATTAGCATTTATCCCAAAATCAAACCTTTAAGAGAGAAAACGACTTGGATTTACTGAGATGCCTTTACTACACTCAGAATTCACATTTTTTAACACTGCTCTGACCAAATACCATTTGATAAAGTGTGACACTAAACACATAATGCGCCATATTTTTGACGACATCCATTCATTGACTTGGAGCTTTACCCATGGATACAAAAAAACTGATTCTAATTTTGCTGTGTATCTTTCTTCCACCGGTAGCGGTTTACATGGAAAAAGGTCTGAATAAAGAC
>NZ_JAWOUH010000621.1:0-621 GCF_033339295.1 Vibrio sp. 704 | reverse complement strand
GGAGCAAGATCCACCGCGCAACCAAGAAGGTACTGTTTATGAGTATGTCTCTGGTGGCTTAGCGGAAATTGGCGAACAGCTTAAGATCTACCATGATCTTCTTGATCTTGTTGCGCAAGACCCAAGCGAAAAGAACATCAACCGCTTAGCAAAAACTCAAGAACAATTGGATCATTCAAATGCGTGGCGTTTTGATGACCGAGTTAAAAACGTACTTAGTGCCCTAAAGTTAAGTCCAGACACATTACTTCGTGACTTATCTGGCGGCTGGCAACGCAAGGCGGCATTAGCTCGAGCTCTAGTTTGCGACCCTGATGTATTACTACTTGACGAACCAACCAACCATTTGGACGTCACAACCATCGAATGGCTAGAGAACTTCCTGAAAGATTTCAAAGGCTCGATTATCTTCATTTCCCACGACCGCGCATTCATTAAATCTATGGCGACACGTATTGTCGACTTAGACCGCGGGCAACTTTCCTCTTTCCCTGGTGATTACGACAATTACTTGCTTGGGAAAGAAGAGATGCTTCGTGTTGAAGAGATGCAAAACGCTGAGTTCGACAAGAAACTGGCTCAAGAAGAAGTGTGGATTCGCCAAGGTATTAAAGCGCGTCG
>NZ_JAWOUH010000620.1:0-622 GCF_033339295.1 Vibrio sp. 704 | reverse complement strand
ATTCCACTTAGACGACGAACAAAGAATCACCTAAACAGTATGTATTTTGGTGCATTAACCGTTGGTGCTGATGTGGCTGGTGGTTTTCTTGCGATGAGCAAAGCTCAGGAAAAAGGCGAGGCGATTTCTTTAGCATTTAAAGGAGTGAAAGCGGAGTTTTTAAAACGTCCAGAAGCGGATGTTCATTTCGTTTGTAATGACGGCCATGTCATTGATGAGATGCTAGACCATACTATTGCCACTGGAGCACGTGTTAATCGTGATGTGAAGATCATCGCGTTGTGTCCGAGCCTACATGGTCAGGAGCCGATGGCAGAGTTTGCGCTTACTCTATCCATAAAAAAAGCAGCTCAACATACAAAGAAGGCTGCTTAATAGTTTGAATCCGGTTTTTAATTGAGCTCGATTTTCTCGCTAGAGACTATTTTCGAGCGGTTTAGCACAACTTTCCAACGGTAGTAAACGGGCGCATCAGTGTGGTTGTCTTCTTTGACGATCACATTGAGTAAATGACGTTTCTCTACAGACTCTTTGGTCACTTGCCCTTCATTTAGACGATAAACGCGGTTTGAGCTCTTATCCATTAGGCGGATGATCGGGCGCAAACTGATGTTCAACGTCT
>NZ_JAWOUH010000619.1:0-622 GCF_033339295.1 Vibrio sp. 704 | reverse complement strand
AAAGCACGTCGGAAGAAGCCAATAGGGGCACTCGAATAGATATCGCACTTAAAGCAATGTTATGAATCATTTGATCGGTAGTCGTACAACAATCTTCAATAATGGAAACGTTGTATTTTTCCGCTGCTTTTGAAATTGCCGTATGTGTCACGCAATTTTGCGTCATCATTCCGCAGATCAACAATTCATCTACGCCGTTCCTTTCTAGCGCTTGTTCGAGGTTCGTTTGATAAAAACTGTCAGCGTGCTGTTTTTGAATGATCTCGGCGTCAGGACATATTGAGATGACGTCGGGATGAATCTCCACACCAACACTGCCTTCCTCAAAGAAAGGGGCTTTCCCTTTAGGGGCCGAAGATACATGTTGAACAAGGAATATCGGGATATCTTGTGCTTTGGCTTTCGCCATCAACTGCTTAATGTTGTCCAAAGTGGTATCGGTATTCCACAAAGGAAATCGGCCATTCGGGAAATAGTCGTTTTGTATATCGATTACAAGTAATGCGCTGTTGCTCATGTTCAATTCCTGCTGATTTTGGTTCTCGTCTTGCCAAATTATGAGTAACTTGCTGCATTATTTTTAGAGTCTAAAATGACATAAAAGAAGTCAAAAACGACAAAT
>NZ_JAWOUH010000618.1:0-622 GCF_033339295.1 Vibrio sp. 704 | reverse complement strand
GCTAACATTTGTACACACACCAACAAAGGAATAAATCATGGACACTAGAATTCAATTTCGTGTTGATGAAGAAACAAAACGCCTAGCTCAACAAATGGCTGAGAGCCAAGGTCGCACTCTGAGTGACGCATGCCGTGAACTTACTGAGCAACTTGCTGAACAACAAAGAAAAACATTGTCTCACGATGCATGGCTAACTGAACAAGTAAATCTAGCATTTGAGAAGTTTGACTCAGGAAAGTCCGTTTTCGTTGAGCACCAAAATGCTAAATCTCGAATGGAAGAGCGCAAAGCCAGAATCCGTAATCGAGGTAAGCAATGATTTTATGGGAAGAAGAGTCACTTAATGATCGTGAAAAGATCTTCGAGTTTCTCTATGACTTCAACCCTGATGCGGCAGAAAAAACTGACAACCTCATTGAAGCAAAAGTAGAAAACTTGCTTGAACAACCTTTAATGGGCGTACAACGAGATGGTATCCGCGGACGATTACTCATTATTCCTGAGATTTCGATGATTATCTCTTACTGGGTCGAGGGAGATATCATCCGAGTTATGCGTGTACTCCACCAGAAACAAAAATTCCCTACGGATTGATTGCTTCCTCTGGGGAACTAACGCC
>NZ_JAWOUH010000617.1:0-623 GCF_033339295.1 Vibrio sp. 704 | reverse complement strand
AACATTAGGCGAGAAAATCATTTATGTCGGCAGCAAAGATGGAGCGATGGAACACAAGTTCGGTAAAACACAGTTGGTCGACTTAAAAGGCAAAACTATGTTGCCTGGCTTTGTTGATCCGCACAGTCATGTGTATGGTGTTGGTCTGCAAGCCATGGTCGCAAACGTGCTGCCATCTCCTGATGGCGAAGCCGATACCGTTGCGAAAATCATAGAAACTCTGAAAAATGCCGAGAACAATAATACGCAACGCCTATTCATTGAGAAAACCGGATGGATTTTAGGTTTTGGTTACGACGACGCCCAACTGGATTACTACCCTACCAAAGCGGATCTCGATAAAGTCAGCACAGATAAGCCTGTATTGATCATCCACACTTCGGGGCATTTGAGTGTCGCGAACAGTAAAGCGTTAGAGCTAGCAGGCATCACATCAGAATCGGAAGATCCAAAAGGTGGCATTATCCGCCGAATGGAAAACAGCCAAGAACCCAATGGGGTCCTAGAAGAAAACGCGCACTTTGCAATGCTGTTCAACCTCAATAAGTTGATTGATTCTGAACTTCAAGATCGCATGTTAGAAGCCTCGCAAGGTTTGTACGCGAAATATGGCTATACCACGG
>NZ_JAWOUH010000616.1:0-624 GCF_033339295.1 Vibrio sp. 704 | reverse complement strand
CCTCGATAATGCGTTCGTCGACACCACCATCAGTGATGAAACCGACCCAGGACCAGAAGATACGGTTACGGTCACCATGACCGGTCCAGCGAATGTGGTGGAAGGCGACACCACCACAGAGTACACCGTGACACTGAGCGATCCGGCTCCTGTGGGTAGCATTGTCACGCTCGCTTACAGCTATACTACTGCATCTGGTGATGACATCACTGAAACCACTCAAGCGATTATTGGGGCGGATGGCGTAACCGCCACGTTTACCATCGATACCGTGGACGATGTTTACGCGGAAGGCGATGAAGTGTTCCGCGTCAGCGTGTCGGGCCTTGTAGATGGTGACAGCAATCCGATTTTTGAGGCATTAGATGTTTCAAATGCCTTTGTTGACACCACCATCAGCGATGAAACCGATCCTGGTCCAGAAGATACGGTTACCGTGACCATGACAGGTCCAGCGAATGTCGTAGAAGGCGATACCACCACGGAGTACACCGTGACACTGAGCGATCCGGCGCCAGTCGGTAGCATCGTCACGCTCGCTTACAGCTACACCACTGCATCCGGTGATGACATCACCGAAACCACTCAAGCGATTATTGGGGCGGATGGCGTAACCGCCACGTT
>NZ_JAWOUH010000615.1:0-624 GCF_033339295.1 Vibrio sp. 704 | reverse complement strand
GACCTTTGACGCTCGCATATATGTTAGCGAGACCAGAACCAACCTTGATTAAGTACCCAGAAGACACGGTTCTTACTGGTTGATTTGTCAGTAATAAGCAAAGTGAATGCAAATTAACGCATTGAATTTAAAGTGATATTTTGACTTTTTGAGCGTCGATTGGTCATCGGCGCTCAAACATTTATAAATAACGTGGTCTTCTGCTCAAATTTTCTTTTTGATCCCCTTGTCAGCATTCCCTTATCCTTTCATTTCTGTACCATTCATTCACTTAATTTATATCTAATGCGTAAATAACCATCAGGTAACCGCTCATTAAATTGATGGGTATCTGAGTTCGTTTTACGCATGGTGAATTGAAAAGATGGAGCCGTACTTTGAAATTCCACACCCTTGCCTTGACCATGCTGACTGCACTTGTTGCCGGAAACAGTATGGCAACGACACCACCATCGCCAATTTGGCATCCGATCACGCTGAGTGACGGAAGCAATAGCGAGGCGATTTTACGCGGAACTGCTGATTTCCATTGGTTTGAAGACAAACAAGGCAATGCCTTGATTCAGGAAGATGGTGTTTGGTTTTTTGCTCAGATCCAGCGTAATTCAGACACCCCTGAGTTGC
>NZ_JAWOUH010000614.1:0-625 GCF_033339295.1 Vibrio sp. 704 | reverse complement strand
CGCAGATAAGTCGATTTAGGGATGACTTTAAGCCCACAACCAGAATCTGGAACACCATCACCTAGTAATGCATGGCGCACTTTGTTCGCCACCTTCGATTGAAACCTAACCCAAGCTGTATCCAACCTTTTCGCTCGATAACCCGCGATGCAAAAATTCGGATTGCTGACTTTAGCAGCAAGCTCAAGCATCTTAGGCATATCCGACGGATCGTTCTGCCCATCAGCATCGGAGGTAACAATCCACTCGCCTTTTGCATGTTTGACGGCAGTTAACACTGCTGTGCTTTGACCGCAACTATGTTCGTGGCTTACCACTTGCAGGTCACACCCACATTCTTTAGCAGCTTCAAGTGCCTCTTGCACCGTATCATCGGTACTACCGTCGTCCGTAATGACAATTTCGACGTTAGGGTATTCTTCTAAACTGGCATGAATTTCTTTCACTAACTTCCCAATATTTCCTTGTTCATTTTTTGCAGGAATAACGACTGATATACTCGGTAACATAGCTCTAACCTTATGTGAACTCTCGACCTTGAAAGTTCTGAATGACAAATCTTTTACTTGTTATAAAAATTCCGGTACCAAGCGACAAACTCGGCAATGCCTTCTTCTACGGAAAC
>NZ_JAWOUH010000613.1:0-625 GCF_033339295.1 Vibrio sp. 704 | reverse complement strand
GAGACTTCGGGCACGTCTAGTCGGCTCGACATCAGGGTTGCGGCTTTTGCCAGCTCTCGAATTGGTTGAATTTCTTTGCGAACGATAAACCAGGTACACAGCAACAGCATTAGCGCGGACACCAATAGCGTCAGCCATTGGCGCAGCTCAAAATAGTTAGTCTCTAGGTTGATGTAAGGCGCGGGTAGCACCGCCGCGAGATAAAACCATTCGTTCTGTGCGACTTCGACCTGCATCACCAGAATAGGCGGATTGAGGTCACCAAACGAAAGCGAACAATGCGCCCACAATAGCGGCAGTTCATCGATAGGTAGCTCGTTGTTGAACACTTTGAGTTTGTCGCGGTGGGTGAACTCCACCTCGATATTAGGAATGCCGCTCAGCTCGCTTTCTAATACTTCACGAACTTGGTTGATGACCAACGTTTTGCGCTCGCTCTCTGGCAGCGGGTCGACGTCAATCTGGTGATTGTTGAGTGAGACGAAAAAGCGCGTACCACCCATGTTGCGTAGTTGATTGAGCACCAAGTGGCGATATTCCGAAGGGAGGGTTTGAAAGAAGGCGATGGTAGAAGAAGCACTCAGTGCTAAGCTTTTAACTGTGGTGGTCAGGCCTTCTTTATCGC
>NZ_JAWOUH010000612.1:0-625 GCF_033339295.1 Vibrio sp. 704 | reverse complement strand
CCTATGTAAAACCAATCCCATTGCGAGGATTATGCCTAATACAGGCAGAAGCCCACCTTCTACGCCCCAGTACAACATTTCATTGTGTGGATGATCCATCGATGGCAAGCCAGCAGGATAGTTCTCATTCAGCGCATGCTGGCGCGCGGTGTACAGCATGTACTCAGATTCAAACTTACCGTAACCGTAGCCAGTGAACGGTTTCTCGATCACCATATCCAAGGTTTGAGGGAAAGTGTACGCTCGAGGCGATTCCATATTCACTTTCTCTGCCGCCAGTCCACTTCCATCCGGGAATGCAATGCTCATTACAACGAACGAGAGCACCAAGCCCGTAACCAAAGCCGCGATCCAGCGAATAAAGCGGCCTTTGGTTGCAAAGCGATACATATACGGAATCACTAACAACAAACCGATGATGGTCGCTAGCCATCCTGTGCGCGAAGCTAACGCGACAATCAACGGCAAGGTAACAACAGGTACGGCATATAAAAGGTAAACGTCGCTTAGCTTACGTGAATACTTATAGGGTTGGCGAGCTAGAAGGTAACTGGCAATGACTAATCCAGTAGCGAGAAAGCTTGCCATCACATTCGGTTGCTGAAAGATCCCGTACGGACGGTTA
>NZ_JAWOUH010000611.1:0-625 GCF_033339295.1 Vibrio sp. 704 | reverse complement strand
TCACCCAATGCTGCGGTGACTTCTGCCCCCAGCAAGACGATCATCCAGCACAAGTAAACCCAGACAAACAAGATAGGAATTGCGGCTAAAGCGCCGTAAATCAGCTGGTAAGACGGGAACTGAGTGATATAGAGGGCAAAGCCTTTCTTACTTAATTCAAACAGTATCGCCGCAACGGCAGCGCCTACAGCACCATGCGCTAAATGCACTTTTTTGTTTGGCACCAGAATGTACAAACCTAAAAATGCAAAAAATGACAGCAAGAGCGGCAACCAGCGTAAGAACAAATTGAAGGCGCCAGACAGCGTTTCATTTTCTAAGATTTGTAACGACGTGACATAAGACGTTGCTGCAATACTCGCGCCGACTAAAATCGGCCCCAGCGTTAATACCATCCAATACATCGAAAATGAGAACACCAAACGGCGCTTGTCTTTGACTCGCCAGATGTAGTTTAGATTTTTATCGATGTTGGAGATCAGCATCAGCGCAGCAATAAACAAGAAGCCACCACCGACGGCACTCATTTTGCCAGTGTTCGCCACAAACTCTTGCAGTGCAGTGTGCACCGCCTCACCAGATGCCGGTACAAAGTTTTCGATGATGTAGCCTTGCAGCACTTCGC
>NZ_JAWOUH010000610.1:0-625 GCF_033339295.1 Vibrio sp. 704 | reverse complement strand
CGTTGAAGAGGCATCTAACGTTTGGATCAACTTACGAGAGAGTTGCGAATGTTGTAAATCGACCACGCCAATCGACAGGTATCTCGCAATCCCCGCAGAAAACACGCCCCAAATGGTAAGCGAAAGCAAAATAGGCACCCAAGTTAAGCACGACAGTAGCCACTTGTCGCGCCGTAACACATGCCGTTGTGAAATCTTAATCGTCATAGATTTTTTACCTTGAGCGATTACAGCTCAACCACAACGCTCATACCCATGCGCAGTTCTGGTTCTGGTTGAGTAGGGCGAGCTTCTACTTCAAAGGTACGCAGATCGAAACCTTGTGCTGCATCGGTCGCTCGCCAAGTTGCGAAATCGCCCATTACTGCAACGTGCGTGACTTTAAACTCGACACTTTTATCCAACGCTGGCAGGTATGCGTTAAATGTGGTGTCTTTAGTGAAGTGTCTAAGCAGATCCTCGCGCACGTTCAGTGTTGCCCACGCATCTTCAGTGTCGATGACGGTGACGACTGGGAAGCCCTGCGGTGCAAGCTCGCCGCTTTGTAGAAGTACTTGAGATACTTCACCGTCAAACCAACTGTAGATTTGAGTATCTTTCGCATAAGCTTCCACTTCAGCAACTG
>NZ_JAWOUH010000609.1:0-626 GCF_033339295.1 Vibrio sp. 704 | reverse complement strand
GTGATCCCAGCTGTTTTACGCTCGTGCCATCTTTTTCCCACAATACCATCATTACCAAGTACTGCGAGTAAGTGAGATCAAGTGCGTCCAACAACGGTCGGTACGCGCGAATCACAGCGTTCGCAGCGCTGTATAGCGGAAAGCAGACTTGATTCTCTAGTAACAATTTTTTGTCTGCATTCAATGTACTTGGGGAGTAACACTGGCTCATGGGCTTAATCTCGATAAAGGCGATAAAAATAAATTGTGCACAATATAGTTGCAAACTATCGTTGTTTCGATGTAAGGTTGCAAGCAATTAAATTGTGTGCAACTTAAATCAAAGAGGATATTTGCATGACAACATTATACAAAACTCAAGCTACTGCTCTGGCTGGCCGTAATGGTCAAGTAAAAACCAACGATGGTCTGCTGGATCTTGAACTTGCTTACCCAAAAGAGATGGGTGGCACAGGCGCAGCAACGAACCCAGAACAACTGTTTGCAGCGGGTTACTCGGCTTGTTTCTCTAACGCGATTTTGCACGTTGCGCGTGAAGCAAAAGTAGCGCTAAAGAGCGCACCTGTGACAGCTGAAGTAGGCATTGGCCCGAATGAAAACGGTGGCTTTGCTTTGACCGTTAGCCT
>NZ_JAWOUH010000608.1:0-626 GCF_033339295.1 Vibrio sp. 704 | reverse complement strand
GTTGTTCTACCTCTAACTTTAGGCACTGCGAGTGCATTCGCATTTGGCGGTAAAGATCACCACAAAGGCCCACGTGATGAATGTGGTATGGGTATGGACCGTGGCATCATGCGCGATTTGAACTTAACTGATGCACAAAAAGACCAACTGCAATCTTTCCGTGATGCAAACCGTGCGGAAATGAAAGGCAAATATTCACAAAACCGCGAAGCACGCATGGCAGAGCGCCAAGCGCATCACGCGAAAATGCAGTCTCTATTGCTAGCGGATACGTTCGATGAAGCGCAAGCCACTGCTCTAGCGAAAGAGATGGTTGAGCGCCAAACTGAGCACCGCGTGAAAATGCTGGAGAGAAAACACCAAATGTTGAGCGTGCTGACTCCAGAGCAAAAAGCTGAATTTGTAAAACTGCAAAACGAGCGCATGCAAGAATGTGGTGACCAAATGCAACAACGCATGGGAAAACACCGCAATAATTAAGTCATGATCCGATGATATATATGAAGAGGCAGCCACAGGTTGCCTCTTTTTGATCTGGCGATTTCACGCGCATTCAACGTATACTCAAAATACGGTTTGAGTTAACTCTTTGATTATGAAACAGCAATATGCACGCTTAGTCACGA
>NZ_JAWOUH010000607.1:0-626 GCF_033339295.1 Vibrio sp. 704 | reverse complement strand
TTCTACAGCAGCCAATACTGCTTGCGCTTCTAGAGGGTTGTTTTCACCAGCGAAACGTACATTTTCTAAAACTTGTGGGTAAAGCGTCATGCCTTGCGACAAGTCGTGCAGAGACATATCACTACCAACAACAGAAGCAAGCACTTGTAGAGCTGCAACAATCGCGTCTCCCGTTGTTACTTTATCTAGCAAGATAACGTGACCAGAGTTTTCGGCGCCGATCTTCCAGCCTTTAGCCAGCAATTGCTCCATTACATAGCGGTCACCGACAGCTGCACGAACAAATGGAATGCCTAATTGCTTCAGGCCATTTTCCATACCTAGGTTAGTCATCAACGTACCAACCACGCCACCTTTTAGTTCACCACGACGCAAAGCATCACGTGCGATGATGTAAGCAATTTGGTCACCATCGACTTTATTACCTAAATGGTCAACCATGATGATACGGTCGCCGTCACCATCGAATGCAAGACCAAGATGAGCTTGCTCTTCTACAACGCGTTTTTGTAGCGCGCGAACGTCTGTAGCACCGACTTCTTCATTGATGTTGATACCATTTGGCTCAACACCCATCGCGATTACATCTGCACCAAGTTCTTTGAAGACATTTGGAGCAATATGGT
>NZ_JAWOUH010000606.1:0-627 GCF_033339295.1 Vibrio sp. 704 | reverse complement strand
TTAATGGCTAAAGGTTTTGGTTACGGCGGAGAGGGTGATTGGAAAACCGCAGCGATGACGCACATCATGAAAGTCATGGGGCAAGGCAAACCGGGCGGTACATCTTTTATGGAAGACTATACCTACAACTTCGGCGAAAAAGGGCAAGTGTTAGGCGCTCACATGCTAGAAGTTTGTCCAACTATCGCGGCAGCGAAACCAAGATTGGAAGTTCATCGTCACACCATTGGCTGTCGTTGCGATATTCCACGCTTAATTTTCAGCGGCCAATCTGGCGAAGCGTTAAACGTGTCGATTATTGATCTTGGCGATCGCTTTAGAATGATCGTCAACGTGATTGATACCGTCACACCACCACAGTCACTGCCACATTTGCCTGTAGCTCACGCGCTTTGGGAACCTCAGCCCAACTTAAATATCGCAGCAGCTGCGTGGATTCACGCTGGCGGCGCACATCACGCAGTGTACAGCCAAGCTGTCACATTGCCGATGCTTGCCGACTACGCTGAAATCCTTGGCATCGAAATGGTTGTGATTGACAACAGCACCAACTTACGCCAGTTCAAACAAGAATTGCGTAACAACGGAGTGTATTACCGTCTCGGTTAAACCACACAAATGTGCTCC
>NZ_JAWOUH010000605.1:0-627 GCF_033339295.1 Vibrio sp. 704 | reverse complement strand
TTGACGGAAGTATGGAACAAAATCTGGTTCGCCACGGACGACGCCACGGTAAGCTTCACAGCTCACTTCCGACAGGACTTCCATCAAGTCGCGCCATTCTTGTTTTGGCTCTGGTGGTGGCAGTAGATTTGCTTCCAAAATGGCGCTTGCATACAAGTTGAAGCTGTTTACCGCAACATCTGGTAGACCCAGTTTAAAGCGGATCATTTCGCCTTGTTCTGTTACGCGTAACCCGCCTTTCAAGCTCTTTGGTGGTTGAGACAGCAGAGCCGCGTGTGCAGGTGCGCCGCCGCGACCAACGGTGCCGCCACGACCATGGAACAGAGTCAGCTCAACACCTTCGTCTTCTGCCACTTTAACTAGAGATTCCATAGCATGGTACTGAGCCCAGCCTGCCGACATGACGCCTGCATCTTTTGCTGAATCAGAGTAGCCGATCATGACCATTTGGTGGTTTTGAATAAAGCCACGGTAAAGGTCGATACTCATTAGCTGCTTAATGACCGATTCTGCATTGTTCAAGTCGTCTAGAGTTTCGAACAAAGGGCAAACATCCATACGGTAAGGGCAGCCCGCTTCTTGCAGTAATAGGTGCACAGCGAGTACGTCTGAGGCGGTACGAGCCAT
>NZ_JAWOUH010000604.1:0-629 GCF_033339295.1 Vibrio sp. 704 | reverse complement strand
AAAAAAATGGATGAGGCGTTCAAAGGGCTTAGTTCCGATGATTTAAACGCGCTCGTAGAATACTATGCGAGTTATCGCTAGCGCTGCTTTGGGATGATCACCAATGAGTTTATGGCGTAAACCAAACAGAAAATGGATGCTCGGCATACCAATTGGTGGCTTATTGGCGTTTATCCTTGGTGGGGCGGCCCTCAGTGTTTTTCACTTTGGTATGGATTACACCAATCGCAACGAGTTTTGTTACAGTTGCCATATCGGGATGGATACGATAGTTGAGGAGTACCAAGCATCCCCACACTTCAAAAATGCTCAGGGTGTGGTTGCCGCTACGTGCAGTGATTGTCATGTCCCTAGGGAGTTTTTTGCTAAAATCGCATTGAAAATCGGCGCTACAGCCGACATCTATCACAAACTGACTGGAGAAATTACGTTAGAGAACTTCGAGGCGGAGCATCGTCCGAGGTTGGCTGCTGAAGTCACACAGCAGTTTATCGAGAATAAATCTAAACAGTGTCGATATTGCCATTCCGTTGACAAGATGGATTTCGAAGCGCAAGGACGAACCGTTGCGCGTCGACATCAGATGATGGAAAGTCGAGAGCAATCGTGCATTGATTGCCATGCGGGGA
>NZ_JAWOUH010000603.1:0-629 GCF_033339295.1 Vibrio sp. 704 | reverse complement strand
GAGTGCCCACCACAGGGCCGATAATGCCGGTTTCGCTGCACGTCATTGTTTGCTGCAATTCATCAAACGGATACAAGCATCGATAGCAGCCTGAATTTGATGGTTTGTCTGAGTAGTCAAAAACAGCAAATTGCCCTTGCCAACCAATCGCTGCCGCCGATATCAGAGGTGTATTTTGCTCATAACAAACTTGATTGATCAGCTGCCTCGTTGGCAGGTTGTCACTGCAATCCAACACCACATCCGCCAACATGACTTCGAGTTGTAACTGAGCTTGGTCGAGACGCTTGGTAATCGTGCGTACCTGAATCATTGAATTGAGATCACGAAGCTGCTGAGCCATCGCCTCGGTTTTCGCCAGTTCGATGTCGCCTTCACGATAGATAACCTGGCGCTGCAAATTGCTGCTGTCGACACGGTCATCATCAATCACAACTAACTTACCCACGCCAGCAGACGCGAGATACAAACTTGCTGCACTACCCAACCCACCACAGCCGATGAGCAATACATGAGATTGACCAAGACGAGCTTGGCCCGATTCTCCGATTTCAGGTAACGAAACTTGACGCTGATAACGAATGAATTCTTGATCAGTAAGCACGATAGTCCTCCATGACCAATGACGT
>NZ_JAWOUH010000602.1:0-630 GCF_033339295.1 Vibrio sp. 704 | reverse complement strand
ATTTTGTCGATTGCGGACATGACGTTATCGCAATGGATTACAGCGCAGAAGCCGTCAATCTTGCGAAATCTCAGCTTGGTCAACATCAAGATAAAGTGATGTTGGGGGATGTATTTAATGCGGACTTTTCCCGAGCGTTTGATGTGATTTATGAACGCGCATTTTTAGCCGCACTACCGAGAGAAATATGGGGTGATTACTTTGCGATGATTGAGCGTTTGCTACCAAGTATTACACTCTTTCACTGTCTTGACGTCTTCGTCGATCGAACCACTTGGTTTAATTGGACTTAAACTTGAATCGGTACGAGAAACAAGCCATACCGCCGATGGGAAGTAGTCCTGAGAAAAGTCCAATACCTCTTCCCGCCAATCCAAAATCGTCACGCCATTGGCGATCAGATCACCCTCAATTGGCACACTGCCACCCACGACTGCGCGGTTGTGTCGGTATTGAACATCTTGACCTGTCAGCTTACCGACCATGTCACTCCACTGAGCCGGTACGTACTCATATCGCACACCTAACGAGCTCGCAAATCCTTTTACGATATCGACATCTAATCCTGTCAGCGTGTGCATTTCACCTTGCTCGATGTAAGAAACAAAGTTGGCATAAGGCACACCGATA
>NZ_JAWOUH010000601.1:0-630 GCF_033339295.1 Vibrio sp. 704 | reverse complement strand
ACTACAACTTTAATTGAGCGAGCTTCCGTTTCTTTCAGTGTTGAATGATCTGGAATCTCTTTTTGTGTACGGTTGATGATTACACCCGCCACACAACCTGCTTTCAGGCCAGAGCTTGCACACATGGTAAGTAGCGTTGCTGATTCCATTTCGAAGTTCAGCACGCCCATGTCTTGCCACTCTTTCATAGAGCCTTGGAAACGCTTCACAACACGACCTGTGAATGTGTCGTAACGCTCTTGACCTGGGTAGAAAGTGTCACTTGAAGCAGTCACACCCATATGAACTGTTGCACCAGATTCTTCAACTGCTGCTTTCATCGCTGTCGCAACATCAAAGTCTGCAACTGCTGGGAATTCCATTGGAGCGAAGTGTAGGCTTGCACCATCTAGACGAACAGAACCCGTTGTCACGATCATATCGCCTACGTTTACGTGTGGTTGAATTGCACCAGTCGTACCTACGCGTAGGAATGTGCGAACACCAAGCTGTGCTAACTCTTCTACTGCGATAGAGGTAGATGGACCACCGATACCTGTTGAACAAACCACAACTGGCTTACCGTCTAGTTCTGCGCGGTAAAGCGTGTATTCGCGGCGACTTGCTAGGAGTCCTGGGTTTACCATGTGT
>NZ_JAWOUH010000600.1:0-630 GCF_033339295.1 Vibrio sp. 704 | reverse complement strand
ATTTCAAACCCTGGGGCAAGAGCTTGGCTCACCCAATATCGCGCTGCCCTATTTCCCTCAACCTGTGGTTTATGATCCCGAACTGGCAAGCCAATTGCGCTTGGTGTTTGAGACTCTAGAAAAATCGGACAATCGACTGCTGCGAGAAACCTTGGTGTACGGCACGTTGATCAAATTGGCGAGTAAACACAGCACTCACCGCGCACCACTAAAAGAATCCACCAAAGCGCAACGACAGTTACAGCTTGTAAAGGAGTTTTTAGAAGACTTTCCACAAACCGATGTGTCGCTGGAAGAACTCGCGAAACTGGCTGGGCTGAGCCCTTTTCACTTGCTGCGCGAATTTCAAAAGCAATTTGGCTTTCCGCCTCATGCTTACCAGATCCAGCAACGTTTACGTATGGCGAAAAAGCTGCTCAAACAAGGGCAGAGAATCTCTGATGTCGCACAAGAATGTGGTTTTCATGATCAAAGCCACCTGCATCGACACTTTAAGAAAGCCATGGGCGTCACGCCGGGCCAATATCTTCGCTTTAACTAAATCCGCAATATCGTACAAGGCGAGATGCCTCTACCACGTTACGTTGATAGCCTGACTTCAAAACAATTAAGAACAAACAATGGATAACA
>NZ_JAWOUH010000599.1:0-630 GCF_033339295.1 Vibrio sp. 704 | reverse complement strand
GAACCCCAGAAAAACTTCGCGCTGGAACCAACAAAAATATAACCAACATCCTGTCCATTAGCTGAAGTTATTAATTTAGATATGGGATGGAAAGCTAGTTCAGCGACGGAAGGGACACCCATGATCCAAAAGCTCTCAGAACTAGCAAATCAGGAAAAACAGCATTCAATGATGACCGATTACCCTCAGTGGTAATCGGTCTGTTATCTAGTAAGTGATTTCGGCCAGCAATCAGTGGCACTCAACCACAGCACCAGAAACAGCAGCTAATCATTGGACTGGTATTCATACTCGAATCGGAAAAACCAACGGCACACTGGATTACAGCGCGAATCTGGTATGAGTTAGGGCTAAGAGTTGGGTTGGTGCAATCAGATGGAACTACCGTCGTAGCTACCGACGACGGCAAACTGGACTGAAAACCTAAATAGGAAATTTACATTAGGGTTCGTGTCCAGCTCGGTATCTAGCCAAAATCACAGCTAAAGACCGGATAGAGACCGGACCGACGACGCCGTCGCCAAAGTTGCTGGAACTACATCATGCAGGAAGTCAGGCGGGATAAGTCTTAGAGTAAGATTACAGGGCCAGTCTGGTGTGACCGACCCAGCGATCTAGGATTTTAGTTAG
>NZ_JAWOUH010000598.1:0-631 GCF_033339295.1 Vibrio sp. 704 | reverse complement strand
ATTCATTGCAAGTTCTCCAGCGATCGCTCGATTTGATTAAAGCCAGCGATGTAAACCCAAAACTGGTGACTATTGAGTTAACAGAAACCGCGTATTTCGAGCAAGATGAAGAACACGCGTTTGCGTTAGAGCAGATTCGCCAAGAGGGCATTCAAATTGCGATTGACGACTTTGGTACGGGCTACTCTTCGTTTTCTTATTTGGAAGAAGGGCAATTTGATGTACTAAAAATCGACCGTAAGTTCGTCAAGAATATTCATGAGGGCAGTACAAGTTATTACATCGTCAAAACCATTACCGATTTGGCACACAAGCTGAACGTCGAGGTGGTTGCCGAAGGTGTCGAGTCACAACGCGAGCTCGAAGTGTTGGCTGGTATTGGTGTTGATTACATGCAGGGCTTCCTCTTTTCTCAGGCATTGCCAGTCGTGCTACTCGATACCGCTCAAGCACATGACACACTTTTTAATGGTGTCATGGTTAAACCGACTCAAGATGCGATGCTGCAGTCGTTATGTCATCACGATGTGCGCCGACTCGACCCAGGTGAACCGCTGTCTTTGGCGGTGGAATACATGAATCTGAGCCCAAGCGCACCTTTGGTGGTCATCAATGAAAACCGCTGCGTTGG
>NZ_JAWOUH010000597.1:0-631 GCF_033339295.1 Vibrio sp. 704 | reverse complement strand
ATCATCTGGGTCTTCACCAATCAGAAGTCGTTCTGACATCTTTTTGAACTCTTCGCCAACTTCATTATCAAGCTGAGTTCCTACGTATTCGAACGCATGAACAATACTTTGTCCCGAAGAGAGCGCACCCGACAGGATGTTTAGTGCATCTGGAAAGTTGTCCTTGAATCGCTGCGCTTGGATACCACTTAATTTGAGGATAAACATCACAAATAATATTGGTTCTAACGCCAGCAGCACTTTCCAGTACTCAAACATAAAAAACCAATCATTAACGCAGTAAACCGCTATCGAAGACGCAGCGAAAAAGCCGATCAGTTTTAGTCCTGCATTTGGGCTCAGCAGCTTTTTCAGCTGCTTAAATTTGTCCTTTACTTTCTTTTTATAGCTAACATCAAAACTCTCCGAGTCGATAACCGCTCGGGAGCCAGTAACACCCTCGAATGTATTGGACTGTTCAATGATAGACGTGATCTCTTTTTGTCTTTTCACATGACCAATAAACAGGAATAACGCGACAGCAACCCATAGTGAAATGATGATCAGCATCATGAGAACAACTCCTGAAGTGCCCCATCTAAGCCGAAGAACTTAGCTCTCTCATAAATCACAGAACGCTTAGAAAGACCTG
>NZ_JAWOUH010000596.1:0-631 GCF_033339295.1 Vibrio sp. 704 | reverse complement strand
AATGGGTATGTATTCGCTTGCGTTACTTTGTGCGCTGCGGGCAATTTGCAGTGCTTCTACGCCGCCATCTGCGTACGCAACCTTGTTAAGGCGCCTTTGTTTGATGACTTGAAACGCTAACCAAACTAAAAGTAGAGCCAGAATACTGGCATAAAGTGCAGTGATCATGTTGAGTCCTTTCTATTCAGATACCTATCCACTATACCTAAGTAACTTCAAGATGCCGAATAATGAAAAACATCGCTATTCATAACTTGAATTTCAGTGATAAAAAAGCGCTCGACTGAGCGCTTTTATGTTTGGTTTTACTTGGATGCACGATGAATTAAAACGAACGTGGTTTGACCCAAACTTGGTTTAAACCGGATTCGACCTACACCGAATGATTAGCCAACCTTTTGCGCTTTATTCCTTTCGCAACTCCTTCGAAGATCGTGAGCAACAAACCCACCCAGATAAAGGCAAACGTAACCGCTTTAACGTCATCGAACAGCTCCCCAAAGAACACGACAGCAAGAATAAACTGCAAGCTCGGCTCTATGTATTGCATCAAACCAACCGTCGATAAGTTTGTAATACGAATCGCGATTGAGTAGAAGATCAAAGGCAGAATCGTGATTGGCGCGCTGCC
>NZ_JAWOUH010000595.1:0-631 GCF_033339295.1 Vibrio sp. 704 | reverse complement strand
AGCCAAACTTAAAGCGGTCGGCAAACTGCAACAAATGGAAGAAAAGCAGCGTGATAGGGTCGGGCAACAGCTCGACGCTATGCGTCAGCGTCACAATCATCTTTCAACGCAGTTGCAACAACTTTCAGCTCTCAAAGGGCACGCTGGTCAATCGGCGTTGTCCTCTCCGTCTTTGAATAGCGCGGCGTTGATGAACTTCAACCGCGTTGATCAGATGCTGCAAAGAATGCTTCGTCACCACGAGCAAGAGCAAGCGGTGATGCAAGCCGAATGTGCATCAGTACAAAAAACGTTAGAACACAAACACGCTCGCGTTCAAGGGTTGGAAAAGGTATTAGAGAGATGGCGTACCAAGCAAAATTATGAGAAAGCCAAAAAAGAGCAAAAGCTGATTGAAGACATCATCAACTCTCGCGTGAAACGCAAAACGTTGTAAGCGTTTTGCGTTTATTTTTATCTAGTAAAGAGAAACGTTACGTCGTTTTTCTGCGTCGCAGCCACCCTAATAATCCTCCAAAGAACAACAACCCTGCACCTATTGCACCGCCGCTGCCGTTGTCGCTAAATCCTGAAACATTAGTGTCTTCTGGATCAAAGCCTGAATCACCTTCGCTATGGTAATCCTCTAAGG
>NZ_JAWOUH010000594.1:0-631 GCF_033339295.1 Vibrio sp. 704 | reverse complement strand
TGTGCAGACCAGGTGGTATCGGCGATGCGAATTCTGTTTAACCCAATTGAAAAATCTTCCTCAAGTATCACGCTGCGGCCAATCAACTGCTTGTACTTTTGGTTGAGATCTCTTGTTTGATCATCTTGTTTGTCTCTTGACCACTGGCGTCGCCACCATAACCAAGTTGTCAGCAAACTGAAAGTCGCGAAAGATAACCATTGAAGTTGCCAGCCGAAAGGGAGCACTGCCAATAACGCTCCCACTAATAACGCCGATAACCCCAACCACAGAAAGTAACCCGCTGTACCAAGTAGCTCAACGGCAAGCAGCACAAAGCCGAATGCAAGCCAGTGCCAAAATGTTATGCCATCAAGCAGGTTGAACAAGTCCATAACTGGGTCCTAATCTTTATTTTGTTGTTTAAACATTTCTGCGATGCCCGCAACAGAGCCCATGAGTCCGGTTGCTTCCAAAGGTAGCATAATGATTTTTCCGTTTTCAGCTTGACCAATACTCTTGAGAGCTTCTGTGTAGCCTTGCGCGATGAAGTAATTAACGGCTTGCATATCGCCTTTTGCGATGGCTTCGGAAACCATGTAAGTCGCTTTTGCTTCCGCTTGAGCAGCACGCTCACGCGCTTCAGCATGGA
>NZ_JAWOUH010000593.1:0-631 GCF_033339295.1 Vibrio sp. 704 | reverse complement strand
CAGGCGCCAACCTCAAGCAGCAAGAAGTGGACTCGATTGTCGATATGGTCGCGAGCGCCGTTCCAGGCATGAAGACATCGCGCATTACCGTCACGGATCAGCATGGCCGTTTGTTGAGCTCTGGTTCGCAAGATCCGGCATCTGCCGCGCGTCGTAAAGAGCAAGAGTTAGAACGCAGCCAAGAACAAGCATTGCGTGAAAAAATCGACTCTGTTCTGTTGCCTATTCTTGGTTTTGGTAACTACACCGCGCAAGTGGATATCCAAATGGATTTCAGTGCGGTTGAGCAAACTCGTAAACGTTTCGACCCAAATACGCCATCGACCCGCAGCGAGTACGCGCTAGAAGATTACAACAACGGCAACATGGTAGCAGGCATTCCGGGTGCGCTTAGTAATCAGCCTCCGGCGGATGCTTCTATTCCGCAAGATGTCGCGCAAATGAAAGACGGCTCGGTAATGGGGCAAGGCTCTGTACGTAAAGAATCGACCCGCAACTTCGAGCTAGATACCACGATTAGCCATGAGCGTAAGCAAACGGGCACCGTGGCGCGTCAAACTGTTTCAGTTGCCATCAAAGACCGTCGCCAAGTTAATCCAGATACAGGTGAAGTGACCTACACACCAATGTC
>NZ_JAWOUH010000592.1:0-632 GCF_033339295.1 Vibrio sp. 704 | reverse complement strand
AGAAAAGAATGTGTCGAGTTGTCGACAGTCACAAGAAGCGTACTGATGGAATACGCATGATGCGAAGTGGGTAGGGTTACAAGTTAATAGTTATGTCTATCAACACTACAGTATTGCTGGTTGAGTCGTTTCAGGTTTGGCCTGTTCACCCAACCGTTTAGGCAATAAAAAGCGACCTAGTGTGGCCGCTTGTTGCGTTTGTTGTCTTGCTTAAATCTTGAATAAGCTTTTTGCATTTTCCGTGGTGATAGCATCTATGGTTGCGACCTCTTCGCCACGCAAGTCTGCCACTCGCTGCGCGACGAGCGATGTGTAAGCTGGCTCATTGCGTTTACCGCGATGCGGCACTGGCGCCAAATATGGGCAGTCTGTTTCTAAGATGACCCATTGCATGTCTAAGTGTGGAATGACTTGGTCCATGCCGCCGTTTTTAAACGTCGATACACCGCCTAAACCAAGGTGGAAGCCCAACTCGTTAATTGCTCGCGCCTCTTCTAAGCTGCCACCAAAACAATGGAACACGCCACGCAGGCGACCGTCTTGCTCTTGACGAAGCAGAGTCAGCGTTTCTTCGATGGAATCGCGGGTGTGGATCACCACAGGTAAATCCATCTCTTTTGCCCAATTGAGTT
>NZ_JAWOUH010000591.1:0-632 GCF_033339295.1 Vibrio sp. 704 | reverse complement strand
TGAGGTGTCAGTTCAGAAATTGGGCACCGCGCGTCAACCAAACGGTGTACAAACGAGCTGTTTGCACCATTTTCTAGCAGACGACGAACAAGATAAGGCAGTAGATCCGCGTGGCTACCAACTGGAGCGTAAATACGAACAGGTTGGCCGTATTTCTCCATCACGTGGTTGTAGAGTGAATCTCCCATGCCGTGTAGGCGTTGGAATTCAAAATCCTTATGCTGCGCCATCACTGCAATCGCAGTAACTGTGTGCGCATTGTGGCTAGCAAATTGCGGGAAGATATTGCCACGTACGCCTTCGCTTAATAGGAAACGCGCACATGCACGGTAAGCAACATCAGTCGCTTCTTTGCGTGTGTACACTGGGTAGTTGTCGTAGCCCGCTTGTTGTGACCATTTGAGTTCGCTATCCCAGTACGCGCCTTGTACCAAGCGAAGTGGGATCAAGTCACCTTGTTCTTTCGCAAGGGCATTGAGCCAAACCAATACTGGTAGAGCACGCTTCGAGTACGCTTGCACAACAAGACCAAACTTGCCCCAACCTTTGACTAGGTCACTGCGGTAAATCTTCTCGAACAGCTTTAGAGACAGCTCAAGGCGATCAGCTTCTTCTGCATCAATCGTGATCGC
>NZ_JAWOUH010000590.1:0-632 GCF_033339295.1 Vibrio sp. 704 | reverse complement strand
CTCTGTTCCAGGGAGCGCGAATTATAGCGATTTGATGATCAGGTATCTATAACAAACTCATCTATTCAAGCTCAGTTCAGAGAGTTTTATTTGGTTTGCAGAAATATCATTGTTATATCGACGATTTTTTATCTGATATCCCCTTTAAAGCCTTATGGTTATTAGCCTGTTTAGATTTGTTTGTCGCAATTTTAATACATTTGATAAGCAATAGAATGCTTATTTGAAACTCGCCTATAATCAAATTAGTGCATAGTTAAAAGTGCATGTGCCGAGCATGCTCGAAGCAACATTCAAAACCGCAAGGCTTAACCTGTTAACTTTCGAGTCATAACAGAGAATCTAAAGGTTCCTCAAACATCGACTGTGACATTGGGTTTTGAATGGAGAGCAAAAAGGCCGACCAAAATAAGGGGGCTAGGAAATGAGCGAATCACTAACGATTGCACAAGGACAAGTGCAGCACGCAGCCAATCACACTCAGGTCGTGGAATGGTCCTATGACATCTATACTCGTGAGTTTGAATGCGACCAACCAAGCATGGCCAATGCTTTTGGCTTTAAACGTCCGATTAACTGTTTAGATGACCTGCTTGAACAACTCTCGATCCGGCAGCAAGACGCTTCTCATC
>NZ_JAWOUH010000589.1:0-632 GCF_033339295.1 Vibrio sp. 704 | reverse complement strand
ATTTTTACAACAAGCTTGCCAAAGTTCTTGCCTTCTAGCAGACCAATAAATGCCTCTGGCGCATTGTCTAGACCTTCTACTAGATGTTCGCGGTATTGGATCTTTCCTTCAGCCAACCACTGATTGATATCTTGAGCGAACTCACCGTAACGGTGACCGTAGTCATCAAAAATGATAAAGCCTTGTACCTTGATTCGTTTCGTCAGTAGCTTACCCATTAGCAGAGGTAGATGGTCTGTGCCTTCAGGCAATTCTGTTGCGTTGTATTGAGAAATCAATCCACATAAAGGGATACGTGCACTGGTATTGAGGAGTGGCATGACAGCTTCGAATACTTTGCCGCCCACGTTTTCAAAGTAAACATCGATGCCGTTGTAGCATGCATCTTTCAATTGTTGTTCGAAATCATCTGCTTTGTGATCGATACACTCATCAAAGCCTAAAACCTCTTTTGCGTAGCGACATTTTTCTTCACCACCGGCGATACCAACTACGCGGCAGCCTTTGATTTTACCGATTTGACCAACTGTCGCGCCGACAGGGCCCGTTGCCGCAGCAACTACAATGGTTTCACCTGGTTTTGGCTGGCCAATATCCAACAACCCCATGTATGCGGTAAAGCCAGGCATGCC
>NZ_JAWOUH010000588.1:0-633 GCF_033339295.1 Vibrio sp. 704 | reverse complement strand
ATGGACAAAGGACTTGCACAGAACGCTATCTCACAAGGGGGGGGCTGGTATGACATCTGGAGTGGTGATGTCAGCGATGCAAAAGGGTTCCGCTTTATCAGTACTGGTGATTTGAACTTAGGCGAAAATGTCGTGATCAACCATGTTCTAACTTACGGTAACGTGAAAGATCATGGTGACTGGTTAGATAAGGAAGAGTTGTTCTCATTTGTAGCTCGTCCAACTTACAACTGGTCGCCATACAATAAGACTATGTTAGAGGTCGGCTACTTTGACCAAGAAAAAACTTGGGATTCAGGCTCCGAAGACAAGTTTAGTGGCACAAAATTCACTATCGCACACGCCATCTCAACGGGAGAGTCTTTCTTCGCTCGTCCAGAAATCCGATTCTTTGCGACTTATTTGAAAGACAATGAGGGCGACTCATTTGACAACAATAAGAGCAACGACACCATCAACTACGGTGTACAAATTGAGGCTTGGTGGTAATAAATAGAAATTGCCATTTTACTACTTAGATAGGCCTGTTTAGCTCCATTCTGGCCTATCACATCGAAATCCTTTGCCATTTGCTCTTGAATTGGGTCGTATTCAGCCGGAGGGGGCGGAAAATATGTCTATATTTCCATTTCA
>NZ_JAWOUH010000587.1:0-633 GCF_033339295.1 Vibrio sp. 704 | reverse complement strand
TGATCAACATATTCGCCATTGCCGCACCAATGTTCACTCGTTTGGTGTACGACAAAGTGGTGCCAAACCTCGCGTTTGAAACCTTATGGGTGTTGGCAAGCGGTATCTTCGTCGTGTTCATTTTCGACTTTTCTCTCAAGTCACTTCGTAACTACTTCATCGATGTGGCGGGTAAAAAGTCGGATATTCTGATCTCCTCTAAACTGTTTAGCAAAGTAATGGGGATTCGAATGGAATCCAAACCGCCGTCAGTGGGTGCATTTGCACGTCACTTGCAGGAGTTTGAATCCATCCGCGAATTCTTCACTTCCGCTACCGTCAGCGCGTTGATCGACCTACCATTTGCGATTCTGTTTTTAATCATCATTTGGTTGATGGCGGGCAATTTGGTATTTGTGCCGATGGTAGGTGTTCTCATTCTGATCATCCACTCACTGCTCATCCAAGGCCCTCTACGCCGTTCTATCGAGGAAGGCTCACGTCTGGCTTCTCAAAAATACGCCAACCTGATTGAGAGCTTGGCAGGCTTAGAAACGGTGAAAATGTTGAGTGCTCAAAGCCAGTTCCAATACCGCTGGGAAGAAGCGGTAGCGCACATGGCAAACTGGAACATCAAGAGCCGTCGCATTACCG
>NZ_JAWOUH010000586.1:0-633 GCF_033339295.1 Vibrio sp. 704 | reverse complement strand
TGACGGATGATGCCAGCCGCATCTTGCTCATTCAGACTTAATAACAAAATGGCCGCTTTCTCTTCACCAGTAATGGTGGAGGCATCAAACTCAACTGGCATGCCTGCGCCGTTTTCATCTTGAGGTACGATATCGTTAGCCATTTTCGTTCATCCAGTTTTTCACAACTTGAGCCGCTAGCTCTGGTTCGTTCGCTACAAGTGCACGAACCGCTTTCAGTACGTCTTCATCTTTATGAAGGTTAGGCAGATCGATACTTGAACCAAATTCAAACAGCTCACTGCTTTCAATGTCGCTACCAATTAGGCTGGTTTCGCCATCGGCACCAATTGGCAAGCCGTCTGGGCCGTACATTTCATCGTCGTCATCACCAGCTGGGTTAAGCAGTTTCTTCATTGCAGGGCGAACCAGTACAAGCACAACCACGATGATAACTAAAGCGCTGGCGAACCAACGAACCCAATCGTTGAAGTTCGGGTGTTCCCAAATCGGTTGGTCAACAAGCTGCTCGGTTTCTGGCTCGGCAAACTTGACGCTCAATACGTTAAGTAAATCACCACGAGATTGATCAAAGCCGACGGTGCCAATCAACACCTGACGAATCGCGTTGATTTCACCTTCCGACATCGGTGT
>NZ_JAWOUH010000585.1:0-634 GCF_033339295.1 Vibrio sp. 704 | reverse complement strand
ATTGTTATCCCACTATATGTAGGGGCAGAGTACACAACTTACGACTACTTTGACCAATACGATCCACAAAGTGAAGCGGGTAATATCATTGGTAGTTCGGGGAACTCCGCTGGTGGTGACCGCGAAACATACGCAATTTATGCTGAATCTCTCATTGCGTTTACTGATGAACTAGAGATGAACATTGCAGCTCGTTACGACCATTACAGTGACTTTGGAGATGAAATCTCACCAAAAGTATCTTTCCGTTACCAGCCTCTTGATAACCTGATGTTCCGTGCTGGTGCTGGTATGGGTTTCCGTGCTCCAACACTATCTGACCTTTACGCGGCTGACAGCTACTCGTCAGACTTCGCAAAAGACTACAGCTACTGTTCAGCAAATGGTATTGCATACGCAGACTGTCCAGAAACTCAATATGATGTAACTCGTACAGCAAACGAAGATCTAGAAGCAGAAACATCAGTATCGTTTAACTTTGGTGTGAGCTACTCACCAATCGACGACCTAGACGTAACAGTGGATTACTACAACATCAGTATTGATGACATGATCACACTGAATACTCTGCAAAGCATGATCGACGAAGAGCGTAGCTCTGGTGTTTCTAACCCGAACATCATCCGTGATGCAA
>NZ_JAWOUH010000584.1:0-634 GCF_033339295.1 Vibrio sp. 704 | reverse complement strand
CCCATGATCTGATCCAAATACTGTTTAGTCGCATCTAGCGCATCAGACATCACTTTATGCAGTCTTCGCGATTGCCAGTCAGGTAAAATGAACATCACAGCCGCGACGGCTAGCGCGCAGCCAATCAGTGTATCGGCAAGCCGAGGAAGCACCACTGCGTAGCCTTCACCTAACTGGTTGAACAGGAACAAGACTAACAAGGTGATAAATCCGGTCGCGTAGCCGTAGTTGTTCATCCTAAATGCAAAGAACATCACGCCCGAAACAACGATAAACACCAACTGACTTTCTTGAGAAGGGAAGAACGTTAGCAGCGGTACGCCAATCAATAACCCCGCTAAAGTACCGATCACACGAGCCGTAAGTTTTTGGCGCGTTGCACTGTAGTTCGGCTGACACACAAACAGCGTTGTAAGCAAAATCCAATAACCACGGTCAATATCAAACAGCTGAATGATGCCGTACCCAATAGTAAGCGCAATTGACATACGCAACGCATGTCGAAACAGCATCGAATCTTTATGAAAGTTAGCCGAAATGCGTTGCCACATCGCTTTCAACGTATGTGGGTTAGTATCGGCAAGGGTGTCTTCTTCTAGGCGTTCGGCATCCGGGTTATTGATGTTGTTTAGCT
>NZ_JAWOUH010000583.1:0-635 GCF_033339295.1 Vibrio sp. 704 | reverse complement strand
TGAAGACGTGATTGAACGTGATGGTTTAACGGGTTACCGACTCATCGCCGCTGAATCTGACGGCTTGCCGGGCGTGACGATTGACCGCTACCAAAACTTCTTCGTATGTCAATTGCTCAGCGCAGGCGCAGAATACAACAAGCAAGCGATTGTAGATGCATTGGTTGAATGCTTCCCTGATTGCAATGTCTACGAACGCTCTGACGTAGCAGTACGTAAGAAAGAAGGTTTGAAAGAAACCACTGGCGTATTGCACGGTGAAGTGCCTCCAAAATCTGTCGTCATCGAAGAAAACGGCGTAAAAATCAGTGTCGACATTGTAGGGGGACATAAAACGGGCTTCTACCTAGACCAGCGCGACAGTCGTCAACAAGCAATGAAGTACGTTAAAGATAAAGAAGTTCTTAACTGCTTCTCTTACACAGGTGGCTTTGGTCTTTACGCACTGAAAGGCGGCGCAAAACGCGTAATTAATGCGGATGTGTCTCAGCCAGCATTGGACACAGCAAAATACAATGCAGAGCTGAACGAGTTTGATATCTCGAAAAAGCGCGCTGTTTTCTTAAACGCAGATGTATTTAAACTGCTTCGTGAATACCGTGACCAAGGTACTCAGTTTGATGTGGTTATCATGG
>NZ_JAWOUH010000582.1:0-635 GCF_033339295.1 Vibrio sp. 704 | reverse complement strand
ACTTCAGTAGTTGAAACGCAAGTACTAAGAGGTCATTTATGAAAATACTTAAAGCGTTTTGGAAGAGGCTGAAGAACCCAAGTAAAGCTGCCGCTGGTGTGGTTTTATTCTTAGGCTTTGCCGGTGGTCTTCTGTTTTGGGGCGCATTCAACACGGGTATGGAAGCAACGAACACGGAAGAATTCTGTTCTGGGTGTCACGCACCTATCGTGAAAGAAATCCAAGAGACGATCCACTACTCTAACCGTTCAGGCGTTCGTGCAATCTGTTCTGACTGTCACGTACCACATGAATGGACAGATAAGATCGTACGTAAAGTTCAAGCGTCAAAAGAACTGTTTGCGCACTACGTTCTTGGCACCATTGATACACCAGAGAAGTTCCAAGCTCGTCGTGGCCATCTAGCCGAGCGCGAATGGGCTCGTATGAAGAAGAATGACTCTCTAGAGTGTCGTAACTGTCACGAGTTTGATTACATGGACTACTCACAGCAGGGCTCGCGTGCTGCGGCTCAACACTCAACAGCATTAGCTTCTGGCGACAAGACCTGTGTAGATTGTCACAAAGGTATTGCTCACAAGCTGCCTGACATGAGTGGCGTTGAAGGCTGGCAATAAGGAGGCAAACCATGAGTA
>NZ_JAWOUH010000581.1:0-635 GCF_033339295.1 Vibrio sp. 704 | reverse complement strand
ACAATCGACGCATGATGAGAAAGTGTTCTCCTATGAAGCGCTGATTCGTTACATCGATAAAGAGGGAAAACTGTGCCCTCCAACGTTCATCAGTGACTTCCAAATGCTTGATGCCATGCCGCTACTTGATAAGTTGGTCATCGAAAAGGTGCTGTCGGACATGAAAACAATGTCGTTATCGCCGTCACGTCGAGTTGCGATCAATATTTCGGTTTCGACGATCGAACAAGCGGATTTTGTTCAGCACTTACAAGGGCGACTTGAGCACTATGGTGTGTCCCCAGATTGGTTAGAAATCGAGATAACCGAAGAGGCGGTGTTAAACGATAAAGTGTCGTTGACCAATACGATGATCGCGCTGCAAGCGTGTGGTATTCGCATCGCAATGGATGATTTCGGAACGGGTTATGCTTCGTTTCCGCATTTGCTCAAATATCCGTTTGATAAGATCAAACTCGACCGTTCATTACTGCTTGATGCCACAGATGAAAAGGGGCGCGAGTTATACCGAATTGTGGCTAAACTCGGGCACATTGCCAACTGCGAAGTCGTAGCCGAGGGCGTAGAAACTCAAGCAGAATACGAGTTCGTCGCGCAATGTGGCGTCGACAAAGTACAAGGTTTTTATCTGGCCA
>NZ_JAWOUH010000580.1:0-635 GCF_033339295.1 Vibrio sp. 704 | reverse complement strand
CCATCTGATGAAGTCGGACGAGGCAACACTGACTATACGAGAAAAGAAGCGTCTATCACCCTAACCCAATTAATTTGGGATGGCAGCGCAACATTAAACGATATTGACCGTACCGCTGCGGATGCAGAATCGGTGCGATTCCAACTGTTAGCTGATGCTTCAGACAAGGCATTAGAAGTCACTAAAGTCTACTTAGATGCGGTAAAGGCTTATGAAGTCTTAAAGCTGTCTGAGAACAATCTTGCCGTTCACAAAGACATCTATACGGACATCAAAAAACGCGTCACTTCCGGCATCGGCTCTACTGCGGACTTAACACAGGTTGAAGCGCGTTTAGCGAAAGCGCACGGTAATCTGGCAGCTGCACAAAACAACCTTTACGACTCCCACACAATGTTTACCCGCTTGGTGGGGCAAACGCCACAAGGGTTAATTTTTCCAAGAGCTGATCAGAACTTTATCCCCTACACCGTCGATGAAGCGGTTGGCTTGGCATTTGAATTACACCCAGTGATTCAAATCGCATTGGCGGATGTGGATTCTGCCAAGTTCCAATACAAACAATCGAAAGGCGTTAACTACCCGACGATCTCGATTGAAGCTTCTCAAACTTGGAAAGACGATGCGGATGGCTT
>NZ_JAWOUH010000579.1:0-635 GCF_033339295.1 Vibrio sp. 704 | reverse complement strand
CCGCCTGTTGATAGTTACTCGAAGCGATAACCAAGCCTGTTTTATCATGGACATAAATGGTATCGGCCAAACTTTGCTTCAGCCATTGTGCCAACAGTAAGTTCAGTTCTGTCGACGGTGCACCTTTCTCAACGGCTTCAAGCAAGCGTGGGTCATGGCTAAGCAAATTGGGAATTTGTTCAAACTTCGCCAGCTCGTAGTCGACTTCTTGTGAGACTTGAGCCGCTTGGCTTTTGAGCTTTTGTTGCCATTGATCGTGTTGATAGCGAGTTGCGTAGTGATGCGTAAGAGCAAGCCCTAAAATGCCGATAACAAACAACAGCAATAGAAAATGACGCAGGGCTTTGGGATTGAGTAAGTTCACAATTAGCTCACCGGAGTTTTTAATGCCATGTTATCAAAAGGTATTAAACGATGCTGTGAGCGGTAACGTTAACTAGGAATCGAACTGCATTTTAGAAGTAGTATTCCGTACCAATAAATACGTAACGGTTGTTTGCCAAGTAAGCGATTGGTTCGTTGTGTGACATAGCGGTCAGTTTATGCTCACTTGAGGTTAAATAGTCAATCTTGTCCCGTTAGAGAGCAAACGAAGCGAAGTTATTTTGGATGACTTCACGTTACTTCTCGTCGCT
>NZ_JAWOUH010000578.1:0-636 GCF_033339295.1 Vibrio sp. 704 | reverse complement strand
AAGATCATCGGCAAGAACAACAATGTCTCCTTGGTTTGCTCCTGCTTGTGAAAATTGACTTAACGCCAATTCGATCGCAGCAGGGAGGTTCGAGCCTTGGAATGGCATCAGCTCTGGCGACAAGTTCTCGATGATACCTGCTAGCGTACTAGCATCCGTCGTTAGCGGACTCAAGCTGTAGGCATCGCCTGCATAGGCGATCAATCCAGTCGCCCCCTCTTTCCACTTTGGCAACAAGTCCAACGCTTTGTAACGTGTTTGAGTAAGGCGATTGGGTTTGATGTCGCTGGCGTACATCGAGCGAGACATATCTAGCACTAGCATGCGATTTTGGCTTAGCTCGAAGCTTGGACGTGTATTTGATTGCCAGCTCGGCCCAGCGAGCGCTACGCAGGCAATCGCCCAAGCCAAGCCCCAAATCGTAAAATAGGGTTTGGACTGGGTGGTTTGCCCAAGCATTTTGGCGAGGTGCGGGGCAATCAGCGCGGATTTTTTCGCTCTAAATTTTTGATTAATCAGGAGTACGAAGGGGATTGCTATCAGTCCCAGTAACCAATATGGGTTAAGGAAAGTAAACTCAGCCATGTTTTCTCCTTAGCAGGAACAACAACATAGAAAGCACTAAAGCTGCACTCA
>NZ_JAWOUH010000577.1:0-636 GCF_033339295.1 Vibrio sp. 704 | reverse complement strand
CTTTTCCATCATTTTTCGCGCATCAGAAGACGTGTCTGTCATCATAAAAAAGACGATCGAACCTTTGAGCATACGAACTTGCTTTTGCATATCTACGCCTTCAAATTTCTGCCGAAAGCTCTCTCCTTTCGACCAAAACTTGGCATAAAACCGCTCGAAAAAGTGCTCACTGAGAACACAACGCTCGTAACTGTCGTTGAAAACCTCAATCACATTCATGACCACTCCAAACGAAAACCAGAGTACAACTCATATTTTATGAGTGTAATTTAATATCTCAAACAAGGGGCAAGCGAATATCTCAAAGCTTGTAATTTTTGCCAAGAAACAGCAAAGACCACGTTCTCTACGCAGAGTTTGAAACATCACTCCCAACTTCTCTGTTCGATTTTCAACAAAAAGTTAAAAGTGATTTAAATAAAAGCCATCTTATCAATTGCTGGTTATTCGGTACTATGAACTCACTTTCGAGGTACGCGTGGTTGTCGAAGCTAAAAGCGGCCGATATAAAACTGAATAACGAGGATAAAAACGTGTCTCATCAAATCATTAAAGATCTAAACAGCCGCTACACAGCGAAAAAATACGACGCAGAAAAACGCATTTCTCAAGACGATATGGCCATCATCAAAGAAG
>NZ_JAWOUH010000576.1:0-636 GCF_033339295.1 Vibrio sp. 704 | reverse complement strand
TCTCTCCTTGTCATAAATAAAAGACACAAAAAAGCACCTCTAGGAGGTGCTTTTCATTACCGAGGTTCACTCATTAGGCTGCTGGATTCAAGTGTGATTTTTTCGGGCTATCAGTACGAACTTCAGAGAAATCATGGCTGAAGTGGTCTACTTGAATAGCTTTGTAACGAAGTTGGTCAGCAGCAGTGATCTTTTCAACCTCTTGCTCTGTCAACACACCAGCTTCAAGTGCTTGCTGTAAGCGATCTTGCAGAAGACCTTTACGAGCCACTTTGCCATCTTTCGCTGCTTTCATTAGCTTACGCTCCAATGGTTTGACGTCGTACATGGCTAGGAAGGCATTTTCCATCAAACCTACGCTATCATTTTCGGATTTGCCGATGTAACACAAGTGGGTTAAACGGTCACGCTGCACGCCTGGGGTCATCATGGCTTCAGCAATGCTGACACTTAACTCATCACTTGGTTTGTCGAAGTGATTCCCTAGTGGGAATAACAAGCCTTTCAACACGCCACCAACATATTTCACTGGGAAGTTTGCGTACGCTTCGTTCAGCGATTTAGCTGCGTTGTACAAACAGTATTGGACAGCGTAATGCACGAAGTTTAAGTCGCCTTGCTGACGCCCTTCATCTT
>NZ_JAWOUH010000575.1:0-636 GCF_033339295.1 Vibrio sp. 704 | reverse complement strand
TCGAGAGCAAGAAGAAATTGACCAAAGAGCAGAACAAATTTGGAAAGTGATGTCACTGTGTATGCAGCGTGGTTTCGATACTGAAGGGATCCTTGAAGGGGGCTTGAACGTCACTCGCCGAGCTCCGAATCTGTTGAAAAAACTAGAAGCGAATGCAGCAGTTGAAAATGATCCAATGGAGATCATGGACTGGATTAACTTGTTTGCCTTTGCGGTCAGCGAAGAGAACGCGGCAGGCGGGCAAGTCGTTACATCACCAACTAACGGTGCCGCAGGTGTTATCCCAGCAGTATTGATGTACTACCATCGATTCATCAAAGAGCTGGACCTTAAGCAATTAAAAGACTTTCTCGCCGTTGCTGGAGCGATTGGTATTTTATACAAAACCAACGCGTCCATTTCTGGGGCGGAAGTCGGCTGTCAAGGTGAGGTGGGAGTTTCCTCTTCTATGGCAGCGACTGGCCTAACCGCCTTGCGAGGAGGCAGCAACGAGCAAATTTGTATCGCAGCTGAAATTGCAATGGAACACTCTCTAGGTATGACCTGCGACCCAATAGGGGGACTGGTTCAAGTGCCTTGTATTGAACGCAACGCGATGGGCGCAGTAAAAGCGATTAACGCATCACGAATGGCACT
>NZ_JAWOUH010000574.1:0-638 GCF_033339295.1 Vibrio sp. 704 | reverse complement strand
TAATAAGATTTGATGTAAATAGCCCCTAAATGGCTCATGATCAACGCGCGAGCCAACTGTTCTTCGTCGTTTTGGAATACTTCTGCCGCAACTACAACTGGCATTGTAGCGGCAATACCTTGGTTCCCACTGCCGAAATTGCTCATGGCTGGCAACGTCGCCCCTCCCATGCGAGCATCAGACGCCGCGGATGTCATCATCTGTATACGACTCATTAAGTCATTGCCCAATAAGCCTTGCTCGATGTTGCCTTTTAGCGTGCGTACAATTTCTAGGCCGTAACCTCGGTCGATACCTTCTTGAGCCAGCAAGGAATTTAGCTCTGCAGCTTGGAGAATGAATTTGATCTCTTCAAAAGGCGCTTGAGTGGCAAACTCATAGATTTGTTTGATCGAAATATCCACACCTTCACAAACGGAAGCGGTTGCAACGCGTTGCTGTGGTGGAGCATCAAAAATCACGTCGTCATTGCGCGTGATCTGGATAATGTTGGTGTGACCGCCACTGATCGTGACCGAAACAACATCGTCACCAGAAGTGAGCGTTACGCTGCAATAAATGAATTCTTGCGTATCCATGCGCGCTACAGTTACCCGCTCTTCATCTATCAATTGTTGCGCAGCAGCGACATCCTGCTC
>NZ_JAWOUH010000573.1:0-638 GCF_033339295.1 Vibrio sp. 704 | reverse complement strand
GTTCTACACCCCTCGCGCAGTGACTCGCTTTATCGTCAATCGTCTTGACCCTAAACTAGGTGAGCAGATTATGGATCCCGCCTGCGGTACGGGCGGATTCCTGGCTTGCTCGTTCGATCACGTTAAAGAGAACTACGTAACAAGCGCAGCCGACCACCAAACGCTGCAAAAGCAAATCCATGGTGTAGAAAAGAAACAACTGCCACATTTGCTGTGTATCACCAATATGATGCTCCACGGTATCGAAGTCCCTGTGCAGATTAAGCATGGCAACACGCTTAACAAGCCGCTTTCAAACTGGGACAGCAATATCAATGTGATTGCCACTAACCCACCGTTTGGCGGCACAGAAGAAGACGGGATTGAAAAGAACTTCCCTGCCGAAATGCAAACTCGTGAAACGGCTGATCTGTTCTTGCAGCTTATTGTCGAAGTATTGGATAAAGATGGTCGCGCTGGTGTGGTGTTGCCTGATGGCACCTTGTTTGGTGAAGGTGTAAAAACCAAAATCAAAAAGATGCTGACAGAAGAGTGTAACCTGCACACGATTGTTCGTTTGCCTAATGGCGTGTTCAACCCATACACAGGTATTAAGACCAACATCCTGTTCTTTACCAAAGGCCAACCGACCAAAGAAG
>NZ_JAWOUH010000572.1:0-638 GCF_033339295.1 Vibrio sp. 704 | reverse complement strand
GAGAAAGATCTCAAGCAAGCGATCGATGACTTATGTGATCAAGCTGAACAAGTGGTGCGAGAAGGTACCGTTTTAGTGGTTCTTTCCGACCGCGCGTTAGTCAAAGGCAAATTGCCAATTCCAGCCGCCATGGCTGTCGGCGCCGTGCAAACTCGCTTAGTTACAGCCAACCTTCGTTGTGATGCCAACATCGTCGCGGAAACCGCAACCGCACGTGACCCTCATCAATTTGCCGTATTGCTAGGCTTTGGCGCTACGGCGGTTTATCCGTATCTAGCTTATGAAGCGCTAGGCAAGTTGATTGACGATGGTGCCCTAGATAAAGACTACCGCGATGTTATGCAGAACTATCAGTATGGCATCAACAAAGGCTTGTACAAAATCATGTCGAAGATGGGTATTTCGACCATCGCCTCTTACCGTTGCTCACAATTGTTCGAAGCTGTTGGGTTGAGCCGGGAAGTGGTCGACTTGTGCTTTAAAGGCGTAACCACTCGCATCGAAGGCGCAAACTTTGATGATTTCCAACAAGATTTAACCAACTTGTCCCGCAAGGCGTGGGCAAAACGTAAATCGATTGAACATGGTGGATTACTCAAATACGTACATGGCGGTGAGTACCATGCCTACAACCCTGA
>NZ_JAWOUH010000571.1:0-639 GCF_033339295.1 Vibrio sp. 704 | reverse complement strand
GCAAGAAGGCACGCCGCGTAAAGAGGCATACCGAGACGCAGCCAAACGCATGGCATGGCCGATCACCGCCTCTACCGCGACTACGTTGGCGGCATTTGCTCCGCTTCTTTTTTGGCCGGATATTACCGGTGAGTTTATGAAGTACTTACCGTTAACGCTAATCGCGACGTTAGCGGCGTCATTGGTGATGGCTTTGCTATTTGTGCCTGTTATTGGCGGCATTATTGGTAAACCTCAGGTTATCAATCCTAAAGCCCAACAAGAAATGGTGGAGCTACACAACGGAAACTTTGAGAAAGCGACAGGAATTACCAAGCTTTATTACAAAACCTTGTTTGTGGCGATTCAACATCCTTGGAAAGTGCTGCTGAGCGCGGTATTGCTGGCGGGTGGTGTTGGATTTACTTACAGTAAAGCGGGGTTAGGAGCTGAGTTTTTCCCTGAAGTCGACCCGCCATTTTTCACCGTAAAAGTACGCTCTTACGGGGATCTTTCCATTAATGAGAAAGATATCGTAATGCGAGAAATTGAAAAGGTCATGCTGGGTCATGATGAGTTTGAAAGTGTCTACACTCGCACTGGATCGAGCGATAATGGTGACGAAATCGGTCAGATTCAAATAACTCCTGTGGATTGGCA